>NZ_JBFAQT010000020.1:0-125824 GCF_040678895.1 Kitasatospora sp. NPDC049258
GCCGTCAACAAGGACCCCGAAGCCCCCATCTTCGAACTCGTCGACTACGGCATCGTCGGAGACCTCTTCACCGTCCTCCCCCAGCTCACCGGCGAGGTCAAGGCCCGCAAGGGCTGATCTCCGAGCACCGGACGAAGGGCGCGGCACCCGGCGGGGGCCGCGCCCTTCGGCGTGCGCCGCCGACGGCCGGAACCGTCTGCCCGGGGAGCGCTCACCGGCCGATCCCACGGCGATCCCGACACCGACGGCCGACCCGCCGGTAGGCTCCCGGGCATGGGACTGCTGACGGCACTTGAGGGCGGCTTCGGCGACGCGGCGGACGCGCTGGTGATCGACGGCCGGGCGCTGTCGCGCGAGCAACTGCTCGGCGCGGCCGCGGTGGTGGCCCGCCGGGTGGCCGGTGCGCCGGCGCTGGCCGTGCTGGCGCGGCCGACGGTGGAGACGGTGGTGGCCGTGGTCGGCGGCCTGCTGGCCGGTGTGCCGGTGGTGCCGCTGGCACCGGACTCCGGGCCCAAGGAGCGCGGGCACATCCTGCGGGACTCCGGCGCGACCCTGCTCGCGGTGGGCCCGGGGGAGCGCGCCGAGGACATCGAGGCGCTCCCGGTGGACCAGGCGGCGCGCGGCGAGCTCACCGCTCCCGAACCCGCGCCCGAGCGCCCGGCCTTCGTGCTCTACACCTCCGGCACCACCGGGGCGCCGAAGGGCGCGCTGCTGTCGTACGCGGCCATCGCCGCCGATCTGGACGCGCTCGCCGCGGCTTGGCGGTGGACCGCCGAGGACACCCTGGTGCACGGGCTGCCGCTGTTCCACGTGCACGGGCTGGTGCTCGGCGTCCTGGGCGCGCTGCGCACCGGCAGCCGGCTGGTGCACACCGGGCGCCCCACGCCGGCGGCGTACGCCGGGGCGCGCGGCAGCCTGTACTTCGGGGTGCCGACGGTCTGGTCCCGGGTCGCCGCCGACGAGGCGGTGGCCCGCGAGCTGGCCGCCGCCCGGCTGCTGGTCTCCGGCAGCGCCCCGCTGCCGGTGCCGGTGTTCGAGCGGCTGGCGGCGCTGACCGGGCAGGCCCCGATCGAGCGCTACGGCATGACCGAGTCGCTGATCACCGTCTCCACCCGGGCCGCCGGCGAGCGCCGGCCGGGCAGCGTCGGGCTGCCGGTGGAGGGCGTCCGCACCCGGCTGGTGGGCGAGGACGGCGGGCCGGTGCCGGCGGACGGCGAGAGCGTCGGCGAGCTGCAGGTGGCCGGGCCGACGCTGTTCTCCGGGTACCTCAACCGGCCGGACGCCGACGCCGAGTCCTGGACGGCCGACGGCTGGTTCCGCACCGGGGACGTCGCCGTGATCGGACCGGACGGCTTCCACCGGATCGTCGGCCGCGCCTCGGTCGACCTGATCAAGAGCGGTGGGTACCGGATCGGTGCCGGGGAGGTCGAGGCCGCCCTGCGTGACCACCCCGCCGTCGCCGACGCCGCCGTGGTCGGCGCGCCGGACAGCGACCTCGGCCAGGCCGTGGTGGCGTACGTGATCGCCGACGGCGCGGTGACCGGCGATCAGCTGACGGCCTTCGTGGCCGAGCGGCTGTCCGTCCACAAGCGGCCCCGGCGGGTGGTGCTGGTGGACGAGCTGCCGCGGAACGCGATGGGCAAGGTGTTGAAGAAGCAGCTGCTGGAGGCGGCGTCCGGGGCGGGATGAGCAGCGCCGGAGGGGCCGCAGGCATGGGGACCGGGCGGTCGCGGGTACCACCTGGGGTGGCGTGGCCGCCGGACGGCGCGGCGTCAGGACCTCGGCGCGGCCGCGCCGGGGTGGGCCGACGACAGGGGAGATTGTGATCGTCTGGGTCAATGGCCCGTTCGGGGCCGGCAAGACCACCGCCTGCCGTGAGCTGGTGGAGCTGTTGCCGGGGAGCCTGCTGTACGACCCCGAGCTGGTCGGGGCCGGGCTGCGCGGCATGCTGCCGGCGGACCGGCTGGCGCCGGTGTCCGACTTCCAGGACCTGCCCTCCTGGCGGCGGCTGGTGCCCGAGGTCGCGGCGGCGCTGCTGGCCGAGGTGCCGGGGCCGCTGGTGGTGCCGATGACCCTGCTCCGGGAGGACTACCGGGACGAGATCTTCGGCGCGCTGGCCACCCGGGGGCTGGCGGTGCACCACATCGTGCTGGATCCTGCGGAAACGATCCTGCTCGACCGCATCAGGGCTGGGGACGAGTACCCCGGCCACCCGGAGCGCAGCGAGCGGGCCCGGCAGTGGCGGCTGGAGCACCTCCCGCACTACCGCCAGGCCAGACGCTGGCTCGGCCGGGACGCCCAGCTGCTCGACACCGGCGGGCTGACCCCGCGGCAGACCGCCGAGCGGTTGGCCGAGCTGGTGGAGGGCGGCGACGCCCGCTGCCCCATCGTGCGCAGCGACGACGCCACCGGGGACACCGTGGCCGCCGCCGTGCTGTTCTTCGACGAGCAGGGCCGGGTGCTGCTGGTGGACCCGGTCTACAAGCCGTCCTGGGAGTTCCCGGGCGGGGTCGTCGAGCGCGGCGAGGCGCCGAGCGACGCCGCGCTGCGGGAGACCGAGGAGGAGCTGGGCCTGCGGCTGGACGGCGCCGCGCTGCGACTGCTGGCGGTCGACTGGGAGCCCTGCACCGGCCCGCGCCGGGGCGGCCTGCGGCTGATGTTCGACGGCGGCCGGCTGGACGAGGCGGCCCGGGCCAGGATCCGGCTGCCCCGGGACGAGCTGCGCGGCTGGCGGTTCGTCACCGCGGAGGAGGCCGCCGGGCTGCTCCCGCCGAACCGGCACCGCCGGCTGGTGGGCGCGCTGGAGGCGCGCACCCAGGGCCGGCTGCGCTACCTGGAGGCCGGGATCCCGGCGGCGGCGGGCGTGCCCGCCGGCTGAGCCGGGCCGGTACGGGGATGCGTCGCCGGGCCCTGCTCGCCCTCGGCGGTGAGCGGCGGGGAAGTCATCGGCGCTCACCGGTGCAGGGCTCCCGGTCGACCGCCGGCAGCCGCAGCCGCCGTCCGCGGCGCGGCCGGCCGCCGGCGGAGCAGCCACGCCACGACACGCCCGGCCTCCGGCGGACGGTGCCCGGGGGCGTCGGGAGCCCGGCGGGATCGGTCGGACGCGCCCTCGGGCCGGTAGATCCCCGGCGTCGCCCGGAGGGCGGCCCCGCGGTGTCCGGTGCCTGCTCTCGGCGCGCGGGTGGGAGTCCTCGTAGGTGGGTGGACTCGAGCCAGCGCCCGTGCGAGGGCAGGCGCTAGAAGTCCGGCCGGGCCCGCAGGGCCGCCAGTGCGGGCGGCACCGCCTGCGGCGGGGCGAAGGACCAGCCGGGGAATCCGCCCCACGCGACCGAGGTGCGCAGGTACCCGACCAGGGTGATCCCCGGCCGGCCGCCCACCCCGTCCACCACCGGGTCGGCGCAGCCGTCCGGCAGGACCAGGTCGAAGCTCGCGCCGCTGACCTTCGCCTGGTGCGGCTCGTCCGGGGCGCCCTGGTAGAAGCCGTCCGTGGCGAGGTCCGGGTACTCCGCGGCGTCCGCCCGGTAGTCCTCCCACTCCTCGCGCAGCGACTCCACCGAGGGCAGCCAGAGCGGGTCCGGGTAGATCGGCGCGCCGGCGGGCAGGCGGTGGCCGAGCCCGAGGGCCGGGCAGTCGCCGACGAAGGAGACCCCGCCGAGCACCCGTAGACCGGCCTCGTACGCGGCCGGCAGCCGGCCGATCGCCCCGGCCAGCCGGTCGAGCCCGGCCAGGCCCGCGGTGGTGGGCCGCTCCCGGACCTGCCAGGCGGGCGCGAAGTCCAGCCCGGCCAGCTGTTGCTCGATCCGGTCGAGGTGCCGCTCCACCCTGCGCATGGTCAGCTCGGCCACGGCGGTGACGTCCTCGCGCAGCGGGTCGGGCACCGGCCCGAGCGCGCGCAGCTCCGCCCAGACGGCCTCGTGCTCGCCGGCGGCGTAGCGCCGGTGGTAGGAGGTCATGGCCGCAGCGTAGCGAGCAGCACCGACAGCGGATGCGGCCGGCGTGGCAACGGGGAGGATGGACACATGCCGTTCACCTTCAGCCACCCGGCCGCGGTGCTCCCGCTGCTGGACGGCGCGCGAGGGCGCGGGCCGCTGGTCGCCGCGGGGCTGGTGGCCGGGTCGATGGCGCCCGACCTGCCGTTCTTCGCCGACTCGCTGCTGCCCGGGGTCTACCGCTACGGCGGGTCGACCCACCGCTGGTGGGCGGTGCCGACCCTGGACGTGGCGCTGGCGGCCGCCTCGGTGGCGCTCTGGCGGGGCCTGTGGCGGACGGCGGCGGCCGAGTTGCTGCCGGGGCGCCTCCCGGCAGCAACTCGGCCGGGCGGCGCCGCCGGGCCCGGGTGGTTCGCGGTCTCGGCCGCGGTCGGGGCGGCGAGCCACCTGCTCTGGGACTCCTTCACCCACCAGGGGCGGGCCGGGGTGCGGGCGCTGCCGGTGCTCGGGCGGACGGTCGCCGGCGTGCCGCTGTACCGCGCGCTCCAGTACGGAAGCTCGCTGGCCGGGCTTGCGGTGCTGGCCGCGCGGGCCGCCGCGCCGGTCGGACCGGCGCCGGCGCGCCAGGCCGTCGCCCTGCCGTGGGTGGCGGGCGCGGCGGCCGCCGTCGGGGCGGCCCACCGGCTGGCGAGGCGTCAGCGCTCCCCGGTCGACGAGTTCTGCTTCGGCGCCGGGGCGGGCCTGGCGGTGGGGCTGGCGCTCTGGTCGGCGCTCCGGCGGGCGGGCGCCCGGGCGTCCTAGGGGCCGTCAGCGGCGCGGCTCGAAAGGCCTGCTGGCGCCGCCGCCGAGAGCCCGGACGGCCGGGGCGTCTACCATTGGCCGACGTGACTGATACCGGTAGCTCGCTTGGCCAGGATCCGATGGACTTCACCGACTCCGACACCGATTCCGTGACCGATCTCGCGGCCGATCCCACGGCCGATCCCGAGACGGTCGGGCCGGACCCGCTGGGCGGCGTCTGGGACGTGGTGGTGGTCGGCGCGGGCCCGGCGGGCTCGTCCGCCGCGTACGCCGCGGCCGTGCAGGGGCGGCGGGTGCTGCTGCTCGACAAGGCGGAGCACCCCCGCTACAAGACCTGCGGCGGCGGCATCATCGGCTTCTCCCGGGACAGCCTGCCGCCGGACTTCAAGCTGCCGCTGCAGGACCGCATCCACGCCGTCACCTTCGCGCTGGACGGCCGCTACACCCGCACCCGCCGCTCCCGCCGGATGCTCTTCGGCCTGGTCAACCGGGACGAGTTCGACCTGCGGCTGACCCAGTCCGCCGAGCAGGCGGGCGCGGTGCTGGTCACCGGCGTCACCGTGACCGGTGTCGAGCAGCAGAGCGGCGAGGACGGCCGCACGGTGGTCGTGACCACCGCGGACGGACGCCGGGTGGAGGCCCGCGCGGTGGTCGGGGCGGACGGCTCGGCCAGCCGGATCGGCCGGCACGTCGGGGTGGAGTTCGACCAGATCGACCTGGGCCTGGAGGCCGAGATCCCGGTGCCGGAGTCGGTCTCCCGGGCCTGGGCCGGCCGGATCCACCTGGACTGGGGGCCGCTGCCGGGCTCGTACGGCTGGGTGTTCCCCAAGACCGACTCCGGCACCCTGACGGTCGGTGTGATCTCCGCCCGCGGTGACGGCGAGCGGACCAAGGAGTACCTCGCCGACTACATCCGCCGGCTGGGCCTGTCCGGGTTCACGCCGAGCATCGAGTCCGGCCACCTGACCCGCTGCCGGGCCGAGGACTCGCCGCTGTCGCGCGGCCGGGTGCTGGTGGCCGGTGACGCCGCCGGCCTGCTGGAGCCGTGGACCCGCGAGGGCATCTCGTACGCGCTGCGCTCGGGCCGGCTGGCCGGTGAGTGGGCGGTCAAGGTGGCCGAGGCGGAGGGCGGTGCGGACGTGCGGCGGCAGGGGCTCAACTACGCCTTCGCGATCAAGGCGGGGCTGGGTGTGGAGATGCGGGCCGGCAAGGTGATGCTGGCGGCCTTCGAGCGCCGTCCGGAGGTGTTCCACGCGGCGGTCTGCCTGATCGGCGCCGCCTGGCGGGCCTTCGCCCGGGCGACCCAGGGGCACACCACCTTCGCCGAGGTGATGCGCGACCACCGGGCCGCCCGGAAGCTGGCCTCGATCGCGGGCCGCTGACGCGCGGCCCGGCGGCGTCGGCCGGGGCCGCTACGTGAGGCCGTTGTCGAGCGCGGTGATCAGGGTGCCGGTCGGGGTGTCGCCCGACATCTCCCAGATCATCGCGCCGAGCAGGTTCTTCGACTTCAGGTAGGCGGTCTTCTGGCCGATCGCCCAGGGGTCGTCGAAGCTCCACCACTGCCCGCCGGCGCCGGTGTAGGCGTAGGTCGAGACCGACTGGGTGTCGTGGTGGACGGTGAGGCCCGGCACGCCGGTGATCAGGTTCTGGTAGCCGCGGGTGCCCGCCTCCTCGGCGAACTGCCCCGGCGCCGCGCCCGTGGCGGCCTGCCACTCGCCGCTCGCGCCGCCGTCGGTGACGCCCTGCCAGCCGCGGCCGTAGAACGGGAGGCCGATGGTGAGCTTGCGCGGGTTGACCCCGGCGCCGAGGTAGGTCTGCACGGCGCTGTCGATGCTGAAGTGGAAGCCGTACGGGTCCTGGACGTCGGCGTAGAGGTTGGCCTGGTGGCCGGTGCGGTTCGGCTCCCAGGAGTTGTCGCTGCCGGCGCCGTGGAAGTCGTAGCCCTGGATGTTGGCCACGTCCAGGGACCGGAAGATCGTCGAGAGGTCCCAGCCCTGGCCGATCTTGACCGGGTCGGCCGGGGTGAACGCGGTGAGCAGCCGGTGCGGCCCGCCGAGGGCGTCCAGCTGCCGGCGGAACTCGGCCAGCAGCAGGGTCAGGTTGGCCTTGTCGTTCGCCGAGTAGTGGTTGCCGGCGTGCCCGTCGGGGGAGCCGGGCCACTCCCAGTCCAGGTCGATGCCGTCGAAGATCCCGGCGGCCACCCCGTCGCCGCCCGCGCCGGCGTAGGCGGGCAGGTTGCCCTTGATCCAGGTGTCCACGCAGGACTTGACGAACTTCTGCCGGGAGGCATCGGTGGCGGCGAGGTCGGAGAAGTACTTGGAGTAGGTCCAGCCGCCGAGCGAGACCACCACCTTGAGGTCGGGGTACTTGGCCTTGAGCTTCTTCAGCTGGTTGAAGTTGCCGCGCAGCTTGCCCCAGCCGTCGTCGGCCACCCCGTCCACCGACTGCGCGGCGCTGAACGGCCGGGCGTAGTCGGCGTCCGCGTCGCCCGCTCCGGTGCCCTGGTCCGGGTCCTGCGGGTCGGCGGTGGTGCCCTTGGTGACGCCGGCCAGGCAGGTCAGGTTGACCGGGTCGATGTTCTCGAAGGCGTAGTTGATCACGTCCAGCTTGGCCGCGCTGCCCGAGGTGTCCAGGTTCTTGACGAAGTACTGGCGACCGTAGATGCCCCACTGGGCGAAGTAGCCCACCCGGGTGTACCTGCCCTGGCCGGCCAGGTCGCCGGTGGTGACGGTGAGCGGGGCGGAGGCGGGGGAGGCGTTGTCGGCGGCGTCCCGGGCCCGGACGGTGAAGGTGTAGGCGGTGGCCGGGGACAGGCCGGTTGCGGTCGCCGTGGTGGCGGTGACCGTCTGCACCGGCGCGCCGTCCTGGTACAGGTCGTAGCCGGCCACCCCCTGGTTGTCGGTGGCGGCGTTCCAGGCCAGCGTGACGCTGCTGCTGGTGACGGCGGTGGAGCGCAGCGCGCCGGGCGCGGTCGGCGGGGTCGGGTCGGTGGCCGGGTCGACGGTGCGGGCGGCGACCGCGGGGCCGGCCGGCCCGGTGTTGCCCCGGGTGTCCTTGGCCCGGACGGAGAGGCTGTAGCCGGTCGCCGGGGTCAGCCCGGTGACCGTGACCGCGGTGGTGGCGGTGGTGGCCAGCACGGTGGTGCCGGAGAGCACCTCGTAGGAGGCGACCGGGAAGTCACCGGCGGCCGCGGCCGGCCAGCTCAGCGCGAGGGTGTGCGCCGTGGCGCCGGTCACCTGCGGGGTGCCGGGCGGGCCGGGCAGGACGTCCGCCGTGCCGTCGCACCTGTCGCCGTTGATCCGGCAGTTGACGGGGGCGGAGATCGGGCCGGTGGCCACGAACCAGAAGCTGTACGGCTCGGTGGTGGCGTGCGGCTGGACGGTGCCGTTGTAGTAGGCGTTGACCGCGGTGACGTGGCGGCCGCCGACCGTCGCGGTGCCGTTGTAGCTGCTGCTGATCGTGACCCCGGCGGGCAGGTCGAACTCCAGCGTCCAGCCGGTGACGGCGGCGGCGTTGTCGTTGCGCACCACGAAGGTGCCCTTCCACCAGGAGCCGTTGTCGGCGCTGGTGAAGGCGGCGGTGAGCTTCCCCGCCGCGTGCGCGGGGGTGGCGGCGAGCAGGGCGAGCGGTAGGACGAGCGAAGCCAGCAGGGCCAGGAGTCTGCCCCTGGCGCGGTGCCTCAACCGGACGAGCATCGGTGCTCCCTGTGTGGTGTGGGGGATCCGTACAGGGGTGCCGGGGAGCCAACCGCACTGTAGGTCCGGCCGACAGCCTCGTCAACAGGTCCAGACCACAAGGGAGTTGGTGGGAATGGCGGGCCGTGGGTTCACTCGCAGAGCCGGTCGCCGAGCGGGCTGCGCGCGTACAGCACCATCCGGCCGTGCCGGGCCCGGGTCACCAGGCGGGTGGTTGCCAGCACGGCCAGGTGCTGGCTGACCGCGCCCGGGGTGACCCCGAGGCGGCGGGCCAGCTCGGTGGTGGAGGACGGCTCGTCGAGCAGGGCCAGCAGCCGGGCCTTCGGCAGGCCGACCAGCTGCGCCAGGGCGGGTGCGGTCGGCGGCGGCTGGACCGCACCGGCCAGGGTGGCCTGCCCGCGGGCCGGATAGGTGATGGCCGGCGGATGGTGGTCGCTGATCGAGGTGATGGCGCCGCGGGCGAAGCAGGTCGGCAGGAAGACCAGCCCGCGCTGCTCCACCACCACGTCCACGTCGCCCGCGCCCCAGTCCCGGCGGATCGTCAGCACGCCGTCCTCCCACAGCAGCCGGCCGTCCAGATCGCCGAACACCGCCGCCGCGCCCCGCTCGGCCAGCACCTGGGAGCGGTGCACGATGTCGGCGCGCAGCACCGACCGCGCGCGCGGCCACCACTCCGGGCTCAGGCACTCCTGCCAGTACTCCTCGACCGCGTCGGCGATCCGGGCCAGCAGCCGGGCCGGATCGGCCAGTCCGGCCGCGAGCGGGGCCGGGATCCGCCGGTCGTGCGGCAGGAAGGTGCGCGCCAGCTGGTCGGGCAGCTCGCCGGGCGGCAGGGCGCGCACCTCGGCCAGCTCGGCCCGGAACTCCGGGAACGGGGCGGTGGGGCGCGGGGTGAGGAAGTCCGGGACGTAGCGGTTGGTCGCCACCAGCGAGCGCAGCAGCGCCGCGTCCAGCCGCTCGAAGGCCGGCCGCATCCGCTCGAACCACGGCGTCTGATGGACGTAGACCCCCGGATGCGTCCACATCCGCAGGCTGAGCACCGCCTCCTGGAGCGGTGAGCAGGCGAACGAGGCGGCGGCCAGATCGGCCAGGCCCAGGCGGAAACGGTGCATGCGAACCCCCCATGATTCAGCGCCAGCCTAAATCACTACGGACTGCCTCCGGCCTGCGGTGTGATCACCACATGACCACCGGTACCGCCGGCCGCACCGGCCGCTCCGCCCTGCCCGCCCGCCTGATCCACCCCGACCCGACGGTCCGCCGGCTCAGCGTGATCACCTTCGTCAACACCCTCGGCAACGGCCTGTTCATGACGCTCGGGGTGCTCTGGTTCACCCGGATGCTCGGCTTCGGCGCCGCCCAGGTCGGACTCGGCCTCACCGCCGCCGGCGTCTGCGGCGTGCTGGCGGGAGTCCCCGCCGGACGGGCGGCCGACCGGTGGGGCGCCAAGCGGGTCCTGGTCGTCCTGGTCGCCGCCGAGGCGCTCGGCACCGCCGGGTACACGCTGGTGGACGGCTACGCCGCGTTCGTCCCGCTGGCCTGCCTGGTCGCCACCGCCGACCGCGGCTCCGCGGCCGTCCGCAACGCGCTCTACGCCGACGTGCTGCCCGCCGACGGCCGGGTGGCCGGCCGGGCCTACCTGCGCTCGGTCACCAACATCGGCATCGCCCTCGGCGCCTGCCTGGCCGCGCTGGTGCTCCAGGCCGACACCCGCGGCGCCTACCTGGCGGCGCTGCTCTTCGACGCGGTCACCTTCGTCGCGGTGGCGGTGCTCTACGCGGTGCTGGTCCCGAACCCGGCGCCGGCCGGCCCGGCGGGCCCGGGCCCGGTGGCCGGGGCCGGCGCCAACCCGGCGCTGCGCAACCTCCCCTTCCTGGCCGTCACGGCGCTGAACGCGGTGCTGGTCCTGCAGTTCGCGATGCTCGAGATCGGTGTGCCGCTGTGGATCGTCCGGGAGACCGACGCGCCGCGGGCGATGGTCGCCGGGTCGATGCTGGTGAACACGGTGCTGGTGATCGCCCTCCAGGTGCCGGCCACCCGGGGCGTGGCGGAGCCGGCCGGCGCGGCCCGGGCCTTCCGGCACGGCGGGCTGCTGGTGGCCGCCTCCTGCGGGGTGCTCGCGCTCGCCCACGGCGTCCCCACCACGGCGGCGGCGCTGCTGGTGGTGGCCGGGGTCGGGCTGCAGGCCCTCGGCGAGGTGCGCGGCCAGGCCGGCACCTGGTCGCTCAGCTACGACCTGGCCGGCGAGGGCGCGCACGGTGCGTACCAGGGCGTCTTCAACACCGGCCAGGCGGCGGCCCTGATGCTCGGCCCCGCCCTGGTCACCTGGCTGGTGATCGGCCACGGCCTGCTCGGCTGGCTGGTCCTGGCCGGGCTCTTCACCGCCGGCGGGCTGGCCATGGGCCCCACCGTCCGCTGGGCCCAGCGCCGCAGCGCCCCGGCCCTCGCCGCCTGAGCCCCCGGCTGCCCGAGGCCCCGGCTGCCCGAGGCCCCCGCGGTCCGAGGCCCCGCGGTCCGAGCCCCCGCGCGGCGGCGGCCCCGGACCGCCCGGCGCGCGGCCGGTCAGCGGGCCACGGTGGCCAGGGCACGCCGGTGGCGCAGGTCGCTGGGGGCGACGGCCTCCTCGGGCCCGGCGGCGCGCAGCACCACGTCCAGCACGCGGTCCGGGTCGCAGGCGTAGCCGCCGCTGGCCCAGGCCGAGTTGGCCTCGACCACGGCCCAGCCGCGCCCGCCGGCGAGCAGGCCGACATCGACCGCGACCGCGCTCGGCAGGCCGCCGCAGGCCAGCACCTCGGCGGTGAAGGCCAGCACCCCGGCCCGGTACGGGTCCTCCTCCAGCGGGGCCACGTCGAGCCGGCCGCCGACCAGGTAGCGGCTGGCGGTGCGCACCTCGCCGTCCAGGACGAACAGCCGGTACTCCCGGTCGAACGCGACGATGTCGCTGACCAGCACCCGGAAGTCGTCCTCCAGCGCGTCCGGGCCCGGCAGGCCGGTGCCGTCCGGGTAGATCCGGGCGGGGAAGAGCTTGTCGTTCGGCGGCTTGACGAAGGCGGGGCGGCGCAGCCGGCGGGCCTCGGCCAGCGTGCTGCACTCGATCCGGCGCCCCGTCAGCTCGTACGGCAGCCCGGGCAGCCAGTCGGCCGGGTCCTCCAGCGCGGCGATGCCCAGCTCCCGGCCGACCACGTCGGCGAACAGCGGGCCGCCGTACAGGTGGGCCGGTCGCAGGCCGGACAGCTCCTCGGGCACCGCCCAGCGGGTGGCGGTGTGCGCGCGCAGGCCGCGCCGGCGGGCGGCGGTGAGCAGCTGCAGGCCGGTGTCGTTGATCCGGGGGGCGAGCAGCAGGAGTCGGTCCGTCATACCCCGATGCTCCCGCCCCCGACCCGCCGCCGACCAGCGGTTTTCCGCCCCACCCTGGCCCGGGGAGACCGGCTCGTGCGAGAGTCACCACCGTCCGACCCACCCTCAGCCGGAAAGCAGGCAGCCGCGATGACCCGCGAAGTACCCTTCGTCCGCATCACCACCGCCGATGCCGTCACCACCCTCGAACTGGACTCCCCGCACAACCGCAACGCGCTCTCCACCCGGCTGATGGCCGAGCTGTCCCAGGGGCTGGCGGACGCGGCCGCCGACCCCGCCGTACGGGCCGTGGTGCTCGGCCACACCGGCAAGGTGTTCTGCGCGGGCGCGGACCTCTCCGAGGCCACCGGCGACGACCCGACGGTCGGCCCGCGCGGGCTGGTCGACCTCCAGCGGGCCGTCATCGACTGCCCGAAGCCGGTGATCGCCCTGGTCGACGGGCACGTCCGGGCCGGCGGCCTCGGCCTGCTCGGTGCGGCGGACCTGGCGATCGCCGGGCCCGCCTCCACCTTCGCCTTCACCGAGGTCCGCCTCGGCCTCGCGCCCGCGGTGATCTCGCTCCCGCTGCGCCCCAAGCTGGACCCGCGGGCCGCCTCCCGCTACTACCTCACCGGCGAGACCTTCCTGGCCGCCGAGGCGGCCCGGATCGGTCTGATCACCGAGGCGGCCGAGGACCCGCAGGCGGCGCTGAAGACCGTGCTGGAGGCCGTCCGGCTCGGTTCGCCGCAGGGGCTCGCCGAGTCGAAGCGGCTGGCCAACGCGGACGTGGTGGCCTCCTTCGAGCGGGACGCCGAGGAGCGGGTCGCCCAGTCCGCGCGGCTGTTCGGCTCGGCCGAGGCGCAGCAGGGCATGCGGGCCTTCCTGGAGCGCCGCCCGGCCCCGTGGGCCGAGTGAGCGGTCAGCTCCAGGTGACCGCCGAGCCCTGCCGCCACAGGTCGAGCACCGAGCGGTCGCCGGTCACCTCGACCCGGTCGGCCGCCAGCCGGTTCCACAGCAGCAGGTAGAGGTCGTCGGCCCGGCCGCTCAGCGTGCAGTCGGCCGGGCCCTCGGCCTCGACCGTCACCACCGGCTCCTGGCTGATCGTCACCAGCCAGGAGGCCGGTCGGTCGGTGGGGCGTACCAGCAGGCGGCGCGGCCGCTCGCTGCGCAGCCGTCCCCACGGGCGGACCACGAAGCCGGTGAGCAGCTCGGCGAGGCCGTCCTCGGCGAACGCGGGGTCGGTCGGGGTGGGGGCGGCCGATCCGGCGGCCGACTCGGCGTCCGCCCGGTGCACGGCGGTCTCGTGCGCCTGGCGCCGGGCCCAGAAGGCGAGCGGGGACGGCGCGGGCAGGAAGGACCAGCAGTCCAGGTCCCGCGGTGCCTGTTCGAGGGCGGCCACCAGCCGGCCGTGCCCGTCCCGGAACCACTCGACCAGCTCGCGGTCGGCCGGCACCGGCCCCCAGGCGGCCTGCGAGCCGGCCTCGTCCAGCGGACCCCGATGGCCGTCGCGGACGTACGCGGTGGCCCAGCGGTGCACCTGGCCGGTGTGCGTCACCAGGTCGCGCAGCCGCCAGTCGGGGCAGGTGGGGACGGGAGCGTCGGGGGCGGTGCGGGCGGCCGCGTCGGCCAGCAGGGCGCCCTCGTGGCGCAGCGCGTCGACGTATTCGGAGATCTTCACGGGGGCAGTCTGCCAGTCGGATCGTGTGATGTTGATCCCTCGGCCGGCCGCCCCGGGTCGGCCGGCGGATACGGTGTCCGCATGTCGATCACCCGTTCGCTCCTGACCGCTGCCCGCTCCCGAGGCCGCCGTGCCGCCGGGCGGCTGGTGCACCGCGGCTGGCGCTGGGTGCAGGAGGCCGGCGCGGTCTCCAACCAGCAGCCCGGGCCGTACCGCTTCGGCGAGCTGGGCGACGGCAGCAAGCTGGCCTTCCCGCTGGGCACCGTCTTCAACGAGCAGTCGATCGCGATCGGGCCGTTCTGCATCATCGGTGAGCGGGTCACCATCTCGGCCGGCTTCCTGCCCGGGCTCGACCTCGGACCGGAGCCGATCGTCCGGATCGGCGGCGGGTGCGTGATCGGCCGGGGCAGCCACCTGGTCGGGCACCAGTCGATCGTGCTCGGCGACAACGTCTGGACCGGCCCGGGGGTCTACATCACCGACCAGGCGCACGAGTACCGCGACACCGAGCTGCCGATCGGCAAGCAGTGGCCGCGCAACGAGCCGGTGGAGATCGGGGCCGGCTCCTGGATCGGTACCGGGGCGGTGATCCTGCCCGGCGCCCGGATCGGCCGCAACGTGGTGGTCGCCGCCAACTCGGTGGTCCGCGGCGAGATCCCCGATCACAGCGTGGTCGCCGGCGCCCCCGCCCGGGTGGTCCGCTCCTGGACGCCGTCCGAGGGCTGGCAGCCGCCGATCCGCCACGACGCCCCGCGCCCGCTGCCGGAGGGCGTCACCGCCGAGCAGTTGCGCGCGCTGGTGGGCTGGGACCTGCACATCCCCGAGTAGCCGGGGGCCGGCCGCTCACTCCAACCCGTGCCAGCCCCAGCGCGGCGTCGGGCCAGGGTCGCCGAGGTCCTGCCCGACCGGTTCGGCCGAGACCTCGCGCGCGATCCGGGTGCCCCAGTCGAAGTACTCCAGCACCCGCTTGCGCAGCGGCTCGCCGTCCGGCAGCTCCCGGTCGACCGCGGTGGTCATCAGCTCCATCCACCGCAGGCGCTGCTCCTCGGTGATGGCCAGGCCCAGGTGCGCGGTCAACAGGGCCTGGTGGCCGCCGAGTTCGGTGGTGAAGCGATCGGGGCCGCCGAACACCTCGGCCAGCCAGACGGCGACGTGCTCGATGTGGGTCGGGGTGAAGTCGGCGAAGACCGGTGCCAGCAGCGGGTCGGCCAGCACCAGTTCGTAGAAGGTGTTGCTCAGCCGGCGCAGGCCGTCGGTGCCGCCGACGGCCTGGTAGAGGTTCTCGGCCTGCTCGGACACGGGTCTCCTTCGGGGCGGGTTCGTGCGGCGGTGCCGTGCCGGGTGCGGGGCTGCGAGCTTGCCCGTCGGTGGTGCGGTGCCGCGGCCTGCCCCGATCATAGGTGCCCGACGATCCGTCAGGAGGCGGCGTGCCAGGCGTCCTTGACCATCTGGTCCAGGTCGGAGCGGTCCGGCCGCCAGCCGAGCTCGCGGTGGATCAGTGCGGTGTCCGCGACCAGCCGCGGCGCCTCCGGCTGGGCCGGCCGGTGCTCCACCGGCACCCGGCGGCCGGTCACCCGCTCGACGGCCGCGATGATCTCCAGCATGCTGGCCGGCGTCGCCCCGACGTTGTACGTCCGGCCGGCCGGGGCCGCCTCCAGCGCCAGCAGGTACGCCAAGGCCACGTCCTCGACGTGCACGAAGTCCCGCACCACGCTGCCGTCCCCGTTCAGCTCCAGCCGCGGGTACCGCCCGGCGGCCACGGCCAGCGCCTTGGGGATGATCCGGGCCTCGTCCACGTCCCCCGTGCCGGCCGCGTTGAAGCAGCGCAGCACCACGGCGCTCGGGCCGCCCGCCGCGGCGCGCTCCCGCAGCAGCTCCTCGGCGGCGAGCTTGGACGCGCCGTACGGGTTCCCGGGAGCGGGTTCGGCCCGCTCGTCGATCGGCTGCCGCGCCGGCGCCCCGTACACCGCCGCCGTCGAGCCGAACACCACCCGCGGCCGGCCGGGCCGCGCGGCCAGCGCGTCCAGCAGGGCGGCCATCCCGCCGTGGTTGACCTCCCAGTGCGCCTCGGGCCGCCCGAGCGACTCCCGGCTGCGGGTCAGCGCGGCCAGGTGGCAGACCCCGTCTACGCCGGTGAGGGCCGGCTCCAGTGCCGCCCGGTCCCGGATGTCGCCGGTCCAGACCCGGTCGACCGGCAGCGCCGCCGCACCGTGCGCGCGCCGGCCGAACGCCCACACCTGGTGGCCCGCGGCGGCCAGCTGCCGCACCACGGCTCCTCCGACGAACCCGAACGCCCCGGTCACCAGCACCCGCACGTCTTGACCCTCCTCCCACGGCCGGCACCGGCCGGCAGCATCCCGAGACGGACCGGTGCCCCCGGCCCGGGGGTTCAGCCCAGCCGGCGGAGCGTCACCAGGGCAGCCACGCCGTCCACCCGGAGCTGCTCCTCGCCGCCCTCGGGCAGCAGCGCCGCGTCGAAGCGCTCCAGCCGCAGGTCGGCGCCGCCCAGCGCGGCGCTGCCGGCCAGGCAGACCAGCAGCAGCTCGGCCCCCTCGGGGACGCGCAGCGCGCGCCGGACGTCGCCGGCCTCGATGTCGACCTCGGCCGCGGCCCGGCCCCGGCGGGTCATCACGTTGAAGTCGACCACCGGGCCGTCCAACAGCCGGCAGCCGGTCTCGGCCTCGCCCGGGAAGGCGAACGGCCGGAACGCCTCGGCCAGCCGGTTCTCGGTGCCGTCCACCGTCAACGCCATGCCGGCGCCCTGCACCACGGTGATCACCCGGTCGACGCCCTCGAACCGGGAGAACGGGCCGCCCTGCGCGACGTCCGCGAGGCTCACCCGCCAGGCGAAGTCGGTCAGCCCCGAGCCGGCCGGGGCACCGGCCACCTCCCTGGTCACACCGCCGCCGTTCAGCCAGCGGGTGGCCGCCCGCCCGTTCGCCCGCAGTACCTCGATCGCCATCTGCCCGGTCCGTCCCTGCTCGTGGTCCCCGGTCGCATCCTGCCACGCCGGGCCCGCCCGCCGGTCCGTGCCCCGGAACGCGGACGTCCCGCCCCGCGTGCTGCGGGACGGGACGCCGGGGGCCGGGTGTCAGCCGATCGGGACGACCCGCTCGGCCTGCGGCCCCTTCGGGCCCTGGGTGACGTCGTACTCCACCCGGTTGCCCTCCTCGAGTGCCTTGAAGCCGGAGGTCTGGATGGCCGAGAAGTGGACGAACACGTCCGGGCCGCCGTCGTCCTGCTGGATGAAACCGAACCCCTTGTCGGCGTTGAACCACTTCACGGTGCCAGTAGCCATCGGTACGCATTTCTCCTTCGCTGCCACCGCGTGTGCTCCGCACACGCGCCCGTCGCAGCCCACTGCTGCCGGGACCGGGCGAAACCATCCTCCCCGGGAGGGGGCGTTCCGGCCGTCAGGCTGCCGGTGTGTCGCGGAGCGTGTCCGCACCCTCACGGGCGGTGCCGCGACGGCGGCCGCCGACGGCCAGCGCGAGCAGCCCGGCCACCACCGAGGTGGCCGCCACCGTCAGCAGGGCGGTCGGCAGGCTGCTGGCGTCGGCCAGGAAGCCGATCACCGGCGGGCCGATCAGCATGCCGGCGTAGCCGAGCGTGGAGGCGGTGGCCACGCCCTGCGGGCCGCCGGCCGCCCCGGCCTCGGCGATGGCGAGCGGGAAGAGGTTGGCCAGGCCCAGGCCGACCAGTACGAACCCGCCGAGCACCGCCGGCACCGACGGGACGGGCGCGGCCACCAGCATGCCGACGCCCGCCGTCAGCCCGCCGAGCAGCATCAGCCGGCGCTGGCCCAGCCTGACGGACAGCCAGGTGCCGCTGATCCGCCCGGCGGTCATCGCCAGCGCGTAGGTGGCGTAGCCGGCCGCCGCGAGCCCGGCGCCGGCGTGCACGTCGTCGGTCAGGTGCAAGGTCGCCCAGTCGGCCAGCGCGCCCTCGCCGTACGCGGTGCACAGTGCCGTCAGGCCGAGCAGCAGGACCAGCAGCCGGGCGTGCCGGGAGGTGGCGCCGCCGGCGGGGCGGGGCCGCGGCGAGGTGGTCGGCGCCGGCCCGCCGCCCGGGGCGCGCAGCAGGACGGCGCCCGCGGCGGCGCTCACGGCCAGGCCCAGCAGCCCGCCGAGGGCCAGCGCCCAGGCGGCGCTGAGGGTGCCGGCCAGCAGCCCGCCGACCGCCGCGCCGACCAGCCCGCCGAGGCTGTACCCGGCGTGGAAGCTCGGCATCACGGGCCGGCGCAGCTGCGCCACCAGCTCGACGGCGGCGCTGTTCATGGCGACGTTGGCCGCGCCGTAGCCCGCGCCGAAGAGCAGCAGGACGGCGCCGAGGGTGCCGACCGAGTGGGTGTGCGCGGGCAACGGCACGGCGAGCGCCAGCAGGGTGAGCGAGGCGACGGTCACCGGCCGGCTGCCGTACCGGACGCAGAGCCGGCCGACGACCGGCATGGTGGCCACCGCCCCGGCCGAGACGCACAGCAGGGCCAGACCCAGCGCGCTGTGCGAGGCGGCGACCTGGGCCCGGACGTCCGGGATCCGGACCACCCAGGCGGCGAACAGGAAGCCGTCGACGGCGAAGAAGGCGGTGAGCGCGAGCCGGGCGGCGGACCAGGTGGGCGCCGACGCCGGGGCGGCGGGGGCTGTGCTGTCCGGGGCGGCGCAGGCCTCGGGGGTGCCGCCGATCGGGTGGTCGTGGGTGCGGGACGGGACGGTGGTTTTGTTTATTGGCGGCACAAAGTCAGAATAGGGGAGTGCAGCACTCACCGACAAGCCCACCCCCCGCGCCCGAGCCCCGGCGCCGCCCCGTCCCGGACCGCGGCCGCACCCTGCTCGGCCCGGCGCTGCGCCTGGTCCACACCGGACAGGCGCCCACCCGCTCGGCGCTCACCGGCCACCTGGAGGTGACCCGGGCCACCGCGGGCGCCGTCAGTGCCGAGCTGGAGGCGCTCGGGCTGATCACCATCGACTCCCGCCCGGCCGGCGGCGGCCGGGGCCGGCCCTCGCACCGGCTGGCCGTCGACCCGGACGGTCCGCTGGTGGTGGCCGCCCAGCTGCACGCCGACGGCGTGAGCGTCTCGCTGGCCGGGCTCGGCGGGCGGCTGCTCGACCCGGTCCACCTGCCGCTGCCCGCCGCCACCGACCCGGTGCGGCTGCTGCGCGCGGTCGCGCAGACCGGCGCCCGGCTCGCCGCCGAGAGCGAGCGGCGCTGCCTGGGCATCGCCCTCGCCCTGCCCAACCCGGTCACCGAGCCGGACGGTACGGCGCTCGCCGCGCTGCACTTCGCCTGGCCGAGCGGCACCCCGGTCGCCGACCTGTTCGCGGCCGAGGTGGCGCGGGCCGACTTCGGCCCGCGGGCCCGGCCGGGCCTGCTCAGTGCGGTCGCCAACGACGCCAACCTCGCCGCGCTGGCCGAGCACCGCCACGGCGCCGGGCGCGAGGCCCGCCACCTGCTGCTGGTCACCTCCGGCCACCGGGGCGTCGGCGGCGCCCTGGTGATCGACGGTCGGTTGCACACCGGCAGCGCCGGACTCGCCCTGGAGGTCGGCCATCTGACGGTCGACCCGCAGGGCCGCCGGTGCGCCTGCGGCAACCGCGGCTGCCTCAACTCCGAGACCGACCCCGAGGCCCTGCTCGCGGCGGCCGGCCGCACCCCGGACCCGGCCCGGCCGGTGCTCGCCCAGGCCCGTGAGCTGGCCCGCTCGGCGGCGGTCAGCCCGACCGCCCGGGCCGCCGTCGAGCACGTGGTGGACCGGCTCGGGCTGGGACTGGCGGGGCTGGTGAACATCCTCAATCCGGACCGGATCGTGCTCAGCGGCCTCCATCTGGACCTGCTGGCCGGGGCCCCCGAGCGGCTCGCCGCCGTGGTCGCCGACCGCTGTCTGTGGGGCCGCAGCGGCCGGATGCCGATCGTCCCCGCGCAGGTCCGGCACGCCGGGCTGGTCGGCGCCGCCGAACTCGCCTGGGAGCCCTACCTGGACGACCCGCAGGCGGTGGCGGCGCCCTGACCGCCGCCCGCCCGGGCGGCGTACCCTCGGAGCGGCCGTGCGAGGGAGGCATGATGGCGTATCAGCTCGACCACGTGGTGCTCTGGGTGGAGGACCCGGTCCGGTCGGCCGAGTTCTACCGGGACGTGCTCGGGCTGGAGCCGCTGCGGCTGGCGGAGTACCGGCGGGGCGCGGCGCCGTTCGTCAGCGTCCGGATCACCCCGGCCACCATCGTGGACCTCACCCCGCGCCGCAGCGCCCCGGGCCTGGACGAGGCGCTCGGCGCGCCCGGCAGCGCCGGGCACCCGGTCAACCACCTCTGCCTGGCGATGAGCGCGCAGGAGTACGACGCGCTGCGCGGCCGGCTCGCCGCCGCCGGCCACCCGGTGGGCCCGGACCAGGCCGACCTGTACGGCGCCCGCGGCCTCGCCCCGCGCTCCTGCTACTTCGGCGACCCGGACGGCAACGTCATCGAGGCCCGGCACTACGGCGGGTAGCGCGCGGGCACAACCGCGGCCCGGCCGGCGCCGGGGGGCGAGGTCACGGGATCACCTCGACCGGGGCGGGGAGACCCCGGCGCTCCACGCGGCGGAGCCGGTCGGTGCGCTGCTCCCACGCCGTCCGGCGGTGGGGGTCGGGATCTGCTCTCTCGTGCCCGCCGGGACGGTTCGCGCTGCGCCGCGTCTCCCCGGTTCCCCCGCATCCCGGCGGGCCGTGCCGACGCAGGCCGGGCCGGGCTCCGCGCCCCTCAGCGCCGGGCCCGCAGGGCGTACCGCAGCGGTGGGGTGTAGCTGCGGACGATTTCATCAACCGGCAGCGAGGCGATCGGCTCCAGGCGCAGCACGCAGCGGGTGATGATCAGGCCGGCCATCATGGTGCAGAAGTCGCAGGCCCTCCGGTGGGCGTCCGGGCCGCCGATCCGGGCCGCCACCTTGTCGATCATCTCCCGCTCGATCACCTCCTTGACCAGCGCCGAGAGTGCCTGGTCCTGGGCGGCGCCGCCGAGCATGGCGCGCAGCGGGGCGGCCGTCCCCGGGTCGTCCCAGACGGTGAGCATGGCCCGCAGGGCGCGCTGGGGGAAGGTGGCCGGATCTCCCTCCAAGGTCCGCACCAGGATCTCGGCCGGGTTGGCGGCCAGGGCCAGGGCCGCGCCGAACAGGCCCTTCTTCGCGCCGAAGTGATAGCTGACCAGCGCGAGGTCCACGCCCGCCTCGGTGGCGATCGAGCGCAGCGTGACCGCGTGGTAGCCCTCGACCAGGAAGCGGCGGCGCGCGACCTCGAGGATCTGCGCCTTGGTGTCGGGGCTGCCGGCCCGCCGCCCCCGGCGCGGGGATTTATTCATCACGGTTGAAATGCTAATGGGGCCCTCGCCAACCTGGGGCCAGGACCGCCGGAGCCACCCGGTGGCAGCCACCAGGAAGCCAGGAAGAAGGCCCGCCATGCCCGCCGTCCAGCCGCCCGACCCCGCGACCGCCCCCGCGACCGCCCCCGACCGGGCGACCCGGCCCGGTGCCGTGCTCTTCGTCACCTGCCTCGCGCTGGCCGCCGTGGTCGCCGCGATGGCCTCGCTCAACGTCGCGCTGCCCGACCTGGGCCGGGAGACCCACGCCGACCAGACCCAGCTCTCCTGGATCATCGACGCCTACAGCCTGGTGTTCGCCGCACTGCTGCTGCCGGCCGGTGCGATCGGTGACCGCTTCGGCCGCCGCCGGGCGCTGCTGGCCGGGCTGGCGATCTTCGGCGGCGGGTCCGGCCTGGCCGCGCTGAGCACCGACCCGAACACCCTGATCGCGCTGCGCGGTGTGCTGGGCGTCGGCGCCGCCCTGGTGATGCCGGCCACCCTGTCGACCATCACCAGCACCTTCCCGCGCGCCCGGCGGACCAAGGCCGTCAGCGTCTGGGCGGCGGTGGCCGGCGCCAGCGCGGTGGTGGGTCTGCTGGCCTCCGGCACGCTGCTGGAGCTGTGGTCCTGGCGGTCGGTGTTCCTGCTGAACGTGCTGCTCGCCCTGGTCGCGCTGGTCGGCGCCCTGCTGGTGGTCCCGGAGTCGGCCGAGCCCGGCGCCCCGCGGCTCGACCTCGGCGGCGCCCTGCTGGTGGCGGCCGGTCTGGCCGTGCTGGTGCACTCGGTGATCGAGGCACCGGTCCGCGGCTGGGGCGCCCCCGCCACCCTCGGCGGCATCGGGCTCGGCCTGGCCGTGCTGGCCGGCTTCGTCGGCTGGGAGCTGAGGCAGCGCCACCCGCTGCTGGACCCGAGGCTGTTCCGCAACCGCCGCTTCGCGGCCGGGTCGATCTCGATCCTGCTCCAGTTCTTCGCCTTCTTCGGCTTCATCTTCGTGGTGATGCAGTACCTCCAACTGGTCCGGGGCGACAACGCGCTGGTCGCCGCCGTGAGCGTGCTGCCGATGGCGGCCGCGATGGTCCCGGTCTCCCGCCTCACCCCGCGGCTGGCCGACCGGTTCGGCACCCGGGCGCCCTGGGTGCTGGGGCTGCTGCTGATCGCCACCGCGTTCACCCTGCTCGCCGGGCTGGACGGCGCGAGCCCGTACTGGCTGATCGCCGCCGGGCTGCTGCCGCTCGGTGCCGGGATGGGGCTGGCCATGACCCCGGCCACCACCGCCGTCACCGACGCCCTGCCGCGCGCCCTGCAGAACGTCGGCTCGGCCGTCAACGACCTCTCCCGGGAGCTCGGCGGCGCCCTCGGCATCGCCGTGCTCGGCAGCCTCCTCAGCGCCACCTACCGCAGCCACCTCGACCTGACCGGGGTGCCCGCCGGACTCGCCGACCGGGCCCGCTCCTCGCTGGCGGCCGCGGCCAACGCCCCCGCACCGGTGGCCGAGCACGCCCGGGCCGCCTTCGTGGACGGCATGCACCTGGCCCTGCTGGGCGGTGCGGGCGTCACCCTGCTCGCGGCGGTCGTGGTGGCGCTGCTGCTGCGGCGCCCCGGCCACCCGGCCGAGGCCGGCCCGGCCGCCGACCCCCGGGCGGCGGCGCAGCCGGTGCGGGCGCTGCGCTGACCGGCGCCGACCGGTCCGGACGGCGTGCGGGAATCCCGTGCGCCGCCCCGGCGTTGGCGCGGCCATGAACGACTCTTCCGCCGCCTCCGCGGTCCTGCGCTACGCCGCCTTCACCGCCGACCCGAACGGCGGCAACCCGGCCGGGGTGGTGCTGGACGCCACCGGGCTGGACGGGGCCTCCCAGCTCGCCGTCGCCGCCGACCTCGGGTACTCCGAGACCGCCTTCCTGACCCCGGCCGCCGGCGGTGACCGGCACTTCGCGGTGCGGTACTTCAGCCCCAAGGCGGAGGTGCCGTTCTGCGGGCACGCCACGGTGGCCGCCGCCGTCGCGCTCGGGGAGCGGATCGGCGCCGGGGAGCTGCTCTTCGAGACCAAGGCAGGCCCGGTGCCGGTGCTGGTCGAGGCGGGCCCCGGTGAGGTCCTGACGGCTACGCTCACCAGCGTCGAGCCGCACACCGAGGCCGTGGCGCCCGAGCAGCTGGCCGAGGCGCTGGCCGCGCTCCGCTGGCAGGAGAGCGAGCTCGACCCGGCGCTCCCGCCGCGGATCGCCTACGCCGGCGCCCGCCACCTGGTCCTGGCGGCGGCCACCCGGGCCCGGCTGGCCGACCTGTCGTACGCCTTCGACCGGCTGGCCGCGCTGATGACGGAACTCGACCTGACCACCCTCCAGCTGGTGCACCGGGAGTCCGAGCGGGTCTTCCACGTGCGCAACCCGTTCCCGGTCGGTGGCGTGGTCGAGGACCCGGCCACCGGCGCGGCCGCGGCGGCCTTCGGCGCCTACCTGCGCGAGCTGGACGGCCTGGAGAGCGCGGACCTCACCCTCCACCAGGGCGAGGACCTCGGCCGCCCCGGCCTGCTGCGGGTCCGCCTGCGCCCCGGCGACCCCCGGGTGCGGGTCAGCGGCACGGCGGTGGCGATCCCGCTCGGCTAGGGCTTGCCCGGCCGATCGGGTCGGAGCATCTCCTCGGCCCCGGGCGTGCCCGGCCGTACCCGTACGGATCCGGGCGGCGGCACCTCCCGGCCTTCGGCCGGGGAAGCGGCAGGGTGGCGCCGGTCCCGCCCGCCCGGCCGTCCGCGTACTACGGGGGGAGTAGCCGCGCCCACCCCGTCAGGCTGACGACCGGCGGGCGGCGGCCCGGCTAGCCTCACCGCATGAGCGATCCGCAGCCGCCCTGGCAGCCTCCCTGGGTACGCGCCGCCAAGGCGGGCCGGCCGGTGGCGCTCGCCGTGCTGGTCGCCGTGGCGCAGGTGGCCGGCACCGTCGCCGCCGCGCGCCACCAGCCGCTGCGTGCCCCGCTGGACGCCTTCGGCTACCTGTTGCTGCTGCTCGGCCCCGCGCTGCTGGTGCTGCGCCGGCGCCACCCGGTGGCCGTCGCCGTGGCCACCACCCTGGTGGCCCTGGGGTACATCGTCGCCGGGTACCCGTACGGCCCGGTCTTCCTCAGCCTGGTGGTGGCCTACTGCGTGGCCGTCCAGCTCGGCCACCGCCGGGTGGTCTGGGTCTGCGCCGCCGCCTTCTACGGCGCCCACCTGCTGCTCGGCCACGTGCTGCCGGGCGGCTGGCTGCGCGCGCCCGCGGGCGCGCCCAACGGCTGGCAGGAACTGGGCGTCGCCGCCTGGCTGCTGCTGGTCCTGGCCGGCGCCGAGATCCTGCGCTTCCGGCGGGAGCGGATGGCCGCCGTCCGGGAGGCCGCCGCCGAGGCCGAGCGCCGCCGGGTCGACGAGGAACGCCTGCGGATGGCCCGTGAGTTGCACGACATCCTCGCGCACAGCATCTCGCTGATCCACCTCCAGGCCGGGGTCGCGCTGGAGCTGATGGACAGTCGCCCGGAGCAGGCCCGCAGCGCCCTGGTGACCATCAAGGGCGCGAGCAAGGCCGCGCTCGGCGAGGTCCGCCAGGTGCTCGGCACCCTGCGCGGCCCGGCCGGCGCCGCCCCGCGCAGCCCGGCCCCCGGCCTGGACCGGCTCGGCGAGCTGGTCGACCAGGCCGCCCGCGCCGGGCTCGGCGTGAGCGTGCGGACCACCGGCACCGTCCGCGAGGCCCCGGTCGGCCTCGGCCTGGCCGCGTTCCGGATCGTGCAGGAGGCGCTGACCAACATCCTGCGCCACTCCGCCGCCCGCACCGCCGAGGTCACGCTCGGCTGGCAGCCGGACGGCCTGCGGGTCCGGATCGAGGACCCGGGCCCGGCCGGCGGCGGCGAGGCCGGCGGCTCCGGCACCGGCCTGGTCGGCATGCGCGAGCGCGCCGCCGCGCTCGGCGGCACCCTGGCGTCCGGGCCGGCCGGTGCCGGCTTCCGGGTCGAGGCCTGGCTGCCCACCCCGGACCAGGGGCGGGCGCGGTGATCCGGGTCCTGCTGGCGGACGACCAGCTGCTCGTCCGGGCCGGTTTCCGGGCCCTGCTGGAGGCCCAGCGCGACCTCGCCGTGGTGGGCGAGGCCGACGACGGTGAGCAGGCCCTGCGGCTCGCCGCCGAACTGCGCCCCGACGTCGTCCTGATGGACATCCGGATGCCCCGCCTCGACGGTCTGGAGGCCACCCGGCGGATCGGCCTCGACCCGGCGCTGACCGGCGTCCGGGTGGTCGTCCTGACCACCTTCGAGCTCGACGAGTACGTCTTCGAGGCGCTGCGGGCCGGCGCCGCCGGCTTCCTGGTCAAGGACACCGAACCGGCCGACCTGGTACGGGCCGTGCGGGTCGCCGCCGCGGGGGACGCGCTGCTCTCGCCCGGCGTCACCCGACGCCTGATCGGCGAGTTCGCCACCCGCTCCAAGCAGCCCGCGGATCCCGCCGACGCGGGCCTGGACGTCCTGACGGACCGCGAGCGTGAGGTGCTCGCCCTGGTCGGCCTCGGCCTGTCGAACGAGGACATCGCCCGCCGCCTGGTGGTCAGCCCGCTCACCGCCAAGACGCATGTCAGCCGGGCGATGGTGAAGCTCGGCGCCCGCGACCGGGCCCAACTGGTGGTGCTCGCCTACGAGTCCGGGCTGGTCCGGCCGGGGTGGCTGGGGTAGCCCGCCGCCCGGCCCTGCTCCCGCTCGGCGCGCGCGATCCGCTCGACCCGGGCCCGCTCGGTGGCCGCCCGGACCGAACGCCGGCCCTCGCGGAGCTGCGCCCGGATGCTGCCGGCCATCCGGGCGACGGTGTCGGGGGAGGCGCGCCGGCCTTCGGTCTCGTCCTGGCCGGTCAGGTCGAACTCGGTCCGGCTCGGGCGGCACCAGGTGCAGTTCGCCTCCTCGTCCAGCAGCCAGCCGTCCTCGCACCGGTCGGAGACCTCGCAGTCCGGCGCGGCCACCAGCATCTCGGCGATCTCGTCCGCCCGCGCGAGCAGGACCGGCCCGGTCAGATGCGCGTAGCGCTGGTACCAGCGCCGCTCGATCCGCTCGCGCAACTGCTCCGCGCTGCGCATCGAGAGCTGCCGCGCGACGATGCTGCGGGCCGAGTGCGGGACCCCGCCGCGCTGCTCCAGGGCAGCCCGCAGCGGCCCGGGGTAGTGCCGGGTGACCCAGTCGGTGGGGTTCGATCCTGGGCCGATGTAGGGAACGGTCATCGAGTGCCTCCGGGTGGTACCGCCGACGGCGGGAGGCCGGTGCGCACCCGGCCGGTGGTTGCTCCCGCCGGTGGCCGACCCGCGCTGCCGTGCCCGCGATCCTAGCCGAACCGGCCGCTGCTCCGAGGGCCCGCGCCCGGGCCCCGGGGTACTCCGCGCGGAGTACCCCGGGAGCCGCTGCCGGGAGGACGCGCGGGGGCCGCCCGCGGCGGGAGTCTCGAAGGGCCCGGGACGTCCGGGCAGTGAGAGCGCCGACGAGGGAGATGGTCCCCGATGTACACCCTGCTTGCCGAGACCGACGGCCACTGGCCGGGCCCGTGGATCCTGCTGGTCCCGCTGTTCTGGCTGGCGGTGGTCGCGGTGGTGGTGACGGTCGCCCGCCGGGCCGGCCGGCTCCGGCATTGCGGCGACGCGCCGCTGGCCGTCCTCGGCCGCCGCTATGCCGAGGGCGAGATCGACGTCGACGAGTACCGCACCCGCCGCGCCGTCCTGACGGAGCGCTCACCGGGCGCCGCCCGGTGAACGTCACCACCGGCCTGCGGGCCGCCGCGCGGGTCGCCGGCGCCGTCAAGGAGTACGGCGTCGGCGACACCCGGGTCCGCGCCCTGGACGGCGTGAGCGTCGAGTTCCCGGCCGCCCGGTTCACCGCGATCATGGGCCCCTCGGGCTCCGGCAAGTCCACCCTGATGCACTGCGCCGCCGGCCTGGACACCCTCTCCGAGGGCCACGCCTACCTCGGCGACACCGAGTTGGGCGCCCTGGACGACCGGCGCCTCACCCTGCTGCGCCGGGAGCGGGTCGGCTTCGTCTTCCAGGCCTTCAACCTGGTCCCCACCCTCACCGTCCGGGAGAACATCACCCTCCCGCTCGACCTGGCCGGCCGGGCGCCCGACCAGGAGTGGCTGGCCGACCTGATCGAGGTGGTCGGCCTCGGAGACCGGCTCGGGCACCGGCCGAGCGAACTCTCCGGCGGCCAGCAGCAGCGGGTCGCGGTGGCGCGGGCGCTGGCCGGGCGCCCGGAGGCGGTCTTCGCCGACGAGCCGACCGGGAACCTGGACTCCCGTACCGGCGCCGAGGTGCTCGGCCTGCTGCGCCGGGCCGTGGACGCGATGGGTCAGGCGGTGGTCATGGTGACCCATGACCCGACCGCCGCCGGCCACGCCGACCAGGTGCTGTTCCTGGCCGACGGCCGGCTGGTGGACACCATGGACGCGCCGACCGCGGACCGGGTGCTGGACCGGATGAAGGACCTCGACCGCGGGGCGGGCCGATGAGCGCCACCCTGCGGATCACGCTGCGCTCGCTGGGCGCGCACCGCCGGCGGCTGGCCGGGACCTTCCTCGCCGTGCTGCTCGGCGTCGCCTTCCTGTCCGGCACCATGGTGCTCGGGGACACCCTGCGGGCCAACTTCGACGCTCTGTTCGCGGACGCCGAGCGGGGCACCGACGCGGTGGTCCGCAGCGCCGACGTGCTGGACGCGCCGAACACCCCCGGCGGGGTCCGGGCGCCGGTCGACAGCGCGCTCGCCGACCGGCTGCGCGCCGTCCCCGGCGTGGCGGCGGCCGAGCCGGCCGTCCAGGGCAGCGGGCAGCTGGTCGGCCGGGACGGCAAGCCGGTCGGCGGCCAGGGCCCGCCCACCCTGGCCGGGAACTGGCTCACCGACGCCCGGCTGAACCCCTACCGGCTGGCCGAGGGCCGTGCCCCGGCCGCGCCGGGCGAGGCGGTGCTCAACCGGGGCGCGGCCACCGCCGGCGGCCTGCACCTGGGGGACACCGCGGTGCTGCGCACCCCGGATCCGGTACGGATCACCGTGGTCGGCATCGCCACCTTCGGCGCCGACGCCGACGGGATGGGCCCCAGCACCTTCACCGCGCTCACCCTGGCGGACGCCCAGCGCTACCTCACCCCCAAGGGCGAGGGGCAGGCGGGCTCCATCCGGGTCCGCGCGGCCGACGGCCTCTCGCAGCGTCAACTGGTCGACCGGCTGCGGCCGGTCCTGCCCGCCGGGACCCAGGCGCTGACCGGGGAGGCCGCCTCGGCGGAGAGCACCGCCCAGGTGTCGGGGCGGTTCCTGACCCTGTTCACCACGCTGCTGCTGGTCTTCGCCGGGATCGCGCTGCTGGTCGCGACCTTCACCATCCACAACACCTTCGCCATCGTGGTCGCCCAGCGGACCAGGGAGAACGCCCTGCTCCGGGCCCTCGGCGCGAGCCGCCGCCAGGTGCTCGGCGCCACCCTGGGCGAGGCACTGGCGGTCGGGCTGCTGGCCTCGGCGGCCGGGCTCCTCGGCGGGGTCGGCATCGCCACCGGCCTCAAGGCGCTGTTCGCCGCCCTGGGCTTCAGCCTGCCGACCGGCGGCATGGTGATCGGGGCGGCGGCCGTCCTGCTGCCGCTCGCCGTGGGAACCGCGGTCGCCGTCGGCTCGGCGCTGCTGCCGGCCGTCCGGGCCGGCCGGACCGCCCCGCTCGCCGCGCTGCGCGAGACGGCCGTGGACGACGCGGCCGGCGGGCGCGCGGCCCGGTGGCGGACGCTGATCGGCGGGCTGCTCACCGCCGCCGGCGCGGCGCTGACCGTGGCCGGCGCGACCGGTGGCCCCTCGGTCGGGCGCACGGCCGCAGGGGCGGTGGCCACCCTGGCGGGCGTGGTGGTGCTCGGCCCGGTCGCGGCCGCGCTCACCGTGCGGGTGCTGGGCGCACCGCTGGCCCGGCTGCGCGGGGTGAGCGGGGCGCTGGCCCGCCGCAACGCCGCCCGCAACCCCCGCCGGACGGCCGCCACGGCCACCGCACTGATGGTCGGGGTCGCGGTGGTGGCCATGTTCACCGTCTTCGGCGCGTCCGTCCGGGCCACCCTGGACTCCACCGTCGCCCGCTCCTTCGCCGGCGACCTGGCGGTCACCGCCCCCGCCTTCGGGGCCGGCGGCAGCGGCGTCAGCCCCCGGCTCGCCGACGCGCTGGCGCAGCTGCCCGAGGTCCGGCAGGCGGTCGCGCTGGGCCGCGGGGTCGCCCGGATCGACGGGCACGGCCGGACCTTGGACATCACCGACCCGGCCCGCCTGGACGGCGTGGTGGCGCTCGGCCGGATCGACGGCTCGCTCGGCGCCCTGGGCACCGACGGGCTCGCCGTCTCCCGGACGGAGGCGGCCGGCCACGGCTGGCGGGTCGGCAGCACCCTCGAGGTGACCTTCGCCGACGCGAGCGCGCGGTTCACCGTCCGCGCCCTGTTCGACGGCGGCGGGGTGGCCGGCGACTACCTGATGACCCCGCAGGCCTGGGCCCCGCACCGCGGGCAGGACAGCGCGAGCCTGGTGGCCGTGGCGCTGCGCCCGGGCGTCGCGCCGGCCGCCGGCCGGGCGGCGGTGGAGCGGACGGCCGCCGGATACGGCAACCCGCAGGTGCAGACCCGGGACGAGTACGCGGCGAGCGCGGCCGGCGGCGTCGACATGATGCTCTCGGTGGTCTACGCCCTGCTGGCGCTGGCGGTGCTGATCGCGCTGCTGGGCATCGCCAACACCCTCACCCTCGCCGTGCACGAGCGGACCAGGGAGCTCGGGCTGCTGCGCGCGGTCGGCCAGACCAGGGGAGCCCTGCGGGCGATGGTGCGCTGGGAGTCGGTGCTGGTGGCGGCCTTCGGCACGGTGGGCGGCCTGGTGCTCGGCGCCTTCCTGGGGTGGGCGCTGGTGCGGGCCTCGGACGCGGCCGGCACCGGATCCTTCGCGATCCCGCCGGGGCAGCTGGCGGTGGTCCTGCTGGCCGGCCTGGTCGCCGGTGCGGTGGCGGGGCTGCGACCGGCCGCCCGGGCGGCCCGGCTGGACGTGCTGCGGGCGATCGCGGCCGAGTAGCCACGGGCGCCCGCCGGGCGGGCCCGCGCCGGAGCACGGCGCGGGCCCGATAAGCGGAAGCTGTATCATCCGTTAAGGTTACTTATCGTAGTTGATTGTTACACTGAGTGGGAGTGACGCACGAGGCGACAGAGGCGAGGGAGAACGCGCGATGGTTGTGCAGACCACGGACGTGGACCGTTCCGACGGCGAGTACCGGGCCTGGCTCAAGGAGGCGGTCCGCAAGGTCCAGGCGGACGCCAACCGCTCCGCCGACACCCACCTGCTGCGCTTCCCGCTCCCCGAGGAGTGGGGCATCGACCTCTACCTCAAGGACGAGTCCACCCACCCCACCGGCAGCCTCAAGCACCGGCTGGCCCGCTCGCTCTTCCTGTACGGCCTGTGCAACGGCTGGATCAGACCGGGCAAGCCGGTGATCGAGGCGTCCAGCGGCTCCACCGCGGTCTCCGAGGCGTACTTCGCCAAGCTGATCGGCGTGCCGTTCGTCGCGGTGATGGCCCGCAGCACCAGCCGCGCCAAGATCGAGCTGATCGAGTTCCACGGCGGCAGCTGTCACCTGGTGGACAGCGCCGCCGAGGTGTACGAGGTCTCGGCCCGGCTGGCGGAGCGGACCGGCGGCCACTACATGGACCAGTTCACCTACGCCGAGCGCGCCACCGACTGGCGGGGCAACAACAACATCGCCGAGTCGATCTTCGCCCAGCTCCGGCTGGAGCCCCACCCCGAGCCGGCCTGGATCGTCGCCACCGCCGGCACCGGCGGCACCTCCGCGACCATCGCCCGGTACGTGCACTACCTCCAGCACGACACCCTGATCTGCGTCGCCGACCCGGAGAGCTCCTGCTTCTTCGACGGCTGGGTCAAGGCCGACCCGGACGCCACCTGCGCGACCGGCTCGCGGATCGAGGGCATCGGCCGGCCGCGGATGGAGCCCAGCTTCGTCCCCGGCGCGGTCGACCGGATGATGAAGGTGCCGGACGCCGCCTCGATCGCGGCGATGCGGCTGCTGGAGAGGGCGATGGGCAAGAAGGCCGGCGCCTCCACCGGCACCGGGCTGTGGAGCGCGCTGCGGATCGTCGCCGAGATGAAGGCGGCCGGGCAGCGGGGCAGCGTGGTCACGCTGATCTGCGACCCGGGCGACCGCTACCTCGACAAGTACTACTCGGACGCCTGGCTCGCCGAGCAGGGCATCGAGATCGCGCCGTACCTGGGCCTGATGGAACGTTTCCTCGAAGGCGCCGCCCCCGGCCTGGACTGAGCCGGCTCTAGGAGTCCTGCTCGTCCTCCTCGTCGGTGGCGTCCGCGGCGTCGGTGCCGGCCAGGATCAGCTCGCGGACCTGCTCCCGGGCGGCTTCCACCGCCTCGGCGGGCAGCGCCGCGTCGGCCACCCAGGTGTCCACGTCGGACAGTTCGGCGAAGCTGGACAGGCCGATGGTGCCCCACTTGGTGTGGTCGGCCACCAGCACGGTGCGCCGGGCCGAGGCGATGAAGGTCCGGTTGGTCTCCGCCTCCGCCAGGTTCGGCGTGGACAGCCCGGCGGTGGCGGACAGCCCGTGCGTGCCCAGGAACAGCAGGTCGAAGTGGAGCGAGCGGATCGCCCGGTCCGCCACCGGCCCGACCAGGGCGTCCGAGGGCGTCCGCACGCCACCGGTCAGCACCACCGTGGCCGGCTGGCGGCCGAGCTGGCGCTGCGCCCGGTCGAACACGTCCGCGACCCGCACGGAGTTGGTCACCACCGTCAACTGCTCGATCTCGGTGAGGTGGTGGGCCAGCGCGTAGGTGGTGGTGCCGCCGGAGAGCGCGATCGCGCTGCCGGGCTGGACCAGCCGAGCGGCGGCCCGGGCGATCTCCTCCTTGGCGCTGAGCTCCAGCGCGGACTTCGCCTCGAAGCCGGGCTCGTGGGTGCGGGCGGCCTCGGTCGGCACCGCGCCGCCGTGCACCTTCTCGATCACGCCCGCGCGGGCCAGCGCGTCCAGATCGCGGCGGATCGTCATGTCGGAGACGCTCAGCTGCCGGGTCAGCTCGTTGACCCTGACCCCGCCGCGCCGACGCACCTCGTCCAGGATCATCGCCCGGCGCTGCTCGGCGAGCAGGTTGCTGCTGTCTGCCACGTGATACCCCTCCGGTTCGAACTGGCCCCATCCTGCCACGCCGGTCGGCGGATCCGATCAGCCGGGCAGATCGGCGGGGACGAGCAGTTGCAGGTCCTCGGTGGACGGGTCGGCCAGCTGGGCGACCCGCATCGCGTGCCGCTCGACCATGGTCTCGAAGACCTGCCGGGCGGTGCGGCCGTTTCCGAAACCGGGACCGCGGTCGATCCCCGCGAAGTGGTCCAGCAGCGCGCCCTCGGTGGCCGAGGCCATCTCGTACTCGTGCTCGGCGCACTGCGCGCGGGCGATCTCCAGCAGCTCGGAGGCGCTGTAGTCGGGGAAGGTGACGGTCCGGGAGAAGCGCGAGGACAGCCCGGGGTTGGCGGCCAGGAAGTGCTCCATCTCGGCGGTGTAGCCGGCCACGATCACCACCACCTCGTCGCGGTGGTCCTCCATCAGCTTCACCAGGGTGTCGATCGCCTCCCGGCCGAAGTCCCGGCCGCCGTCCGGCGGGGCCAGCGCGTACGCCTCGTCGACGAACAGCACCCCGCCCCTGGCCTGTTCGAAGGCGGCCTGGGTGCGGATCGCGGTGGAGCCGATGTGCTCGCCGACCAGGTCCACCCTGGCCACCTCGATCAGGTGGCCGCGCTGCAGCACCCCGAGCGAGGCCAGGATCTCCCCGTAGAGCCGGGCCACCGTGGTCTTGCCGGTGCCGGGGGCGCCGGTGAAGACGAGGTGGCGCCGCGGCGAGGGGGCCTTCAGCCCGGCCCGCTCCCGGCGGCGGCCGACCGAGATCAGGTCGACCAGGGTCCGCACCTCCTGCTTGACGGTGGCCAGGCCCACCAGCGCGTCCAGTTCGGCCAGTGCCTCGTCGGCCGGCCGGCAGTCGGGGAGCGGTGCGATCGGGCTGCCGGCCGGCGCGGTGAGCGGCGCCGTCCCGACCACGGCGGCAACGGTCACCGTGGTGGGTGCGGGGGCCGGGGCGAGCGCCCGGGGCGCGGGCAGGGCGAGCGGTGGCGGCGGGGCCACGTCGTCCGAGACGCAGGCCTCGGCGACCGGGCCGGGCTCGGAGAACTCGAAGCCGGCCCGGCCGTTCTGCTCGGCCCGGCAGCGGGTCAGCCTGGTCCGGCAGCCGTCGATGATGTGGAAGCCGAAGCCCTTGCCGTGCGAGACCCGGCACTCCTCGAAGCTGCCGAGGCCCTGGGCCGAGACGTACACCCCGGCGTCGCTGCTCGCACGGATGCTGCAGCCGCGCAGCACCGGGTCGGCGCCCTTGGTGACGATCACCCCGGTGGCCACCTCGGCGATCTCGCAGTCCGTCAGCCGCCCGCCGCTGCTGTGGTCGCGGAACCACAGGCCGGTGCCGGCCTGCTGGATCCGGCAGGCGGTCAGGTCGGCGGTCGCGCCGCCGCTGACCGACACCGCGGAGCTGCGGATCCGGCTGAAGGAGCAGTTCTCGGCCGCGGCGGAGGAGCCCCGGTCCAGCACGAACAGGGCGTCCGGCAGGTCGCGCAGGGTGCAGTCGGACAGCTCGACCCGGGCGCCGTCGCTGACCCAGAGCGCGGGGTAGTCCCCGGTCGCGGAGTGGATCTCGCAGGCGCTGGCCTCGGCGTGGGTGCCGGAGTCCCAGACCGACAGCGCGCCGCGGCCGAACGAGTGCACGGTGCTGCGGTGCAGGCCGAGCCGGGAGCGGCCGCGCAAGTCGGCGGCGTTCTCCGGCAGGTCGTGCAGGCGGCAACCGGTCAGGGTCAGCTCCGCCTCGGTGTCCAGGGTCAGGCCGTTGCCGCTGACCCGGTGGACGGTGCAGTCGGTCAGCCGGCCGGTCGCCCGGGCCTCCGCCTGCACCCCGCTGCCGCGGACCTCGTAGATCTCGCAGCCGGTCAGCTCGGCGCTGGAGCCCTGGTCGGCGAGGAGCAGTCCGGCGCCCGAGGCGTGGTGGATCCGGGAGCGCTCCAGGTGGGCGGTGGAGCCGCCGAGCACGGCCAGCCCGGCCTGGCCGGCCATGGTCAGCTCGCAGTCCTGGAGCAGTGCCCGGGCCTCGTCGCGCAGCCGTACGCCCAGGCCGGTGGGGTTGGCGACGGTGCAGCCGCGCAGCGTGGCGCCGGCGCCGGCGGCCACCTCGACACCGACCGCGGAGCGGGCCTCCACCCGGCAGTCGGTCAGCTCGGCGGCGGCGTCCTCACCGGTGACCAGGACGGCCGGGGCGGCGCTGTCGGAGGCCTCGATCACCAGGCCGCGGACGCCGGCCGCGGCGGTGACGGTCAGCGGGACGCCGGCCGCGGGGAGCAGCCGGACGGTGCCGGGGCCGTCGGCGGCGACCAGGTGGACGGCCTTGTCGAGCAGCACGCTCTCGCGGAAGGTGCCGGGGCGCAGGGTGAGGGTGTCGCCGTGCTCGGCCGCGGCCAGCGCCTCGCCCAGCGTCTCGTAGTCCGCGGCGCGCCGGCGCCAGCGGGAACCGCTGTCCTGTGTGACCCGGACCCTGTGCTCAGCCATGACGGTCTGTCATCCCCACCTTCGTCGAGGCCTTCGTGCCGCCCCACCGTAGCGTGCTCCGGGCACCGGTCAGAGCCGCTCTCCCGCTTCAACGAGCGAGCGCGGGCACGGTTGTGGAGCGGCCTTCACGGCGCGTCCTCAGGGTCGACGTACGGGCCGTGGGTCAGCACGGTCAGCTCGTCGCCGATCCGGACGGTGCCGAGCCGGTCGCCGGTGACCCCGGTGGGCCGTTCCGGGACCAGGTTGACCCCGAAGATCAGCTTCTGGCCGATCCGGTGGTGCCGGCCGAGCGCCCGCAGCGGCTCGGGCCCCCGTCGGACACCGCTCTCCTGGTCGGTGGTGGTGACCACGCAGCGTGCGCACAGCTTGGCCGCCCGGAAGGTCAGGCCGCCGATCGCCACCCGCCGCCAGCTCTCCTCGGCCCACGGCTCGGCGCCGTCGACCACCAGGTTGGGGCGGAACCGCTCCATCGGCAGGGCCGCGCCCTTCACCGGGTCGTCCGGGTGGTCCGCGGCGATCCGCCGGTTCAGCTCGGCCAGCGAGGCGGTGGTGGTGAGCAGCAGCGGGAAGCCGTCGGCCATGCTCACGGTCTCGCCGGGCAGGCGGTACTTCTCCTTGATCGGGCGGCTGGTGTGCGGGCGGTCCAGGTGCACCAGGCGGACGTCGCCGAGCCGTTCGGCGAACCAGAGCTGGACCTCCTTGGCGGCCTCGGCCGCGCCGAAGAGGGTGCCGAAGATCTCGACCTCGGCCTGCGGGTCGCCGCGCTCCACGGACGGGGCGGCGATCTCGACCGTGGCCCCGTCGGGAGCGGTCATCAGCAGGCCGCCGTCGGGTGCCGGGGTCGCCCGGTAGAGCGCCAGCAGGGGTTGGTCGCGCTGGGTGACCGCGCGGCCGCGGTCGTCGACCAGCATCCAGCGGCGGTCACCGGTCAGGCCCCAGGGCTCGACGTCGGCGCTCTGCGGGCTCAGCCGGTAGGTGGACTTGACGGGGTACAGGTGGAGACCGGTCAGCTGCGGCATGTCCCCATCCTGCCAGTCGGCGCCGGTGCGGGGGCGGGCCGCCGGCGGTTGCGCGAGGGCCGCCCGCGCTCCGTGGTGCTGTGGAGTGCGGACGGCCCTTGGAGGTCGACCTCTCGCCCTGCTCCCGACCCCGACGCCCTCGTTCGGCGGGGTTGCGGGCCGGGGCTCAGCCGGCCTGGGGGTACTGCGGGTACTGCGTCTGGCCGCCGTACTGCTGCGGAGCCGGGCGCATCGGGGCGACCGGGGCGGTGGGCCGGAGCTGGTTGCCACCGAAGCTCTGGTCGCCGAAGCTCTGCTGCTGGGGGGCCTGGGCGAAGGTGTTCTGACCGCCGAAGCTCTGCCCGTTGAACCCCTGGCCGCCGAAGCCCTGGGGGGCCTGGGCGAAGGTGTTCTGACCGCCGAAGCTCTGCCCGTTGAACCCCTGGCCGGCCTGGCTCTGGTACGACGGCGGGGCCTGCTGGAAGCTGGGCGCCGAGGCGTAGCCGGGCATCGGGGGCTGCGGGGCCGGGTACATCGCCGGGCCGGTCTGGGCCGGGATGTGCGTGGCCATCGGGGCGCTGCTCGGGCCCGGGCCCAGGGCCAGCCGGGCCGGGGGCAGGGCCGGGAGGTTGCTGCCCGGACTGTCGAAGGAGGGCAGGTAGCTGCTCTGGTAGGAGGAGCCGTAGCCGCCGGTGGCCGGGGGCAACGCCGCCGGCACGTTGATGGGCGCGATCTGCGGGACACCGCGTTCTGCGACGAGGCTGTCGTAGATGGGCGTGCCGGAGCCGAAGGACGGAGAGGGGTAGCCGACTCCGTCGTAGGAGCGGGGCGAGGTCATGGGGCATACCGTAAGCCCACAATGTGCCTGCTGAGGAGAGTGGAAGGCAGGGGAGTTCAACTGTTTACACAGTCTTCGCTCGAACAAACGGTCCGAAAGTGGGAAGATCCGACATTTTGCCACCCGATTTCGGCCAGCTCAGGTTCCTGACGAGTAGTCGAACGCGAATCGAACGGGCGATGGCGGGCTGCCGCCGCCCGATCCGCCGGATTCCGCCGGGCCGAGCGGGTCGTGCGTGCCCCTCCGGCCGTCGGCGCAGGCCGACGACCGGAGGCCGGAGTTGCCGGTCAGTGGCTCTGCAGGCTCTGGGGCGGGAGCCCCGCGTGGCCGGTGAGCTCGCTGGTGCAGTACGAGCACCGGGAGGCGGCGGCCGGAATGCGGCTCAGGCACTCGGGGCAGTCGATCTTGGCGACCGGCACGTCCTTGATCGGCTCGAAGCGGTTCTGCAGCTTCCCGACCGGGACCACCACGGCGAAGTAGATCACCGCGCTGACCAGGACGAAGCTGATCAGCGCGTTCAGGAAGGCGCCGTACGGGAAGCTGGTGCCGCCGATCTCGAAGGCTTTCTTGGAGTAGTCGCCGACCGCGCCGGTGGCGACGCCGATCAGCGGGGTCAGGAAGGCCGTGACGAACCCGGTGACGACGGCGGTGAAGGCCGCGCCGATGACGATGCCGACCGCGAGGTCGACGACGTTCCCACGCAGCAGGAAGCCGCGGAAGCCCTTGAACACCGAGAGTGCTCCATATCCGTGCCGGGACAGGCGGGGGGAGGCCTGCCGAGAGTCCGGGCCGACCGGCCCGGCCCGACATCCTCCCGGCTCAACAGGCTTGCGGTCCAACCGAGTTCACCTGAACCGGCTAAGCCCGGCCCGGTGTTCGTGCCTCGAACGGCGGTGCCGCCGGCAGTCGGGGGCGACGGCGGCACCGCCGGCCGGGCTCAGCTCCCGGCGGCGCGCAGGCGCTCCGCGTACGGCTGGATCCGCAGCACGGCCTCGGCCACCCGGCGCACCGTCGCCGCGTCCATCTGGGTCCACAGCGGCACGGTCAGCACCGAGTCGGCCAGCCGGTCGGTCACCGGCAGGTCCTCGGCCTGGCCCAGGTGGGCGTACGACTGCTGCCGCTGCACCGGCGGGTGGAAGTAGCGCCGGGTGTCGATGCCCTCGGCCTTGAGCGCGCCGGCCAGCTCCGAGGACGACAGGCCGAACACCTCCGCGTCCAGGATCAGCGTCAGGTCCTTGAAGGTCGACACGTCGCCGGCCTCCGGCAGGGCCAGCCGCAGCCCGGGCAGGCCCGCCACCACGGCCGCGAACTCCTCGACCAGCGCGCCCCGGTGGGCCACCCGGGCGGGCAGCTCGGCCAGCCAGGTCAGGCCGACGGCGGCGTGCAGCTCGCTCATCCGGGCGTTCAGGCCGGGGAAGAGCGTGTTGTAGTCGCCGGGGTTGCCGTAGTCCCGGCCGGTGCGCAGGGTCTGGGCGAGCGCGGCGTCGCGGGTGGCCACCAGACCGCCCTCGCCCGCCACGGCCACCTTGGTCGGGCTCATCGAGAACACCTCGGCCAGGCCGAAGTTGCCGATCGGCACGCCCTTGCGGCGGCTGCCGAACCCGTGCGCCGAGTCGTAGACCAGCGGCACCCCGGCCGCGTCCGCGACCGCCTGGAGCCCCTCCACCTGGCAGGGGGTGCCGTAGACGTGGGTGGCCATCAGCGCGGCCGGCCGGTCGGCCGCCTTCAGCCGGGCCTCGGCGTCGGCCACGTCCAGGGTGATGTCCTGCTCCCTGGCCTCGGCGAACACCGGGGTGCCGCCGGCCCAGTGCGCCGCGTGCGCGGTGGCCGAGAAGGTGAACCCGGGCATCACCACCGGGCGCCCCTGCCCGACGCCGGCCGCCTGGAGCACCAGCATCAGGCCCGCGGTGCAGTTGGAGACGGCCACCACGTGCGGCACGTCGAGCAGTTCGGCCGCCCGCTGCTCCAGCTCGCGCACGGTCGGGCCGTTGGTGAGCTGGCCGCTGTCCAGTACCGCGCCGAGGCGTTGCAGCAGGGCCTCGCGGTCCGGTACCTGCACACGGGTCAGCGGCAGTCCGTCCGGGAAGGCCGGGGTGCCGCCGAGGGCGGCGGGCAGTGCGAGGTCGGTGGTGGTCATTCGGTTCGATCCCCCCTGGGTCGAGGTGGTGAGTCCGGCCCGCCGACGCGGGCCGGGTGTTCATGGGGCACGGCGCCCGCGCCGCGGTCGCCCCACTGCCCGGGCTGCACCCGCCAGACCGGCGCCCGGGAGCGCCGGGCCGGCGTCGCCCGGGCCGACTCCGACCGGGGCACGGCCAGCAGCACCAGGAACAGCGGCAGCACCTGCACCCGCTCGCGGGACAGGATGCCCATGTTGTTGATGGTGGAGAAGGCCCAGCAGAACAGCAGGGTGTAGACCACCGTGTAGGCGATGTACGAGCGTTGCAGGAAGAGCCGGGGCAGCTGGCGCAGGTGCGGCCAGCTCCGGATGAACATGATCAGCAGGGCGAAGCACTCCACCGACTGGATCAGGTTCTGGATGTTGGAGGCCTCGAACGGGAACGGCCGGAACAGCACGCTGATCACCGCCACCGGCAGCCCCGCCGGATTCAGGCTGAACTGCGGGGCGGCGTCCTCCGGCGGCGCCGCATTGATCATCGAGGAGCCCTGCGAGGTCCGCCGGGAGGTCTCGGACAGCACGTGGTTGATGCTGTCCCCGCTGGTGCCCTCGGTCCCGAAGAAGGTGGAGACCTGCTGCAGCATCAGCATCACACCGGCACCCATCACCACCACCGACAGGATGGTGCGCAGCGGCCCGAGCGCGCTCACCTGCTGCGGCCGCTTGCGCAGCACGTACGCCACCGAGAGACCGGCGCCGGCCAGCACGGTGACGTGCGGGCGGACCATCGCGGTGCCCAGCGAGCCGAGCGCGATGCAGACGAAGGCGCCGAACCGGCGGTCCAGCAGCCGGGCCACCCCGTAGGTGGTCAGGCCCAGACAGAGCATCATCCAGGCGTCCTTGCCGATGCTGGACGGCCAGAACAGCAGCGAGGGCAGGAAGAAGACCAGCTTGGCGTACCGCCGGGAGTCCGCCTCCGGGAAGGCGATCTGCACCGCCCGCCAGAACAGCAGCAGCCCCCAGAAGCCCATCCAGGAGAACACCAGGAACCCGCCGACCAGGGTCGGGCCGGTGATCGCGTACACCACCCCGGTGACGATGATGACGAAGCCGGTGCCGGCCACCTTCATCCCCAGGTCGTAGTGCACGCCCTGGGACAGCAGGTCGGTGTTGTCCAGGTACAGCGCCAGCGCGCTGCCCTTCTGGTGGTACATCTTCGCGTCCGCCGCGCCGCCGTAGAGCACGAAGGCCATCAGGTAGCGCGGGAAGGCGCAGAACAGCTTCAGGCCCATCGCCAGCATCAGCAGCTTGAAGATGCCCCGCTCGGGGTTGGCGGCCGCCACCCGGGCCAGGATCGGGGTGCCGATCGCCATCAGCGCGGGGGCCACCAGCAGCGCACCCCAGGTGTCGTAACTGGTGTGCACCATCGCCACCACGAACAGCGTGACGTAGCCGACGACCGCGCCCACGGCCACCACGGTGGGCCAGTGCACCCGTTCGGCGAGCGCGCGCAGGTCCGGCCGCCCGCTGGCGGCCGACGGACGGTCCATCAGAAGACCTCCAGGTCGCCCAGGCTGAACCGCCAGTCGGCCAGGGTGCGTTCGGCGGGCAGCGGGCCCTTGGGGCCGCGGGCGGCCAGCGTCATGCCGGTCCGCGGCGCGGTCAGGTAGCCGCCGCGCAGCGCTGCCGCGGCGGCCTCGGTGCCGGGGGAGAGGTGGGTGGCGGCGTGGTCGCAGCCGGCCGCGGCGGCCGCCCGCAGCAGCCGGGCCGCGGTGCCCCGGTCGCCCGGCCGCACCAGCACGTCGGCGAGGGTGAACTCGGTGAGCGGGCCGCGCCGCCGGGGCCGGCCGAAGGCGACCCCGGCCAGCTCCCCGCCGCGCTCGCAGGTCAGCACCCGGTAGTCGAGGCCCGGCGCGTCGCCGTAGCGCCAGCGCAGGAAGGACTCGGTGCGCAGGACGGACTGCCGGTGGTCGGCCGCGTCCGCCTGGGCCCGCTCGGCGAGCAGCTCCGGCAGCCCGGCCGGCGGGCGGTCGAACCACTCGGCCGCGGTGGGCAGCGCGCAGCGCAGCGGTCGCCGGGCCGCCGCGGCCCGGCGGGTCAGTGCGGCCCGGGCGCCCAGCGCGAAGGCTGCCGGGCGGGCGATCCGCAGCGCGATCGGGACCTTGCCGACCACCCGCCAGCCCATCCGGAGGTAGCCGGGCAGGCTGTTGGCGTTCGGGGTGTTGAAGACCAGCTCGGTGTCGTCGGCGACCTGCTCCAGCAGGCCGACGGTGAGCCGGCGGAAGATGCCCCGGCCCTGGAAGTCCGGGTGGGTGGCGGTGTCCACCGGGCGGACCGCGTGGACCGTCCGACCGTCGGCGTGCCACTGCCAGCGCAGGAACAGCCGGACCCCGACGACCCGTCCGTCCGCGGTCTCGGCCAGCAGGCCCGGGCTGCTCCCGAACGGGTTGTGCCGGTGTTTCCAGTCGAAGAAGTCCGCACTGCGGGTGCCGGTCGGGCCGCCGGCCAGAGAGGCCGTGAGCAGCTCCAGCACGGCCGGGGTGTCGGCCTCGGTGAGCGGACGGACGGTCAGCTCGCCAGCTGCTGACGGCTCGTCGGACGGGGTGGTCACGGGGGTGGTCGATCCCTTCCGGTGGGCCGGGCGCTCAGCGCTCCAGCACCTGCGCGTACACCTGCTCGATGGCCTGCTGGGCCCCGGCCACGTCGAAGGACTTCGAGCGGTCCAGGGCGGCCGCGCCGAGCCGCCGGCGCAGCTGTTCGTCGGCCGTCAGCCGACCCAGGGCGCCGGCCAGCGCGGCCGGATCGCCCGGCGGCACCAGGAAGCCCTGCTCGCCGTCGTCGAGCACCTCCGGCATTCCGCCGACCCTGGTGACCACGGACGGAAGCCCGCTGGTCATCGCCTCCATCAGGGCGACCGGAAGGCCCTCCTGGCGGGAGCTCAGGGTGAACACGTCCAAGCCTGCCAGCAGTGCGGGCACATCGGGGCGGGAACCGGCGAACACAACTCCTTCACCTGCCTGCGCCTTCAACTGGGCCTCCAGCGGACCGGCGCCGATCAGCACCAGCGCGGTGTCCGGCTGCTCCGCGCGCAGCCGGGCGAACGCGCTCAGCAGCGTCGCCTGGTCCTTCTTCGGGGTCAGATTGCCCACCGTGCCGATCACCACCGCGTCGGCCGGCAGCCCGAGCTCGGCCCGGGCCGCGGCCCGGGCGGCCGGCCCGGTCGGGGCGCCGGCCAGATCCGGCCCGTGGTGCACCACGCTCACCCAGCCGGCCCCCGGCCGGCGGCGGGTGATGGTGGCCGCCACCGCGTGCGAGACCGCGACCACCGCGTCGTTGCGCCGGTAGGTCAGCGTGTTGGCCCAGCGGGTGGCCGTCCGGTAGCGCTCCCAGACGTTGTGCTCGGTGTGCACCAGCCGCGGGCCGCGCGGCCCGAACGAGAGCAGCCGGGCCGCCACCGCCGGGATCGGCATGTGCGAGTGCACCAGGCCGTAGCGCCGCTCGGCCAGCAACTGCCGCAGCCGCCATGGCCAGAGCGCCCCGGGGGCGCCGCCGAGGCAGTGCGTGCGCACCCCGGCCTGCTCCAGGGCGGGCACCAGCGCGTCCTTCCACGGCAGCACGTAGGCCACCTCGATCTCGTACCGTGAGGTGTCCGCGTGCCGGGCGCAGTTGACCAGCAACTGCTCGGCGCCGCCCCGGCCCAGGCCCTTGGCCAGCCAGAGCACCCGGGTCCGCCCGGGCGCCGTGCTCACAGGTCCTCGTTCAGGCGCAGCTGCATGGTGGTCTCGGCCGGGGTCTCGGCCGCCCGCCGCCGGGCCCAGCTCGGGCCGGTCGGCGGGTCCGGGTCCTCCGCCGCCCGGGCCCCGGCGGCCGGCTGCGCGGCGGCCGGGGCCGCCGTGGCCGCCGCCGCGGCCGGACCGCCGGCCCGGCCGCCGACCGTGGTGACCACCCGCACCGCCTCCCGGGCCCGGCGGCCGGACGGGCCGTCGGTGCCCAGCAGGGCCACGCCGGCCACCGGCACGCCGGTGCGCGAGAGCAACTCGCTGACCCGGTCGGCCTGTTCGGGCTTCACATTGCCCGCCATCACGGTCACCAGCACCGCGTCGGCGTGCTGCACCAGGTCGTAGGCGTCGTTGGCGTGCAGCAGCGGGGAGCTGTCGATCAGCACCACGTCCGCATGCCGGCGGGCCCGGCGCAGCACCTCGCCCGCGCGCAGCACCAGCGCCGCCGGGTACGCGTTGGTGTTGCCGCCGGTGATCAGCCGGACGCCGTCCACGTTGGTGCGGCGGATCAGGTCGTCCAGGTTGGGCAGTTGCTCGCCGCTGAGCAGCTCGGCCATGCCGGGGCCGTCGCTGATCCCGAAGTGGACGTGCGCCTGCGGGCTGCGGAAGTCGCAGTCCAGCACCAGCACCTCGCGGCCGGTCTCGGCCAGCGCCGCCGCCAGGTTGGCCACCGTGGTGGTCCGGCCGTCGCCGCTGCGCCCGGACATCACCAGGATCACCGGGGACGGCTCGGCCAGCCGCCGGGAGACCCGCTCGGCCTGCGAGATCCCGCCCTCGCCGAACTGCGCGGACAGCGAGGCCGGACCGGTCAGCAGCAGGGTCGAGCGCAGCGAGCGGTACGCCTCGGCGCCCGGATCGGACGGCCGGGCCACCACCAGCGGCTCGCGGGTGCGCCGCAGCCGGCGCGAGAGCAGCGGGATCTCGCCTATCACCGGGAGGTTGAACGCCTCCTCGGTGCTGTTGCGGCCGCGCAGCCGGGTGTCCATCCGGCTGAGCATCAGCGCGGCGACCACGCCGAGCGCGAGGCCGAGCACCACGGCGAGGGTGAGCCGCAGGCCCCGGCTGGGGGAGCTGAGCAGGCTGCCGCCGGTCTCCTTGGCGTCGATCGAGCCCCACTGCTGGATGGCGTCGGTCTGCGAGGTGGAGCGCAGCGTGGTGATCCGCTTCAGCGTCTCGGTCAGCTCGTTGGTGGCCGCGTCCAGCTGCGGCTTCAGCCGGGCCTGGTCCGCGCCGCTCGCCTTGGAGGCGGCCCGCTGCAGGTCGTCGATCTGCGCCTGCTGGGTCTTCAGCTGCTCCTGGGCCCGCTTGATCTGCTCGTCGGCGCTCTTCTGGGTCTCGGCGCTGTAGCCGTCGACGGTGGCGTTCGCCAGCGCCCCGGCCAGGTCCATGCAGGACTGCTGGGTCGGACCGGTGGTCGCGAAGACCAGCATCTGGGTGCCGGCCGCGGTGACGGTCCGGCGACCGGTCACCGACGCCATCGGCAGGTTGAGCTTCTTGGCCGCGGCGTTGGCGACCTCCGAACCCTGGGCGTAGGACAGCACCTGGTCGGCCTTGACCACGTCGCCGGAGCCGGCGACCGGCGTTATGGCTGCTTTGCACTGCCACTTGGCCGTGTCCACGGCGTCACCGGCCGGGGTGAGCAGGAAGCCCACCAGCAGCGCGGCCGCGGTGCAACCGGCCAGCAGTCGCCAGTAGCGGCGCAGGACGGTGAAGTGGTTAGCCGGTTCCACCGGTTGGATCCCCTCGCGTTCGTGGTGCAGGCGCCTGGCGTGGCGGTCGGCCCGCACCCGCCAGGCATCGGCGGCGCGCACTGGTGCGGGCCTGCCCGGCGAGCCGGGCGGTACGTACTGGTGGTCAGCCCGTCGGGCGTAACGCCGGGGCGAGGTGGCTCGGGGCCGCGACCGGGCGCCCAAACGGCGTCGGCCGCGAGGCTCCGTCCGGTGACGGGACCCGCGGCGGCTGGTGCGGAATCGGCTGTGGTGTCATCAGCCCCCCTGACGGCATCGCCCCTCCCGGGCGTGGTCGGCCCGGAGCGTACCCGGCACCGTCCCCCCGACGATCCACAGGCCCCCGACAGTGATGCTTGCCGTCCCGGACCTGCGGCGCAAGCACTTTCACCATTCTGACGCAGGCCGTTACGGGAAGCTTGGGCCGGGCCTGGCGGTTGCTGCCGCTATGTCCGGATTCGACGGTCCGTCAGGGTGTGCGCCGGTGCAGCGAACGCTCGTAGAACTCCACCATCCGCGCCGACACGTGGTGCAGGGTGAAGCAGGTCAGGAAGCGGGCCCGGGCGGCCTTCACCCGCACCGCGGCGGCGGCCGCGTCGTCGAGGGTGTCGATCAGCGCGGCGGCCAGTTCGGCCGGGCGCTCCGGCGGCACCAGCGTCGCGTAGTCCTCCGAGCCGACCGTCTCGCGCAGCGCCGGCACGTCCGAGCAGACCAGCGGCACCCCGACGCCCATCGCCTCCATCGCCGCGCTGCCCAGCCCCTCCCAGCGGGACGGCACGGCGAACGCGTCGGCGGCGGCCATCAGGTCGAACACGTCCCCGCGGGCACCGAGGAAGACCACCTGCCCGGCCGCCTCGGCGAGCTGTCTCAGCCGCGGCGTCTCCGCCCCGTCGCTACCGGCCAGCAGCAGCACCGCCTCCGGGGTGTGCCGGCGCACCGCGGGCCAGGCCTCCAGCAGGACGTCCAGCCCCTTCTGGTACTGCTGGCGGGCCGCCGCCAGCACCACCGGCACCTCGTCCGGCAGGCCCAGGGCGGCCCGGACCGCCGCCCGGCGCTCGGGGGTGACCGAGCCCAGCAGCTGAGGATCCCGGCCGCGCGGCACCACGTCGATCCGCTCCCGCGAGACCCGCAGCCGGGCGGCCATCGCCTGGGCCACGTGCTCGGTCAGCGCGTGGAACCGGCGGGTGCCCTGCGCGGTCACCGCGTCCACGGCCTGCGCCGCCCGCACCTTCCACGGGTTCAGCCCGCGGGCGTGCAGGTGCTCCGGCCCGTACGACGAGTTGACCAGGCTGGACACCACCGGGGTGCCGGCCGACAGCGCCGCCGCGCGGCCCAGCACGTCCGACTCGTAGAGCGTGGTGTGCACCAGCTCCGGCCGGCGCTCGCGGACCAGCGCACGCAGCCCGGCCACCCGCCCCGCCCGGCTCGACCGGTGCACGCCGAACACCGTCGCCCCGGCCGCGGCCAGCTCCGGCTGGAAGCCGCCCGGGGACTCCTTCAGATACGCCACATCGAGCCGGACACCGGCCCGGACCAGCTGTGGCGCCATCGCCACCAGCCCCTGTTCGGCACCGCCGACCCGGCTGACGCTGTCGATCACATAGAGCACATGCACAGCCGCAACCCCCCGGGGGAACCCCTGGGCGCCGCCGACCTCCCTGCCGACCGCGCCTGACTGCGGCTCAGCATTCCAGGCCGGAAGGGGTGTCCGCCAGGGAATCGGCGAGGTCGGGCTCCGGATCGGTACCGATCAGGGGCCCGCATCGGCCGAACCGGCTGCGCGGCCACCCGCCGCTGTGCCAGGGTCGAGCCCATGTCAGCCCCCGTGCCGGCGCCGCCGCGCGTCCTCCACCTGATCACCGACCCCCGGCACCGGGGCGCCCAGAACCTCGCCCGCGACCTGCACGCGGAGCTGCTGCGGCGCGGCCGCCCGTCCGCGCTGCGGTCCCTGCAGCCGCACCCGGACGCCCCCGCCGGGCACGACGCCCCGGTGCTCGGCCCGTCCCGGCACCACCCCGCCACCCTGCGGGCACTGCGGGCCGCCGCCGGGGCGGCCGACGTGGTGGTCGCGCACGGCTCCAGCACCCTGCAGGCCTGCGCACTCGGGCTGCTCGGCACCGGCACCCCGTTCGTCTACGTCAACATCGGCGACCCCCGGCACTGGACCGCCAGCTGGTCCCGGCGGCTGCGGGTGGGCGCCTTCCTGCACCGTGCGGCCGCCGTCTCGGCGATCTCCGACGGCGCCCGCCAGGTCCTGCTGGAGCGGTTCCGGCTGCCCGCCGGCAAGGTCCGCACCATCCCCAACAGCCGCCCCGCCGACCGGCTCGCCCCCGCCGCCGACGACGCCGAACGGCGCGCCGCCCGGGCCGAGCTGGGCCTGCCGGCGCACGGCCTGCTGGTCGCCTGGATCGGTGCGCTGGCCCCCGAGAAGCGGCTCGACCTGGCGCTGGAGGCGCTCGCGCTGCTGCCCGACGTGCACCTCGCGGTGGCCGGGGACGGCCCGCTGCGGCAGGCCGCCGAGGCCCAGGACGCCACCGGCCGGGCGCACTTCCTCGGCCGGCTCGCCGACCCGGCCCCGCTCTACCGGGCCGCCGACGCGCTGCTGCTGAGCAGTGACAGCGAGGGCGTGCCCGGGGTCCTGATCGAGGCCGCCCTGGCCGGCCTGCCCGCCGTCACCACCGATGTCGGCTGGGTCCGGGACGTGGTGCGCGACGGCGTCACCGGCGCCGTGGTGCCGCCCGGCGACCCGGCGGCGCTGGCCGAGGCGCTCGGCACGGTGCTGGCCGGCGACCGCGCCGGCCTCGGCGCGGCGGCCCGCCGGCACGCCCTGGACCACTTCGACCTGGCCAAGGCCACCGACACCTGGCAGCACCTGCTCGACCAGGTCGCCCGCCGCCGCTAGCGGCGTTACCGGATCCGGTGGCTGTGCTGCTCCGAACGGGGGATCCGTCCGTGTTCGGAGCAGCCGGTCCGCCGCCCGGCTGGCAGGCTGCCGGGCGTGAACACGCTGCTCCGCTCCGCCGTCCTGCTGGCCGTCTCCGCCGGCCTGCTCGGCGCGCCGTCCGCCGCCGCCCTGCCCGACCACCCGCACGAGGGCGCGCTCGCCGCCCGCCCCGGCCTGCCCCAGCCGCTGCGGGTCCCGGCGCCCCACGAGGCGGTCGAGTTCTTCTGGTACGACTGCTCGCACTCGGCCCGGTTGGAGGAGCCGCTGGAGCGCTGGGCGGCCCGGCACACCGGCGAGGTGACGCTGCGCCGGATCCCGGCGATCTGGACCGGCGGCCCGGACGAGCGGGTGCAGACGGCGCACGCCCGGCTCTACTACACCCTGGAGCGCCTCGGTGCGGTCGACCGCCTGCAGCGCCAGGTGTTCACCGCGGTGCACTCCGAGCACGCGGACCTGACCACCGAGGACCTCGCCGCGGCCTGGGCCGCCGCGCAGGGGTTGGACGAGGGCGGCTTCCGCGCCGCGTACCGCTCCGCCGAGGTGGACCGCTCGGTGGCCGCGGTGCCCGGCCTGTTCGCCCGGTACGCGGTGGACGAACTGCCGACCGTGGTGGTGGACGGCCGCTACCGCGCCGCTCCCAGCCGGGCCGGCGGGGTCGAAGGGATGCCCGCCGAGCTGGACCGTCTGATCGAACAGCCATGACCGTCTGACCAGGATCATCTTCACCGAACCACCTACCGCCTTGCACACTCTGTGCCATTGTGGACATCGGGGCCGCGCCGTCCGTTTTGCGCGGCCCGTTCACATCGGCACCGGAGAGGGCGGGAGTCCGTGGGGGGACAACGCGCGCAGGTCATCGACGAGCGCGGAAGCCAGACCGAGACCAGAGCGGGCCTCGCGGCCGGTCCGCCTCCGGATCTGGTGTTCAAACGTCGGCTCCGGCCCGCGCAGGTGGCCAAGGAGCTGTGGGGCGCACGGGAGTTGGTGCGCGCACTGGCGGAGCGCGATCTGCGCGCCAGGTACAAGCAGGCGGTGCTCGGCTTCGCCTGGGCGGTGCTGACCCCGCTGGCGCTCTGTGCGATTTTCACCCTGGTCTTCCACCGGGCTGTGAAGATCGAGACCGGTGACGTTCCGTACCCGCTGTTCGCCTATGTGGGCCTGATCGTCTGGCAGTTCTTCAGCAACACGATGAACCAGGGCGCCGTCAGCCTGGCCAACAACCTCAGCCTGCTGAACAAGGTCTATTGCCCGCGGGAGGTCTTCCCGCTCGCCACCATGCTGGTGGCCGGCGTCGACATGCTGATCGGCATCGGCGTGCTCGGCATCCTCTTCCTGGTGACCTGGACGGCACCGGCCGTCACCTTCCTGTGGGTGCTCCCGCTGGTGCTGATCCAGCTGGCCTTCACCTACGGCGTGGCGCTGGTGCTCGCGGTCGCGGTGGTCTACCTCCGCGACGTCCGGCACCTGCTGCCGATCATCACCCAGATGGGCGTCTTCGCGACCCCGGTCGCCTACCCGCTGGACCGGATCCCGCTGCAACTGCAGGAGATCTACTGCGGGATCAACCCGCTCGGCGCGGTGATCGAGGGGTACCGCCGGGCCCTGCTGTACGGCCAGGCCCCGGACCTGCGGCTGACCCTGATCGCCGCCCTGAGCGCCGCGGTCTACCTGGTCGGCGGCTACCTGGTGTTCAAGAAGCTGGAGACGGGGATCGCCGATGTCGCGTGAGTGGGAGCTGGGCACCATCCGCACCGAGCAGGTGTGGAAGCGCTTCAAGGCCGACCAGCAGCGGATGCTGCTGCGCGACCGGGTGGAGCAGCTGGCCCGCAAGCTGCGCGGCGGTCGCGGCGAGGAGTGGCGCTGGGCGCTGCGGGACATCAACCTGCACATCGAGCCCGGCGAGTCGGTCGGTCTGATCGGTTCCAACGGCTCGGGCAAGTCGACCCTGCTCAAGATGCTGACCAGGGTGATGTACCCGTACGCCGGGGTGATCGACGTCCGCGGCCGGATCGGCGCGCTGATCGAGATCCGGGCCGGCATCCACCCCGACCTGACCGGCCGGGAGAACATCTACCTGTTCGGCGCCCTGCTCGGCCTCAAGCGCCGGGAGGTGGCCGGCCGGTTCGACGACATCGTGGAGTTCGCCCGGCTCGGCGGCGCGATCGACCGGCAGGTGAAGTTCTACTCCTCCGGCATGCAGATGCGGCTCGGCTTCGCGGTCGCCGCGTACCTGGAGCCGCACGTGCTGCTGGTCGACGAGGTGCTCGCGGTCGGCGACGCGGTCTTCCAGCAGCGCTGCCTGGACCGGATGCGCGAGGTCGCCGAGCAGGGCACCACCATCGTGTTCGTCTCGCACGACCTGCCCGCCGTCCAGTCGATCTGCCGGCGCGGCATCTGGCTGGAGCAGGGCACCGTCCGGGTGGACGCCGGGATCAAGGACGCGCTGGCCGGGTACCGGGACTCGATCGAGGCCCAGTCCGAGGCCACCACCCGCACCGACGAGCCGATCCAGCTGCTCAAGCACGCGATCCGGGGCGAGGGCCGGGAGAACCTCACCACCGACGAGCAGATGACGGTCGAGCTCACCCTGGCGGGGGACTACCGCGGCGACGCGACCCTGCACCTGGGCGTCAGCGAGGGCACCTCCAGCCCGATCTTCCAGATCAGCCACGAGGTCCGGCTCACCGGCGACGAGCGGCAGATCGCCTGCGTGATCCCGCGGCTGCCGGTGCCGCGCGGCCGGTACACCCTGTGGGCCGGCGTCTACAGCATCGGCAAGACCGACGGCGGCACCCTGATGAGCTGGCACTCGGTCGGCCAGTTCGACGTGTTCGGCCCGATGCTCGACACCCCGCCGCGCGCCGTGGTGCTGGCCGCGCCGGTGTTCGTCCCGCACCAGTGGGAGGAATGAGGGTGAGACCAGTCCGGGTGTTGGTGCACCTGAACAACCTGGCGCTGGGCGGGGCCCAGCTCAACGCGGTGGACATCGCCCGGACGCTGCGCGCGCGAGGCCACGACCCGGTGCTCTTCGCCCAGGGCGTGGCCGGCCCGGCACCGCTGGTCGAGGTGGCCGCGGGGCACGGGTTGGAGGTCGTGGTGGCCGGCGGCCCGGACACCCCGCACCGCGAGGTGCGCAGCCGGCTCGGCAAGCTGGCCGCCGAGCACGGCACCGAGGTGCTGCACGCCTGGGAGGTGCGGGCCGCCCGCAACTCCTTCTTCGGGCCCGGCCGGCTCGGCCGGATCCCGGTGGTCACCACCTTCTACGGGATCCGGATGCTGCGCGGCCTGCCCAGGCACCAACCGCTGGTGCTCGGGCTCGGCGCGCTGATGGGCGACGGCAAGGCCTTCGGGCACCACGACGTCCGGCTGATCGAGCCGCCGGTGAACACCGGCACCGACGCGCCGGGCGTGGTGGACGGCGCCGCCTTCCGCCGCCAACACGGCGTCACCGAGCACGAGTTGCTGCTCGCCATCGTCACCAGGCTGGTGCCCGACCTGGAGAAGGACGCCGGCGCGGCGCTGACCCTCGAAGCGGTCCGGCTGCTGGACGACCCGCGGATCAGGCTGGCGGTCGTCGGCACCGGCCCGAGCCTGGACAAGCTCCGCGCCCAGGCGGTCTCGGTCAACCAGGAGCTCGGCCGCGAGGCCGTCCTGGTCCCCGGCCAGCTGGCCGATCCACGGCCGGCCTACCAGGCCGCCGACCTGGTGCTCGGCATGGGCGGCTCGGCGCTGCGCGGTCTGGCCTTCGCCAAACCGGTCATCGTGCACGGCGCGGCCGGCTACACGGCCGTCCACGAGCCGGGCCCGCTGGTCGAGCCGCACGCCTCCCGCTGCATGTACGGCTTCGGCGACGGCTCCCGTTCGCCGAAGGCCCTGGCCGGGCAGATCCAGCAGCTGCTGGACGACCCGGGCCGCCGGGCCGAACTCGGCGGCTGGGGCCGGGAGTGGGTGGTCGGCAGGTTCTCGCTGGAGAGCGTGACCACCGCCTTCGAGCAGCTCTACCTGGAGGTGCTCGAAGCCCCCTCGGGCCGGGCCCGCTGGTGGCGGGACTTCGAGCAGATGGCGCGCTACGAGTACACCAAGCCGACCGCGCTGCGCCTGTTCGGGCGCTGATCGACCGCTTCGCGCCGGGCCGCGGTGGACCACCACCCGCGGCCCGGCGCGCTGCCGTCCGCGACACCTCACGGGGAGAAGAGATGCCGGAGCCCGTCATCCCGCAGGTCCACCACCGCACGGTCGAGGTCGACGGCGTGCGGGTGTTCTACCGCGAGGCCGGGCCGGCCGACGCGCCCACCCTCCTGCTGCTGCACGGCTTCCCCTCCGCCTCGCACCAGTTCACCCGGCTGATCGACGCGCTGGGCGTTCGCTTCCACCTGGTGGCGCCCGACTACCCGGGCTTCGGCCACAGCGACAGCCCGCCGCCGGCGAAGTTCCGCTACCGCTTCGACACCCTCGCCGAGGTCCTGGAGGGCTTCTGCCTGGCCCTCGGGCTGGACCGGTTCGCGATGTACGTCTTCGACTTCGGCGCCCCGATCGGCTTCCGGATGGCCGTCCGGCACCCCGAGTGGATCACCGGTCTGGTGGTCCAGAACGGCAACGCCTACCTGGAGGGCCTCTCCGACCTGGCCCGGGGGATGGTCGCCAACCGCCCCGGCGTCGAGGGCGCCGAACAGGCCGTCCGCTCGATCCTCACCGCCGAGGTCACCCGCGGCCAGTACGAGCGCGGCGCCGCCGACCCGAGCGCCGTCGCCCCCGACGGCTGGACCTTGGACCAGCACTTCCTGGACCTCCCGGGCCGCAAGGAGATCCAGGTCGAGCTGGCCCTGGACTACCACGCCAACCTCGCCCGCTACCCCGAGTGGCAGGCCTGGCTGCGCGCCGAGCAGCCGCCCACCCTGATCGTCTGGGGCCGGGGCGACGCCTTCTTCCCCGAACCCGGGGCCCGTGCCTACCTGCGCGACCTGCCCGACGCCGAACTGCACCTGTTCGACACCGGCCACTTCGCGCTGGAGGAGCGGCTGCCGGAGATCGCCCCGCTGATCGCGGACTTCCTCACCCGCACCCAGAAGTAGCCGCGGGCGGAACGCATCAGGGCGCCGAGCGGCGCAGCACCAGCGTGACGAAGCCGAACACGCCCCGGTAGCCGTCCAGCCACTCGTCGCGGTGCTGGGCGGCCACCCGGAGGGCGTCGGCGCTGCCCGGATCCTCCGGGTGGTCCAGCGCCCATTCGGCGAGCGAGCCGGTCCAGGCGAACTCGTACTCGTCCAGCTCCGCCTCGCTGCTGGCGTGTCCGTACACCGGCGTCCAGCCGTCGGCCGTCACCCGGGCCACGGTGCCGCTCAGGTCGCTGAAGCCGTCGCCGAAGATCTCCAGCGAGACCCGGTCGGGCTCGCGCTGCCAGTACCCCTCGCCGACCACCGCCACCCCGTCCGGGGCGAGCAGCGGGCGGACGGCGGCCAGGGTCTGCGCCAGCCCGCCGAAGGCGTGGGTCGAGCCGATGCACAGGACCGCGTCGAACGGCTCCTTCGCCTCGAACTCCCGGGCGTCCTGGTGGTGCAGGCCGATCCGCCGGGCCAGGCCCAGCCGTTCGGCACCCTCCCTGGCCCTGGTCAGGCCCTCGGCGTCGAGGTCCACCCCGACGGCCCGCAGCGACGGCCGGGCGGCGAGCGCCCGCAGCAGCCAGGCGCCCTCCCCGCAGCCGAGGTCCAGCAGCCGTTCGGCCCGCCCGGGCAGCGCCCGCGCCAGCAGCCGTTCGACGGACTCGTCGAAGAGCGGGGCGGCGACGGGGTGGTGGCGGTGCGCGATCCGCGAGATCAGGTGACGTTCCATCGGGCCATGATGGCGGTTGCACCCCTGGGGCGCCCGGCATTTCGGGCCGCGCGCTCAGCCCTCCTGCGGCCGGGAGTAGGTCCGCCCCTTCCAGGCCGCGCCGCGCCCGCGCCAGTGCTGCACCGCCGAGTCCACCGTCATCAGCAGGTACAGCAGCGCGGTGAACGGCAGCAGCACCGCCCCCGCCACCGGCAGCCGGTAGTACCGCAGCATCGGCGCGAACGTCCCCGCCATCAGCGCCCAGGCCGCCGCCCCAGTGGCCGCCATCGCCGGCCACCCGGCGAGCAGCCCGGCCACCGTCGCCACCGGCGGCACCAGGTAGACCAGCGCCAGCCCGAGCACCGTCCCGAGCAGCAGCACCGGCGAGTGCCGCAACTGCGCGTACGCGCTGCGCGAGACCATCCGCCACAACGGCCGCAGCCCCGGGTAGGGGCGGACGCTGTCCACCCGCTCGGCCAGCCCCAGCCAGGTCCGGCCGCCGGCCCGCTTGACCGCCCGGGCCAGCGAGACGTCGTCGATCACCGCACCCCGGATCGCCGCCACCCCGCCGGCCCGCTCCAGCGCCTCCCGCCGCACCAGCGAGCAGCCGCCCGCCGCGGCCGCGGTCCGCGAGCCCGGGCGGTTGCTCCACCGGAACGGGTACAGCTGGGCGAAGAAGTAGACGAAGGCCGGCACGATCAGCCGCTCCCAGCCGGTGGCCACCCGCAGTTTGGCCATCTGCGAGACCAGGTCCAGGCCGTGCTGCTCGGCGGCGGCCACCAGCTCCGCCAGCGAGTCGGGCCCGTGCGCGATGTCGGCGTCGGTGAGCAGCAGGTACTCCGCCGGGCCGGCCAGCGCGACCCCGTGCCGCAGCGCCCAGAGCTTGCCCGTCCAGCCGTCCGGCAGCGGGGGCGGGACGGTGACGGTCAGCGGCAGGCCGCCGGCCGCGCCGAGCGCCCGGGCGAGCGCGCCGGTGCCGTCCGTACTGTGGTCGTCCACCAGGATCACCCGGGCCGCACCCGGGTACCGCTGCGCCAGCAGGCTCGGCAGGCTCTCCGGCAGCACCGCGGCCTCGTCCCGGGCCGGGACCACCACCGCCACCGCGGGCCACCGGCGGGGCGGGCGGCGCTCGGGCAGCCGCTGGTCCGTGCGCCAGAAGTAGCCATGGCAGCAGGTCAGCCAGACCCACGCCAGCAGGGACACCACCGGGACCAAGCGCAGCACCGTCACTCCGGCAGTCTGCCGCACCCGGGGGCGCCGGGCCCGGTCAAGTAGAGTCGTGCCTTGTGAAGATCGCACTGGTGGACTCCGGACTTGGACTGCTCCCGGCCGCAGCGGCCCTGCGTCGGCTGCGTCCCGACGTCGACCTGGTGCTCTCCAACGACCCCGACGGTATGCCCTGGGGCCCGCGCACCTCGGCGGACATCGCCGAGCACGCGCTCGCCTGCGCCCTGGCCGCCGCCGAGCACCGCCCCGACGCCCTGGTGGTCGCCTGCAACACCGCCTCCGTGCACGGACTGGAGCTGCTGCGCGCGGAGCTGGAGCCCGGGCTGCCGGTGATCGGCACCGTGCCGGCGATCAAGCCCGCCGCCGCGGGCGGCGGCCCGGTCGCCATCTGGGCCACCCCGGCCACCACCGGCAGCCCCTACCAGCGCGCCCTGATCGCCGAGTTCGCCGGCGGGGCCGAGGTCACCGAGGTGGCCTGCCCCGGGCTGGCCGACGCGGTCGAGTGCGGCGACGAGGCGATGATCGCGGCCGCTGTCGCCGACGCCGCCGGCCGCACCCCGGCCGGCACCGCGGCGATCGTCCTCGGCTGCACCCACTACGAGTTGGTCGAGCAGGCGATCCGCACCGCCGTCGCCGCGAGGACGGCCCCGGGCCTGACCATGTACGGCAGCGCCGACGCGGTGGCCGCCCAGGCGCTGCGGCGGATCGCCGCCCGGGCCGGCAGCGCGGGCACCGGCCGGCTCACGGTGCTGCGCAGCGGCCGGCCGGAAGCCCTCCCGCAGGCCGCCGCCCACTACCCGGAGGGCAGGCTGATCACCGCCCCCGTCCCTACCGCCTGAGCAGCCGTCAGCCTAGGATCCGGGCGTGACCGAACGACACCTGGCATTCGAACGACTGCACAACTTCCGCGATCTGGGCGGCTACCGCACCGCCGACGGCCGCGCGGTCCGCTGGCGGCTGCTGTACCGCTCCGACTCGCTGGGGAAGCTGGCGGGGGAGGATCTGGGGCGGTTCCGGGCCCTGGGCGTGCGGACCGTGATCGACCTGCGCTACCCCTGGGAGATCGAGCGGTCCGGCCGGGTCCCCGACCTCCCCGGCCTCGGCTACCACAACCTCAGCATCGAGCACCGCCCGTACGACCAGGCCGCGCTCGGCCCGGAGATCGAGACCGTGAGCTTCCTGGCCGGCAAGTTCGCCGAGGTGGCGCAGGACGGGACGGCGGAGCTCGCCGAGGTGATCCGGACCATCGCCGCGGCCGACGCGCCGCTGGCCTTCCACTGCGCGGCCGGCAAGGACCGCACCGGCATCGTCGCCGCCCTCGTCCTCGGCCTGCTCGGGGTGGACGAGGACCAGATCGCGGCCGACTTCGCGCTCACCGGCCTGGCCACCGACCGCTTCGTCGCCGACTGGCACGCCCGCAACCCCGGCCGCACCCTCGGCTGGCCCGGCTACGGCACCGCGCCCGCCGAGCTGATCCGCCGGTTCCTCGCCGACCTCGGCAAGGAGTACGGCTCCCCGGCCGCCTACGTGCGGGACCGGCTCGGGGTCGACGCCCCGACCGTCGACGCCCTCCGCAGCCGCCTCCTCGCACCCTGACCGGCCGCCGACCGGACGCCGCCCGGTGCCTGCGCCGCTACACCGCCGCGCCGCGCCACCGCTGCAGCGCCGGCTCCAGCCCGGACAGGATGGTGTCGAAGCGCCGGGTGCTGGTCGTGGAGTCGACCTGGAGCCGGCTGATCCGCAGCGGGTGCGCGGGCAGCCGCGGCCCGAGCCGGTGGTCGGACAGGAATCCCAGCCGGTAGCCGAGCTGGCGCAGCACCGCGTCCGCCCGCGGGTCGTAGCCCCCGTCGGGGTAGGCGAACGCCGTCGGCGGCTCGCCCAGCCACTTGTCCAGCGCCAGGTGGGCCCCGGCGATCTCGGAGTGCACGGTGGCGTCGTCGCAGCGGCCGAGCGAGGGGTGGCCCAGGGTGTGGTTGCCGATCGAGACCCCGTTGTCCCGCAGCGCCCGCAGGTCCTCCGGGGTGAGCTGCTCCTGCCGGGGCGGCCGGCGGTGGGCGCTCACCCGCAGCTCGTGCAGGCTGCGGCGGCGGTCCGGGTCGGGCAGGGCCTTGAGCCTGGCCAGCAGCTCGGCGGGCCGGCCGGTGGGCACCAGCCGGGAGCGCCCGCCGTGCCGGGCCAGGAAGGCCGCCTCGTGCCACCAGAACGGGTGATCGGTGCCGATCAGCTCGGCGATCACGAAGGCGGCGGCGGGGATCCGCCGGGCGGCCAGCGCCGGCAGCGCATGGGTGAGCACCGTCCGGTCGGTGTCGTCGAAGGTGATCAGCACGCTGCGCGGCGGGAGCGGGCGGCCCTGGGCCACCGCCTGCTCCACCGCGGACAGCGAGACCGGCGTCGCCAGCCGGCGCAGCCGGTCCAGCTGGGCGCCGAAGGAGCGCGGCTCGGTCACACCGTGGTACGCGAGCACGGCCAGCCGCTGCGCGGCGCGGGCCCGGAACAGCGGCTGGGCCGGTGAGAACCGGAGCCAGCTGCCGCGGTGGTCGGCCGGCGAGGCCGGCGAGGCCGGAGCAGCCGGGACGGCCGGGACGGTTCGGGCGGCAGCGGCAGTGCTGGCAGCTGCGGGCGGTGGTGGGGTGCTGATGGTCGTGGTCTCGGAGTGCGGCACGGTTCCCCCCTCGGTCGCCGGTGCGGCGTGGCGGTACCGTCGGAAGGCGGAGCCCGGCCTCCGACCCCGGACGCGGCGGCGCCGCTCCCGGGTGATCCGGTCCGTGGCGGGGACTCCCAACCCATGCCTCGGACGGCTCCTGGATCGCTCAATGTAGTGGAGACCACCGACGCGCCGAGATGGTTGTACGGTCGGCGGCGACTTTTCGCGGGGGCGCGTTCGGCCACGGCGGGGCGCACGGGACGGCGCGTTCGAATCGCTGTGCCGACCACCCCGGTCGGGGTTACCGTGGAGGTATGGCAGACACCGGAAGTCACCGCAGCGTCACCCAGCGGACACACCGGGCCCACCGGCAGCACCAGTTGCTGCTGGTCCTGGCGGGCGCGGGCTGTGTCGTGTTCGGCATCCTGGTGGCCGTCGTGGTCCCGGACACCGAGGGCCCGGCCTGGGCGATGGCGGTCGCGGGCTGCCTGGCGGCGGGCCTGCTGATGCTCGGCCGGGTCGCCCTCGCCCGGTTCCGCCCGGGGCGCGGCGCGGCACTCTAGCCGGTCACAAAGGTCCAGGATCTGGACATCACCGGTCGGACCGGCTGATTTTCGGCCCACCTACCCCCTTCTTTCACATTTCCCGGGCAGCAGCCCCATATTTCCCCCTACTGTGGGTCCCGCCGGTCCCAGCGACTGCTGCGGCCGGGCGAGAGAGTCCGCTTGCCGGCGCCGGGGAGGGTGCCGCAGAGGGGGGAACGATGAGCACCACCGCGGCGCCCGCGGCAGCCACAGGCATCAGGGCGCAGGTCAAGCAGCAGCTCGCCCGGGCCGCCGGCCGCGTCCCCGGAGAGGGCGCCACGGTCCTCATCTACCACCGGGTCGGCGGTGGCACCACCGACGAACTCGACGTCACCACCCAGGACTTCACCGCGCAGGTCGACCTGCTGGCCGAACTGCCCCCCGGCCGGGTGATCTCGCTGGACGAGGCCGCCGACCGGCTGGCCGCCGGCCGCCGCACCCCCGGCACGGTGCTCACCTTCGACGACGGCTTCGCCGACGTGTACGAGAACGCCTGGCCGCTGCTGCGCGAGCGCTCGCTGCCCTTCACCATCTACCTGGCCAGCGGCCAGGTCGGCGGCGAGATGCGCTGGGAGGGCTCCACCGCCAAGGGGCGCGGCGGCCGCGGCCTCAGCTGGGAGCAGCTCAAGGAGATGGCCGACTCCGGGCTCTGCACGGTCGCCAACCACACCCGCACCCACGCCCGCCCCGAGCTGCTCACCACCGCCGAGCTGGACGGCTGCAACGACGACGTCGAGCAGCACCTGGGCACCCGGCCGCAGCACTTCGCCTACACCTGGGGCGTCGGTGTCCCGCACATGGACGCCGCACTGCGGGCCCGCTTCCGCACCTCCGCCACCGGCCAGGTCGGCCGCAACCTGCCGGGCTTCGACCCGGCCCGGTTCTGCCGCGTCCCGGTCCGCCGCACCGACCCGATCGACTTCTTCCGCGCCAAGCTGTACGGCCGGCTGATCCCCGAGCGCGCCTACGCCCGGATCGTCGCCACCGCGAAGGCGGTGGGCGCCCGTGCCTGAGCACCTCGCCCCCCGGCTGCGCGGCCCCGGCGGACGCCCGCTGCGGGTCGCCCACCTCACCACCGTCGACATGAGCCTCCAGCTGCTGCTGGCCACCGAGCTCAAGGTGGACCTGGAGGCCGGCTTCGAGACCTACGGCATCAGCGCCCCCGGCCCGTACGTGCCGCAGCTGGAGGCCATCGGCGTCCGGCACGAGCCGCTGTCCGCGCTCACCCGCGCCTGGGAGCCGAGGGCGGACGCCGCGGCCGGCCGTGAGCTGCTCGCGGTGCTGCGCCGGATCCGGCCGGACGTGCTGCACACCCACAACCCCAAGACCGGCGTGCTCGGCCGGGTGTTGGGCCGGGCGGCCCGGGTGCCGGTGGTGGTCAACACCTGCCACGGCCTCTGGGCGCAGGCCCACGACCCGCTCGCCAAGCGGGCGTTCGTGCTCGGCGCGGAGGCCTTCGCGGCCCGCTTCTCGCACGCCGAGCTGTACCAGAACGGTGAGGACCGCGCCACGCTCGCGCGGGCCGTCCCCGGCCGGCGCTCGCGGGTGGTGGGCAACGGGGTGGACCTCTCCCGGTTCACCGCCGATCCGGCCGACCGGGCCCGGATCCGGGCCGAACTCGGCGTCGAGGAGACCGAACTGCTGGTCGGCGGCGTCGGCCGGCGGGTCGCCGAGAAGGGCATCCGGGAGTACGCCGAGACCGCCCGGGCGCTGGCCGGCAAGGCCAGGTTCGTCTGGATCGGTCCGGAGGACCCGGACAAGCCCGACGCCCTCGGCGCGGAGAGCGGCATCGAGTTCCTCGGCAGCCGCAGCGACATGCCGGAGCTCTACGCCGCGCTGGACGTCTTCGTACTCCCCTCCTACCGGGAGGGGTTCTCCCGCTCCGCCATGGAGGCCGCCGCCAGCGGTCTGCCGATGGTGCTCAGCGACATCCGCGGCTGCCGGGAGATCGGCACCGACGGCGAGCACCTGCTGCTCGCACCACCCGGCGACGCCGGGGCCCTCACCACAGCGCTGGGCCGGCTCCTCACCGAGCCCGCCCTGCGTGAGCAGCTGGGCGCGGCGGCCCGTCGCCGTGCCCTGGACCAGTTCGACCAGCGGGCGGTCGCCCGGGTCTCCCTGGAGACCTACGCGGCCGTGGCCAGGGCCCGCGGACTGCCCTGGTCGGTCGGCTGAGCCGCACACCCGTCGCACCACAAACGTTGGGGGAGTCATGCCCGTTGGGGGAGGAATGCGGCGAGCGGGGGATCTCGCCGTGGCCTCGCTGGCCGGGGCCGTAGCGGTTCCGCTCGGCCTGGTGATCGCACTGCTGATCCGCTGCACCATGGGCGGACCGGTGATCTTCCGTCAGACCCGCACCGGCCGGGACGGGAGGGAGTTCCAGATCCTCAAGTTCCGTACCATGCGGGACAAACGTTTCGCCGAGGAGGAGGACGCCCCCCGGATCACCCGGATCGGCGCCCTGCTCCGCAGGACCAGCCTGGACGAGCTGCCGCAGCTGTGGAACGTGGCCCGCGGCGACATGGGCATCATCGGCCCCCGGCCGACGCTGCCCGAGCAGGTGGTCCACTACTCGCCCCGCCAGCGCGGCCGGCTCGCCGTCCGGCCCGGCCTCACCGGCTGGGCCCAGGTCAGCGGTCGCAACTCGATCAGCTGGCCGGAGCGGATCGAGCTCGACCTCTGGTACATCGAGCACCGCTCGGCGGCGCTGGACCTCAAGATCCTGTCCCGTACCGCCCAGCAGCTGCTGCGCCCGCAGGGGATCACCGCCGCGGGCGGGGTCAACCCGGGCTTCCCGGCCCCCGCCGAGGCACCCGTCCAGCGGGTGGTGCTGCCCCGGCAGGCGACCGGACCCAGGCTCACCGGCCAGCCCGTGCGGGCGGTCGAGGAAGCCTCCTGAGAGCCTGAGAGCGAACGTCCCACCCCGGCCGGGGCCCGCACCCGCGGGCCCCGGCCCGGTCCGTCCCGTGCCAGGAGGCAGCGTTGACCGAGCAGTTGTGGATCGCCGGGGCCGGCGGGGTCGGCCGGGAGGCGCTGGACACCGCGCTGGCCGCCGGGGTGCCGGTGGCGGGCTTCCTGGACGACCGGGCCCAGGGCTCGCTCGTCCGGGGCCTGCCGGTGCTGGCGCCCGCCGCCCTGCCGGCCGGCGCCGGCTACCTGATCGGGATCGCCGATCCGGCCGTCCGAGGCCGGCTCGCCGCCCTGCTGGACGGTCTCGGCGGCCGGCCCGTGACGCTGGTGCACCCGCGGGCCCTGATCGCCCCGGAGACCGAACTCGGCCCCGGCTGCCTGGTGATGGGCGGCGCGTACGTGTCCAGCGGCGTCCGGCTGGGGGCGCACAGCCAGGTGCACTACAACGCCACGGTCGGTCACGACAGCCTGCTCGGCGAGCGGGTGACGGTCTACCCGGGCGGCAACGTCTCCGGCTCGGTGCTGCTGGAGGACGGGACCACGGTGGGCAGCAACGCGGTGGTGCTCCAGGGGCGCAAGATCGGTCGCGGCGCCTTCGTGGGCGCGGCGGCCGTGGTCACCCGGGACGTACCGGCGGACACCGTGGTGGTGGGCTCGCCGGCGCGGCCGATGGACGAGCGGCGCGGGGGCCGGTAGTCGGCCCGCGGCGATAGGGTCGGTGCCCATGGCCATTCCCGCGTTTCTCGCCGAACTCCGCACCCTGGTCGGACACCGCCCGCTCTGGCTCCCCGGGGTCGCCGCCGTCGTCCTGGACGAGACCGGGCGGGTGCTGCTCGGCCGCCGGGCCGACGACGGCCGCTGGGCCCTGATCGGGGGCATCCTGGACCCGGGCGAGCAGCCCGCCGACGGGGTGGTGCGCGAGTGCCTGGAGGAGACCGGGGTGCTGGTGGAGCCGGAGTCGCTGACCATGGTGTCGGTCTCGCCGATGATCGACTACCCGAACGGCGATCAGTGCCAGTACCTGGACCTGACCTTCCGCTGCCGCTACCTCTCCGGCGAGGCCCGGGTGAACGACGACGAGTCGCTGGCGGTCGCCTGGTACGCCCAGGACGCGCTGCCGGAGCTGGACGAGTACACCCGCCGACGGATCGCTCTCGCCCTCGACGCCACGGGCGGGACGGTGTTCGACCACGCCGGGGCGCCGGTCTGAGCAGGCGCCCCGACCGGCCGCCCGACCGGCCGCCCGACCGGCCGCCGGACCGTGGCGTCAGAGCGTGCGGAACCACTCCGCGGTGCGCTCCAGGCCCTCGCGCAGCGGCACCGGCACCACCTCGGGGAAGAGCTCGCGCAGCCGGGCGTTGTCGGCCTGCGAGTCCCGGACGTCCCCGGGCCGGGGCTCGACGTGCTCGGTGCTGGGCTCGGTGCCCAGCACCGAGCCCAGCTCGGCGATCAGGTCCAGCAGGCTGGTCCGGGTGCCGAAGGCCAGGTTGACCGGGTCCGGGTGGACCACCCGGCGCAGCACCGCCTCGGTGATCACCTGGGTAACCGTGCCGACGTAGGTGAAGTCGCGGCTCTGGCCGCCGTCACCGTGCACCGTCAGCGGCCGCCCGGCCAGCGCGGCGTCCAGGAACGCGGGCACCACGGCGGCGTAGGCGTGGCCGGCCGGCTGCAGCGGGCCGAACACGTTGAAGAAGCGCAGCGGCAGCACGCCGAGGCCGTAGCAGTGGTGATAGGCCGCCAGGTACGCCTCGGTGGCCAGCTTGCTGACCGCGTAGGGGCTCATCGGGGCGGTGCGCATGGTCTCGCGCTTGGGCAGCTCCCGGTTGGCCCCGTACACCGAGGACGAGGAGGCCGCCGCCACGTACAGGCCGCCCGCCCGGCGGGCGGCCTCCAGCACCTCCAGGGTGCCGGTGGCGTTGGCGTGGTGGCTGGCCAGCGGGTCGGCCACCGAGCGCGGGACGGAGGGCAGGGCGGCCAGGTGCACCACGGCGTCGGCACCGGCGAACGCGGTGTCGAGCAGGTCGCGGTCCAGGATGGTGCCCTCGAAGAGGGCGACGTCGACCCCCTCCAGATTGGCCTTGCGGCCGGTGACGAAGTTGTCGACCACCCGGACCTCGGCCACCTCGGGCCGGGCGAGCAGCGCCCGGGCGAGATTGGCGCCGATGAATCCTGCCCCGCCGGTCACGACCACACGCATGGCTGGGACTCCCCCCAAGTTCGAGCCGGAGCCTCCCCGCCCCGTGCACTGCGCCGATGCTATCGGCGCACCGTCCGACGCGTGGCCGATCGCTCCGGAAATGCCCGTTCTGCCTCAGAGTTTGTGCTGGCGGTAGGTCTCCTCGGCGGCGTCGAGCACGGCCGCGAGGTCGCCGCCGGCGGTCGCCGTCAGCACCGCGGCCACCGCTCCTTCCACGAACGGCGCGTCGGCGAAGCGGACCGGGAACGGCAGGCCGTGCTCGTCCGCCTCGGAGAGCAGGCGCAGCACCGTGCTCACCGCGGTGCCCAGGTCGCACAGCACGGCCACCCCGTGCCCCTGGTCCACCCGGCGGGCCGCCGCCGCGATCAGCACCGCGCTGGTGCCCAGGCCGTCGGCGAGGCTTCCGCCGGTGGCGGCCACCGGGGCCGGGTCGGCGGTGTCGGCCAGCGCCAGTGCCAGCGCGCGGACCGCGAGGGCGAGTTCCTGGCTGTGCGAGACCAGGACCACCCCGACCCGCCCCAGTCCGGTCGGCCGGGACGGTCGGGGCACCGAGGCGGTCCGTGGATCGCCGGGTGCGGACGGCGCGTCCGAGATGGGGATGACGTCGGCGCTCACGGCGTCCCGGCGGTCCATCGGCGGCTCCCTGGGTCGTGGGGACGGCTTGGAGCACCACTCTCGCAGCCGACCGCTCCCGGCGGGTCGAAGCCACGGCCCGGAACCGGCCGTGTCACCGCATAGCACAGCGGTGCGGCCGGGCGGCGGGGGATCACCCGACAACGGCCCGGCCAGGTGGCAAACCCGGGCGATCCCCCGCCGCCCGGCACCGCCCTGGCTAGGCTGGGTCCTCGGACGGATCGGGAGGAGCACGGCATGAGTACGAGCGTGGAGAACAGCGACCCGCAGGCGCCGGCGGCGGGCGGCAAGCCGGAGCTGGATCTGACCGGGGCCGAGTGGCTGTCCAGCAGCCAGGGCGCCGACCCGGAGGTCGGGGAGGTCCAGATCGCCTTCGTCGAGGGCTACATCGCGATGCGGGACAGCCGGGATCCGGACGGTCCCGCGCTGATCTTCACCCCGGCGGAGTGGCGGGCCTTCGTGCTCGGGGCCCGCGACGGCGAGTTCGACCTCACCTGAGCCCGGCGGCGGGCATCCACCCGGGGCGGCGCGGCACTGTCCCGCCCCGGGAGTGCCGCCGGCCGTGCCCGGTTGAACCCGGGATGTCGATCCGGGGCTCACCGAGGTCACAAATGAATTCTGATGGACCGATTCTTGTTGACTGTTCGACAAGCATCGGATCACAGTAAGAGCAGGCAGACGCCGTGCCCACCGCCCCCACGCGGTAATGGCACGGCGCCCGCTGTGTTGCCCGTCATCGGCGCCGATGACGAACTTCCTCCCGTGGTGTTCCCCAACCGCACCGAGGTGCGTTGCCGGTCCCGGCCCCACCAGAGGGCCGGCAGTCGCCGGGAGGACGGCCTCGCCCGCCGAGAGCTACTCGGAAGACGGTGCCTCGCCCGGGATCCGCACGCCCCCACGCGGCGGTGTCCCGGGCAAGGTCCGCGGATGCGACAGGCCGGGGCCCCGCGAACCTGGTCTGTGGAGTTGTTCGGTGCCGGTCCGAGGTTCCGGGGTCCGACGCCGGTGGAGCTGGCTGGTGCACGTGGTCCGCACGACAAGATGAACAGCTGGAGGACACGCAGAAAACGGCGCGCTGGGACAAGCCGCCCCCCGGTGGACCGAGTCCACAGCGGCTGTCGTGCTGAACCGAACGTAGCCCGGACGGTTGCTCAGAGTCAACATTGGTCCCTGAGCGTAGATCTCCGCCTGATCGCCCCCCGGCCGCGAGGTGGCCGGTCGGGGGCACGTACGATGGTGTCATGTCATTTCTCCGCCGTCGCTCCGGCTCGCCCGCCGGCCCGGACTTCGACGTGCTCGCGATGGACCCGGGCGACTGGCCCGGCCACTTCGGGGCCATGATGATGACCGGTACGGACGGCTCCTGCCAGGGGATCTTCCTCCGGTACGACCTGCTCGGCGGTCGGGGCCCGGCGATGTTCATCGGCAACCTGCCCGAGACCTCCCCGGCCCGCGAGTCCGAGGACGGCGTGCCCTTCGAGGTACGTCAACTCCTGGCGGCACTGGAGCACGAGGAGCCGGTCGAGCTGGTCTCGGCCGAGGACTTCCCGGTGCTGCTCGGCGACGACCTGCTGATCGTCAAGAAGGTGAAGGTCTCCGAGGAGCGGGTGTTCTGCTCCCAGTTCGGCCGCAGCGACGGGGTGCAGGTCACCATCGCCTCCTGGGACCGGCCGATCTCGGACGACCTCTACCAGCTGCTCAAGCCGCTGCCGGCGGACATGTTCAAGCAGGGCTGACCAGGCGCCCGTACCTCGCTTGACGCTGCCGATCAACCCTTCGTACAGTCACGACCATGTCACGTCGCCTCCCGCTGCTCACCCGCCGCAGGCACCTCGACCTGCGGCGGACCGCCGGCGCGTCGTGTCCGGGCCGCTGAGGCGGAGCCGAACGCTCCGCCCGTGGCACCCGGACGAGCCGGTCGGCCGTCCTCTCCCGCCCCCGGGGTCCGGGGTGCCGCATCCCGTCGGCGCACGCCCGTCCGCGTGCCACCCGCACCATGCCGCATCCCACGCTGCCGCCCGGAGGCACCGCCCATGACCAGGACCGCCGGCCCCGCCGTCGACGACCGCGACGCCGTCACCGAGACCCTCGCCAAGCTGCCCCGGGTGGTCGACCTGCTGGCCGCCCGGGCCGAGGAGCACGACCGCGACGGCACCTTCCCGTACCAGGGCATCGAGGCGGTGCACGAGGCCGGGCTGCTCACCCTGACGGTGGGCGCGCGCTTCGGCGGCGCCGGCGGCACGCTCACCGACACCGTCCGGCTGCTGGCCCAACTCGGGCGCGGCGACGCCTCGGTGGCGGTGCTCACCGCCTTCACCCTGCTCCAGCACGCCGAGCAGGCCAGGACCGGGGCCTGGCCCACGGCCGGCTACCGCAAGTTCCTCACCGAATCCCGGCGCGGCCCCGCTCTGGTCAACACCCTGCGCGCCGAGCCCGGGCAGGCCGGAGGGCTGCCGGCCACGGTGGCCCGGTGGGACGGCGAGGCCTGGCGGCTGACGGGCCGTAAGTCGGACTGCGCCGGCGCCGAGGCGCTGGCCTGGATGGCGGTCTCGGCCAGGACCGAGGAGCAGGTGCCCCGGGTGGGCGTCTTCCTGGTGCGGGGCGACAGCGACGGGGTCGAGATCGACCCGACCTGGGACCAGCTCGGCCTGCGGGCCAGCGCCGGGCACGACGTGCTCCTGGACGGCGTCCGGGTCGGGCCCGAGGGGGCGCTGCGGCTGGCCGTGCCGGGCAGCGCCGGGCCGGCCGAGCAGGCGGCCGCGGAGACCACCCGGGCCTGGCAGGACCTGGCGCTCAGCGCCGTCCAGCTCGGGGTGGCCCGGGCGGCCCAGGACTGGCTGGTGCGGTTCCTCCAGCAGCGCACCCCGGCCAACCTCAGCGAGCCGCTCGCCACCCTGCCGCGCTACCGCACGGCGCTGGGCGAGACGGAACTCGCGCTGATCGGCGCCGAGGAGCTGGTGCACGGCCTGGCGGCCGGGGTGGACCGCGGCGAGGCCGCGGCCGTCGCCCGGACCGGTGCGGCCCAGCTGCTGGTCAACCGGGCCGTCACCACGGCGGTCCAGCAGGCGGTCGCTCTCACCGGCAACCCGGGCCTGAGCCGGCGGCACCCGCTGGAGCGCTACCTGCGCGACGTGCTGAGCGGACGGACGTACTTCCCGGCCGACGAGGTCGTGCTGGAGGCCGTCGGCCGCAGCACCCTCGACCGGGCGGCCCGCAAGTCCTGAACGGGCCCACCGGGTACCGACCGCCTACCGGGTGCCGACCGCCGCCCGGACCGCGCGGCGGGCCAGCGCCGCGTCGTCGTACAGCCGGCGGATCATGATCCGCTGCTCCTCGCCGGCGCCCGGCACGTCGTGCAGCCGCAGCTCGCGCATCAGCACCAGCACCAGGTTGACCAGGAAGGCGTCCCGCGCCAGCGTCCCGCCGGACTGCGCGAGCTGGCTGATCTGGCGCCGGGCCGCGCTGTCCCCGGAGAGCACGCTCCACAGCACCGCCAGGTCGTACCCGGGCAGGTACCAGCCGGCCTCCTCCCAGTCCAGCAGCACCGGGCCGGAGGGCGCGAGCAGCAGGTTGCCCAGCAGCGCGTCGCCGTGGCAGAGCTGCCACGGAGTGTGCGTCAGGCCGTGCAGCAACTGCCGCAGGTCACCCGCGTCCCGGTCGGTGAGCTGCCCGACCGAGTGGTAACGGGCCACCTCCAGCTGGTAGTCCAGCGGCTTGCCGAACACGTCCGTCGGCGGGCGCCACAGGTTGAGCGTCCGCACGGCGCCGAGCACGGCCCGCACCTCGCCCGGGGTGGGCGCGTTGACCGGGTGCCGCTCGCGGGCCGCGGGCCGGCCCGGCACCCGCTCCAGCACCAGGACGCAGCGGTCCTGGTCGGCGGCCACCAGTCGGGGCAGCCGGACCGGCGGACGGTGCCGGACGAAGGCCCGGTAGACCGCGATCTCGTGGTGGAACCGCTCCATCAGCTGCTCGCTCTGCGGCCCGCGGACCGCCTGCGGCGACAGGCACTTGGCGACCACGGGGGCCCGGCCGATGGTGCCGGCGATGAGGATGTGGCGGCTGCCCTCCCGGAGCACCTGGCGGGGGAGGAAGGCGGGACATATCCGCGAGATGTTGGCCAGCGCGGCCCGCACCGCGGGGGTCTGCAGCGCGGCCGGGTCGACCCGGTCCACGAACCCCTCGGGCGTGCGGGAGGTCAACAGCCGCCCGCCGGGGGCACGGTGGGCGGGCTCGGCCGGGCGGCCGCCCGGCGCGGTACGGACGCCGAGCGCCCGTGGGTCGCGCGGCTCGCCGCCGCGGGGGCCCGGCCGCCCGCCGGCGGCGGTGGGCGGCCGGAGCCCGGTGCGGGGCTGGCCGGTGGTGTAGCGCGGTGCGCCGCCGTCGAGTTGGGTGGGATTCGACGGTCGGGCGCCGGTGCTGGCGGAGGAGTACATGGGCTGGTGAGGGTCCCTTCCTGGCCGACGGCGACTGGACGTCCGGCGGTTCCTGGTTCCGCCGGGGCCGGCCGGGGTGGAGTGCGGGCGTCGGGCGCGGAGCCGGCATTCCGGCGGCCCTCCGCACCCTGGGGAAATGCGGTGGCGCCGTCCTGCCGTGCCGTGCCCGACGCCCCCGCGCCACCCGGCCGCGCCACCCTCTCGGACGATGCCCCCGCAAGCCGTCACCGGCCGGTGGGAACATGCCCGGGCCCGGTGATCCGGGCCCCTCGAAGCGAGGTCGAGGTGGCGCATTCCTACCTGACACCCGATCACCACTGGTACACCATGTGGCGGACCCTGGCGAAGCCTGGCGAATGGTCGCGTGGCACATGACAGTGCCATTACTGTCGAAATCAGCCGAGGAACCTGGGGGCTTCACGTGAGCAAGGGGCCGAACAGCCGACTCGCCGACCTCTTCGCCCTGACCGGCTGGTCCAAGGGCGAGCTGGCGAGGCTGGTCAACCGGCGCGGTGCGGCGATGGGGCAGCAGCAGCTGTCCACCGACACCTCGCGGGTCCGGCGCTGGATCGAGCAGGGGGAGATCCCCCGCGATCCGGTGCCCAGGCTGCTGGCCGCCGTGTTCACGGAGCGGCTCGGCCGTGTCGTCACCACTGAGGACTTAGGTCTGGAACGACACCGGCCCACCAGGACAGGCTCGACCACCGCGTCGGAACAAGCCTGGGAGCCGGATCGAACGGCTGCGGTCCTCACCGAGTTCACGGGAATGGACCTCATGCTGAACCGACGCGGTCTGGTGGGCGCGGGAGCCGCGCTCGCCGCGGGCACCGTCATCGCAGACAACCTTCACGACTGGCTCAACAGCGGCCAGGTGGCGTACGCGGCCGACCGGCCCGGACCTCGGCAGGTGCTCACCCAGGCCGGCCCCCGGCCGGTGGTCGACGTGTACGACGCGGGGCCGGTCGGCGCCGAGGAGGTCACCGCCCTGGAGCGCTCCGTCGAGGTGTTCCGGGCCTGGGACGCCTCCCGCGGCGGCGGGCTCCAGCGCAAGGCCGTGGTCGGCCAGCTCAACGAGGTCGGCGGCCTGCTGACGCACCGCCACCACCCGGCACTGGAGCGCAGACTCTGGACGGTGGCCGCCAACCTGGCCGTACTGGCCGGCTGGATGTCCCACGACGTCGGCCTGGAGCCCACCGCGCAGCGGTACTTCGTGATCGCCGCCCAGGCCGCCAAGGAGGCCGACGACCGGCCGCGGGCCGGCGAGGCGATCTCCCGGGCGGCCCGGCAGATGCTCCACCTCGGCCGGGCCGACGACGCGATCGAGCTGATGCAGCTGGCCCGGGCCAGCGCCGGCGACCGCGCCCTGCCCAGGACCCGCGCCATGCTGCACACCGTCGACGCCTGGGCGCAGGCCTCGCTCGGCCGCTCCGAGGCCACCCGGCGGGTGCTCGGCGAGGCCGAGGAGCTCTTCGTCCAGGAGCCGCAGGAGGCCCCGCCGAGCTGGATGCAGCTGTTCAACGAGGCCGAGCTGCACGGCATGCAGGCGCTCGTCTACCGGACCCTCGCCGAGCACGACCCGGGCGCCGCCAGGCTCGCCGAGTACCACGCCCGGCAGGCCATCGACCTGCGGGCCGGCACCGGGCGCGAGCGCTCCGCACTGCTGGACCGGATCACCCTCGCCTCGGTCTACTGGATCTCCGGCGAGCCGGACGCCGCCCAGGTCCAGGCCAAGCTGGCGCTGGCGGCCATCAGCCAGACCTCCTCGCTGCGCACCTGGGACCGGCTGCGCGAGATGTACCGGCTGGCCGGCCGCTACCAGGGCCTGCCGGCCGTGGCCGAGCTGCGGGAGGAGATCACCGCGGTGCTGCCGGCGCGCCGCCGTCCGGTCTGAGGGCGCGGCGGGCGACGGGCACCGCCGTCCGGCCCGAGGACACGGCGGGCGAAGGGCGCTGCCGGTACGAAGCGTTCCGGATCGGGCACACCGGGTGAGGGGCCGAAGGGGGGCGGACCCCCGTCGGCCCCGTTCCGGTCTGTGGGGGTTTTGCACGGTTGTGCCGGGGGCCCTCGCGCGCGGCCGCGCGGCGGGTGCACAGTGGCCCGCACCTGGCCGTTTCGAGTCGCCCTGTGTGCGGATCCGCCAACCAGGCGGTAGCCTTCGGTGATTCCGGCGCCCGGGCGCCTGAGCAGGACCGAACCGACCCCGGCGACGGAAATCCCGTTGCCTCGACGACCGCCGCAACGGATGCTGACCTCATGTTCGAGCCAGTGATAGCGCCAAGTGCCAGCCTCCTCGGCCTCCTCCAGCGAGGCCGTGGTGACGGGCAACTGCATGCCCTGGCCGCCGACCGCGACGAGGCGATCGCCGCCCTGGAGCAGTGCGTCACCGAGGACCCCCGCGCCGACTGGCAGATCGAGAACCGCTCCCTCTACTACGCCCGCCTCTACATGGAGCTGGAGGCGCCGCTCACCGGCGTCGAGCTGCACCTGCACTCCGTCGAGGACGGCATCGACCAGGACGAGGCCCGCACCGGGCTCGCCCTCGCGGTCCTCGGCCACCTCGCCGCCTACGGCCGCCGCGACGCCCTGGACCTGCTGCGCGGCTACGCCGCCGTGGGCGCCAACTGGGCCTGGGCGCTGGACGAGCTGGCCCTGCGCGACGACGACCGCTCGCTGCTCGCGCTGGCCCCCTCGGTGCTGCGCCGGTTCCCCGAGGGCGCCGAGGGCGACGCCCGGCTGCGGGCGGCCGTCAGAGCCGCGTACGAACCCCGGCCCTGGCGCTTGTGGGCCGCCCACCACCCCCGGATCGCCGCCGCGAGCGAGCAGTCCCCGTTCGACCTCTGGCAACGCCAGATGGGCCGCGGTGTGGTCACCCCGGGCTGGAGCACCGCCGATGTGCTCGCCTGGGCCGATCAGAGCGATCCGGCCGCCACCGATCCCGAGGCACCCGTCCGGCGCGCCGCCGCCGCGGCCCGCTGCCTGACCGCGGTGGTCCGCCCGGAGGACCGGCCCGCCCTGCTGGCCGCCGCCCGTACCGGCGCCCCCGGCGCCCGTACCGCCGTCCTGCGCCACCTGGTGGAGCAGCGCGACCCGGCCGCCGCCGAGCTGATCGAGGCCGCCGCGGCGGACGTGGACGAGCGGGTGGTCGCGGCCGCCCTGGAGGTGCTCGGCCGGATGCGCGGCGCCGAGGCGCTCGCGCACGCCCGTCGATGGGCCGACCCGGCCACCGGCGGCGCCGACAGCGCCCTCGGCGAGCGCGCCTGCCAGTTGCTCGCCGACGCCGGTGAGCCGTCCGACGGCCCGCTGGTGGTGGACGCGCTGCGGCGCTGGATCTCCGTGCGCGGCGTCACCGGCAGCGGGCTGGGATCGCTGGTCGACGGCGCGGGGCGGCTGGCCGCCGCCGGAGCCGTCCCCGCCCTGCGTCACGTCTACGGTGAGGCCGCCTCCTCCCAGCTGCGCGGTCGGGCCGCGCAGGCGCTCTCGGTGACGGATCCGCACTTCGGTGCGGGCCCGGCCGTCGAGTGCCTCTGGGACTGCGAGGAGACCACCCGCGAGCTGGCCGCCCGGCACGTCACCACCACCGGCGACGTCCGGGTCCTGGAGCGCCTGCGCCGGCTGGCGGCCGACCCGGCCGAGGAGGCCGAGGTCCACGCCGCCGTCCGCGGCCGGCTGACGGCCCGCGACCGGGGCTGACCGGCGCCGACCTGGGCCGACCTGGGCCCGAGGCCCGGGGTGGGCTGGCATGATGGGTGCGCCCCGTCCCGCCGCCGCCCAGGAGTGTGCTGGTCCCATGCCGCGTTCCCGTCTGCTCGCCCGCGCCGCCGTACCGGCCGCAGCCCTGGTGGGTGCGCTGGCCCTGGCCGGCCCCGCCTTCGCGCACGTCGAGGTGGAGTCCAGCACCCCGCAGGCGCTGGCGGCGGACGCCGTGATCGCCTTCGACGCGGAGGGCGAGTCGTCCTCCGCGGGGATCAAGGAAGTCCGGGTGGTGCTGCCGGAGGGTCTGCAGCCCGGCGACGTGAGCCTGGTCAAGGGCCCGGAGGGCTGGACGCTCAGCCCGATCGCGGACGGCTACGCGGTGGCCGGCCCCGCCCTGGCGCCGGGTGCGGACGCCCAGTATTCGATCAAGGTCCGGCAGCTGCCGGACGCCCCCGAGCTGGCCTTCAAGTCGCTGGTCGGCTACACCGACGGCCAGATCGACCGCTGGATCGAGCTGCCGCAGGGCGCCGCGAAGCCGGCCCACCCGGCGCCGGTGCTGAAGCTCACCGCCGCCGCCCCGGGGGCGAAGCCGCTCACCCCGAGCCCGACGGCCGCCGCCTCCGAGCCGGCCGCCGCCCAGCCGTCCGCGGGCACCCCCGGCGCGACCGCCTCGCCCGACGCGACCGCCTCGCCCACCGCCGGCACCGGCCGACCGGCCGCGGCACCCGCGGAGCAGGCCGACGGCTCCTCGGGCGTGCGCACCGCGCTGGCCGTGGCGGCGGCCGTCCTGCTGGTGGCGGCGGGCGGCTTCTGGGTGTGGCGCCGCCGCTCCACGCAGGGCTGACCCGCCGCCGCTGCCCGTGCGGCGCCGCGGCGCTACTCGGCGGCCACGCCGGCGTCCGCGGCCAGGTACCCGGTGCTGACCAGCACGATCAGCAGCACGCCGAGCACCACCCGGTACACCACGAACGGCAGGAAGCTGTTGTGCGAGATGTACCTGAGGAACCAGGCGATCGCGGCGTACCCCACCACGAAGGCGATCGCGGTGGCCAGCAGGGTGGGGCCCCAGGCCGGGGCCGGCCCCTCGCCGATCTTGAACAGTTCGAGCGTCCCGGAGGCCAGGACGGCGGGGATGGCCAGCAGGAACGAGTACCGCGCCGCCGCCTCCCGGCTGTAGCCGAGCAGCAGGCCGGCGCTGATCGTGCCGCCCGAGCGGGACACCCCGGGGATCAGGGCGAGCGACTGGGCCAGGCCGTACCCGATCGCGTGCGGCAGGGTGAGCGAGCTGATCGGCCGGGCATGGCGGACGGCGCGGCTGCGGTCGGCCACCGCGAGGATCAGGCCGAAGACGATCAGCGTGGTGCCGATCACCCGCAGGTCGCGCAGCGAGGTCTCGATGGTGTCCTGGAACGCGGCGCCGAGCAGGCCGATCGGCAGCGTGCCCATGATCACGAACCAGCCGAGCCGGGCGTTGGGGTCCTGCCGGCGTGCGGGCCGGAACAGGGCGATGGTCCAGGCCGAGATGATCGCGGCGATGTCCTTGCGGAAGTAGATCAGCACCGCCGACTCCGTGCCCAGCTGGGTCACCGCCGTGAACGCGGCGCCGGGGTCGTCCCAGCCCAACAGGGCGGAGAAGACCCGCAGGTGGGCGCTGGAGGAGATCGGGAGGAACTCGGTGAGCCCCTGGATCAGGCCGAGCACGGCCCCGTGGAACCAGTCGATCACCGGACACCGGCCATGGCTATCGGTCGGTGGATGCGCATCTGCGGTCCTGTTCGTCGTGGCGGGCGGCATGGCCGTACCGGCACCCGGGCAGGACGCGAACGGTGCTGGGGCACCGTGCGGCGCGAGTTGTGACGATAAGCCGCTGAGATGACGTGAATCTGGCCGGAACATCAAGATCGCGTGCAGGCCTCTTTCGCCGGCGGACCCCGGATGTGAAGCTGATGGGATGTCATCGAACGAATTCGCGATCAGGTACGACGGCTGGTTCTCCGCGCTGGCCACCCCGCTGTGGATGGGCCCGCGACGGGCCGTGGTGCGGGTGTCCGACGGGGTGCTGACGGTCCGGATGGGGTGGGCGTTCCGGGCGGAGATCCCGCTGGCCTCGATCCGGACGGTGGGGCCCGACTCCCGCTCGGTGAGCGGTTTCGGCGTCCACGGCTTCGGCGGGTACTGGCTGGTGAACGGCTCCGCGAAGGGGCTGGTCCGGCTGGAGCTCGAACCGTTCGTCCGGGCGAGGGCCGTGCGGCTGCCGGTCCGGCTGCGCGAACTGCGGCTCAGCGTCAGCGATCCGGCGGCGTTCCTGGCGGCGGTCGGGCGCTGACGCGCGCGCCGGAGGCGGTCCGGGCGGTCCGGTACGCCAACCTGGTGCCCGGGGCCAACCGGACGGACAGGAGCGGACGATGACGGGCTCGACGGGATCGATCGGATCGACGGGATCGGCGGCCGGACCATCGGCGGGCGGCCGGCTGGCGGGCCGGGCCGCCGTGGTGACCGGCGCGGCCAAGGGGATCGGGCGGGCCACCGCCGAACTCTTCGCCGCCGAGGGGGCCCTGCTGGTGGTCACCGACCTGGACGCGCCCGCGCTGGAGGCCCTGCGGGCCGCGCTGGCCGCGACCGGGGCCCGGGTGCGCGCGGTGGTCGGCGACGTCTCGGTGCCGGCCGACGCCCGGCGGATGATCGAGGAGTCGGTCGCCGGGTACGGGCGGATCGACGTCCTGGTCGCCAACGCCGGGATCCTCCCGCTGCACACCGTCCTGGAGGCCACCCCCGAGGACTGGGACCAGGTGATGGCCGTCGACGGCCGCGGGATGTTCCTCACCTGCAAGTACGCGATCGAGCGGATGGCCCCGGCCGGCCGCGGCGCGATCGTCTGCCTCTCGTCGATCTCCGGCCTGGCCGGCCAAGCCGGCCAGGCGGTCTACGGGCCCGCCAAGTTCGTCGCCAGCGGGCTGACCAAGCATCTGGCCGTCGAGTGGGCGGCCCAGGGGATCCGGGTCAACGCGGTCGCCCCGGGCACCATCAACACCGACCGGGTCCGCCGGCTGCCGCAGGAGCCGGGCGGCTCCGAGTACCTGGCGGAGGTCGTCCGCCAGCACCCGATGGGACGGCTCGGCGAGCCCGCGGAGGTCGCCCGGGCGATCCTCTTCCTGGCCTCCGACGAGGCCTCCTTCATCACCGGCGTCGTCCTGCCGGTGGACGGCGGCTACCTGGCGCACTAGGCCGTGTCTCGGCCTGCGGGCGATCCCCGGCCCGGTCGGTGCGGGTGGCCCCGGTGTGGGCGAGGACGGCGGTGACGATCGTCGGCCAGTCGGCCCGCTCGACCCCGTGGCCGGCGTCCGGCAGGGTCAACAGCCTTGCCCCGGGGATCTGTTCGGCGAGTGCCTCGCCGTGCCGGAGCGGGAAGACCGGATCGGCGCTCCCGTGGATCACCAGCGTGGGCGCGGTGATCGAGGACAGCGGCGCCGGTGCGGGCCCGCCGTCCGGGAGCGAGTCGTGGTTGCGGGCCGCGGCGATGTCACGCGCGCGCTCCAGGTCGCGCCGGATCAGGCGGCGGGCGGCGGCCCGGTCGAACGGGCGCCGGCCCCCCGCGAGGAGGCACGCGTAGGCGACCTGGTGCTCGATCACCGCGTCGAGGTCCGAACGGTCGCAGGGCGCGGCCGGGAGGAACCGGGTGAACTCCTCGGTCGGCGGCGGAAGCTCGCGGTCGCCGGGCACGGCGGGGGAGGTGCTGATCAGGACCAGGGAGCGGACCCGATCGGGATGGGTGAGCGCCAGCAACTGCGCGAACGCCCCGCCGGCCGAGACACCCACGACGTGTGCGGCCGCGATCCCCCGGGCGTCGAGCACGCGGGCGGCGTCCTCGACCAGGTCGGCGCCGGTGTATCCGGGCCGGCCAGGGGGATGGCAGACCGATCGGCCGGTGTCGCGGTGGTCGTAGCGGACCACGAAGCGCCCGCCCTCGGCGAGCAGCCGGCAGAAGCCCTCCTCCCACCAGAGCATCGAGGCCCCGGCGCCCATGACGAGCAGGACCGGCCGGTCCGCCGGGTCGCCGAACGACTCGGTGCACAGCTCGACGCCGTCGATCTCGACCATGCGCTCGGCCATCGCCGCTCCATCTCTCCGGTCGGCGCCCGCCGACCCCCTGATCGCTTCCGGTCCCGGCGTTCCCGGGCGGAGCCGCCCACGAGCCCCGCGGGTGCGGTCCTGGCACTCCCGACCCGGTCTTGTGCCGATCACGCAGCGCCTCTAGGTTGCTACTCGTCGCGACCGTGCGCCATTCGTCGCGAGTGCCGCCCGCTGCCCCGCTGCCCCGCGCACGACCGCTCGCGCCCGCCGCCCCGGCGCACCTGCCGGGCCCCGGCGCGCCCACGCCCGACCGGATCCGCCGCTGCTCCGCGCTGCCACCGAGTACGCGATGCCACCGAGAAGGAGTACCCGCATGTCCCGTGCCGCCCGCTCCCGTCCGAGACTTGCCGCCCTGGTCGCCGCCGCCGTCGCGTTAGCCGTCGGGGCCGGCCTGGGAGCGCCGCCCGCCTCGGCCGCCACGGCCCTCGCCGACCGTGCGTACGTGATCAACACCGACGACGACACCCTCTCGGTGCTCGACGCCACCACCCACGGGGTGATCGCCACCGTCCCGGTCGGCCGGGGCCCCGACGGGGTGGCGGTCAACACCGCGGGCACCCGGGTGTACGTGGCCAACCTCCGCGACGCGACGGCCTCCGTGGTCGACACCGCGAGCAACACGGTCAGCGCCACCGTCCCGGTCGGCCCCTTCCCGAGCGCGGTCGCCCTGAACCCGAGCGGCAGCCGCGCTTACGTCGCCAACGCGGGTGACAACTCGGTGTCCGTGATCGACACCGCCGGGAACGCGGTCGCGGCCACCGTCCCGGTCGGCCCCGGCCCCAACGCCGTGGTCGTCGACCCGGCCGGTGCCCGCGCCTACACCGCGGACGCGGGCGGGCACACCGTGACGGTGATCGACCTCGCGAGCAACGCGGTCGCCGCCACCGTCCCGGTCGGCTCCGGCCCGGTCGCGGCCGCGCTGAACCCCGCGGGCACCCGGCTGTACGTGGCGAACTCCTACGCCGCGAGCGTCTCCGTGGTCGACACCGCCACCGGGACGGTGACCGCCACCGTCCCGGTCGGCCGGATCCCGCACGCGGTGGCGGTCGACCCCTCCGGTGCCCGGGCGTACGTGGCCGACCTGGCGGACGACACCGTGTCCGTGATCGACACCGCCAGCAACACCGTGACCCGCACGATCGCGGTCGGCCCGGCGCCGGCCGCGCTCGCGGTCAGCCCCTCCGGCGCGTTCCTCTACGTCACCGCGGTCGGCGGCGGCACCCTGGCCGTGGTCGACACCGCCAGCAACGCCGTGACCGCGACCACCGCGGTCGGCGCCCTCCCCTCCGGCGTGGCCTTCGTCCCGCGCCCGCCGGTGCAGCCCCGGGCCGACCTCGCCGTCACCCTGACCGCGCAGGCCCCCGCGCTGCTTCCGGGTGCCATCAGCTACACCCTGACCGCCCGCAACCAGGGGCCCGCCGCGGTCACTTCGGCCACCGTCACGGCCACCCTGCCGGTCGGCGCCACCGCCACCAACCTCAGCGCGGGCTGCACCACCGCCGGCCGGACCGTCACCTGCAGCTACGGCGCGCTCGCCAACGGCGCCACCGCCGGCTCGACCTTCCGCAGTGCGGTCGGCCTGCTCGGCCTCGGTCCGGTGACCACCACGGCCGCCCGGACGGCCTCCGCCCCGGCCGACCCGGTCGCCGCCAACGACACCGGCAGTGCCACCTGCACCGTCCTCTCGGTGCTGCTGGTCCGCTGCTGACCCGGCCCGTCGACCAGGCCGCGCACCTTGGCCCGTCAGTCCCGCACCGGCAGGAACCGCACCACCGTCCCCGGTCGGGCCTGCCCCGCGGCGGCCAGATCGGCGTGCGGGACCACCCCCACCACCGGGTAGCCGCCGGTGGTGGGGTGGTCGGCCAGGAAGACCACCGGCTGCCCGTCCGGCGGCACCTGTACGGCGCCCAGCACCATGCCCGCGCTGGGCAGTTCGCCGCCACGGGCGCGGGCCAGCGGCGGGCCCTCGGTGCGCAGCGCCACCCGGTTGCTCGCGGCGGCCACCCGGTAGATCGAGCGGGCCAGGCCCGGCACGGCGGCGAACCAGTCGTCGTGCGGGCCGAGCCGCAGCCGCAGCACCAGTTCGCCCGGGGGCGCGGGCAGCGGCACCAGGTCGGCGCGGGGCGCGTCGCCCGCCGGGCCCACCGGCAGGCGGTCACCGGCCGCGAGCGGGGCCGGGCCGAGCCCGGACAGCAGGTCGGCCGAGCGGCTGCCCAGCACCGCCGGCACCGCGAACCCGCCCGCCACCGCCAGGTAGCTGCGCACGCCGTGGGTGGCGGGCCCGACCTCGACCACCGCGCCCGGGCGCAGGGTTACGGCCGCGCCCCAGGCGCCCGGCCGGCCGTCGACGGTGACCGGCGCGGGGGCGCCGCCGACCGCGACCACGCAGCGGGCGAGCGCCCGGAGCGCCACCCCGCCGAGGGTGGTCTCCAGCGCGGCCGCGCCGTCCGGGTTGCCCACCAGGCGGTTGACGGCGCGCAGGGCCGGTTCGTCGAGCGCCCCGGCGCGCGGTACGCCCAGGTGCGCGACCCCGCGCCGCCCCAGGTCCTGGACGGTGGTCAGCGGGCCGGGCCGCACCACCTCCAGCTCGGCCGTGCCCGGCCAGCGCGGCTCAGCCATGCCGGGCCACCGGGGTGAACCGCACCCGGACCCCGGGTGCGAGCAGGGCAGCCGGCTCCCGGCCGAGGTCCCAGAGCGCGGCGGCGGTCCGCCCGAGCAGCTGCCAGCCGCCGGGGGAGGAGCGGGGGTAGACACCGGTGTACGGGCCGGCCAGCGCGACCGAGCCGGCCGGGACGGAGCTGCGCGGGGTGGCCCGGCGGGGCACCTCGTACCCCGCCGGGAGGCCGGTCAGGTAGCCGAAGCCGGGGGCGAAGCCGCAGAAGGCGACCCGGTACTCGGGTGCGCTGTGGATCCGTACGGCGGCCTCGGCCGAGACGCCCCAGCGGGCCGCCACCTCGGCCAGGTCAGCACCGTCGTAGCGGGTGGGGATCTCCACCAGCGGGCCCTCGGCGGGCGGGTGCTCGGGCACCGCCCAGCCGGCCAGCAGCCGCGCCAGCGCCCGGCGGTCGGCGACCCCGTCCAGCAGGACGGTGCGGGCGGCGGGGACGATCTCGGTGATCGCCGGGAGTTCGGCCCGTCGGGCCGTCAACAGGGTGTACAGCGCGGCGACCCGCTCGGCCGAGTCCAGCTCCACCAGCAGCGCGTCCTCCCCGACCCGCCGGACGATCGGCCCGTCGGCCATCAGACGAAGGCCTCGACCCGTACTCCGGCGGAGGCCAGCGCCCCGCGGACCCGCCAGGCCAGCTGGGCCGCGCCCGGGGTGTCCCCGTGCACGCACAGCGAGCGCGCCGCGACGTCCACCAGCTCGCCGCCGACCGCGGTCACCTCGCCGTCCCTGGCGATGCTCACCGCGCGGGCGATCACCGCCTCCGGGTCGTGCACCACGGCCTCCGGATCGCGCCGCGGGACGAGGGTGCCCGCCCAGGTGTAGGCGCGGTCGGCGAAAGCTTCCGTCACCACCGGCAGCCCGACCCCCTCGGCCACCGCGAGCAGCCGCGAGCCGGGCAGTCCGAGCACCGGCAGCGGGCCGTCGCACACCGCGCCGGCCCGCAGCACGCCGGAGACCACGGCCTCGGCCTGCTCGCTGTCCTGCACCACCCGGTTGTAGAGCGCACCGTGCGGTTTCACGTACGAGACCCGGGAGCCCGCGGCGCGGGCGAAGACCTGCAGCGCGCCGATCTGGTACGCGATCTCGTCCGCGAGCTCCTCGGGCGGGACGTCCATCGCCCGGCGGCCGAAGCCGGCCAGGTCGCGGTAGGAGACCTGGGCCCCGATCCGCACCCCGCGTTCGGCGGCCAGCGCGCACACCCGGCGCATGGTCGACGGGTCCCCGGCGTGAAAGCCGCACGCCACGTTGGCGCTGGTCACCACCGACAGCAGCGCCTCATCGTCCGTCAGCGTCCACCGCCCGAACCCCTCACCGAGGTCCGCGTTGAGATCGATCACCATCTCGGCCACGCCTGCCCGCCTCCCAGCAGCTCCTGCCAGCAGCTCCTGCGCCGATCGTAGAGCCTGCGCGGCACCGCGTTGACGCAGGATCAGCGGCGGGCTGCGCGCGCCCCGCGGGGGCGGGGCGCGCACGGGGCCCGTCAGGCCGCCAGGGCCGCCGGACGGCTCCGGACGGCCTGTGCCCACTCCAGCCGGCGGATCCCGCGCACCACGATCAGCAGCGGGATCACGCCGATGACGCCGAACGACATGTCGACGAATCGCCAGTACAGCGGGATGTCGCGGAGCGGTCCGCAGATCAGTGCGAGCGGGATGACCCCGGCGCAGGCCAGCACGGCCCACTTGATCACCCAGATGTTGCGCACCGGGTCCTTCAGCGGGCCCCAGAAGGCGGTGGCGATCACCAGGTGGGCGAAGGCCAGCCAGTCGGTGCCGTAGGCGAGGAAGGGGTAGCGGGCGTTGGTGTCGGCCACGCCGTCGCGGACCCGCGCCGTCCAGCCGGCCAGTGCCGGGAAGTGGTCGCCGATCGGGCCGCCGCCGACCGCGCCGGCCAGCCAGCGGGTCTCGGTCTCCAGCGGGAAGGCGGTCAGGCCGCTCAGCACCAGACAGACGATGAAGATCCACAGCCAGCGCCGGATGCTCCGGCGCAGCCGTTCCGGGTTGTCCGCCATGTCGCACGCCCCCATGTCGATGATCGGTCCGGAAGGGTTCCCGACCTGCTCAGGGATGACCCTAGAGGTAAAATTGAACATGTTCAACACGGCTCCGGCGGTACTCCAACCGGTACATCAGGGCTCGTTTCGGCCCTTGTCGGTGCGAACCTCTAATGTTGTCCACCGTGACCGCCATCGCAGACCAGCCCGCCGACCAGCAGCTCCGGCCGCCCGCCGCAGCCGGCCGGCCCGCGCCCGGGCCCGCCGCCGACGAGGGGCTGGCCCGCCGGCTCAAGGCCCTGGCCTGCACCGCGCCGCTGCACGACCTCGACAGCCGCAAGGTCAACCTGGCGGGCGAGTACGGCTCGTACACCATGGCCGAGGTCGGCCTGGCCGCGATCGACCTGGTCACGCTCAACATGGACTTCGACACCGGCGCCGACCGGGACATAGTGCTCGGCCGCCTGCTGCCCCGGATCGCCGCGCAGAATCCGGGCCGGGCCACCGCCGAGCACGAGCGGGTGGCCCGCTGGGTGCTGGAGTCACTGATCAACGTCGGCAGCGTCGACCGCGGCTTCCGGGCCGTCTACGGCACCTTCGGCCCGGACGGCGGGTACGTCCGGCGGGACTACGACTTCAAGCTGATCGAGGAGGTCCCCGGCCCCGACGGCGGCGTCTACCTGCGCACCACCGACGAGGCGGTCAACGTCCTGGTCGGCGCGCTCGACACCGACGTCACCTCGGCCCAGATCGCCGCCGAGGTGAAGCTGGAGGTGCTGATCCGGCGCGGCCGCCTCGCCGACGCCCAGCTCGCCGCCGAGCAGGCCCGCTACCGCACCGTGCAGTACGCCGAGACGCTGCGCCGCGCCCTGGAGGCCACCCGGCGCAACGTCCGGGCGGTCGACTGGATGGAGACCGTCCCCGACCTGATCGACGAGGCGCTCGACCACATCGCCGACCGCTACCGGCACGAGAACGCGATCCTCACCAACATCCGCAAGGCCCGCGACGAGACCGAGGAGCCGGAGCACAAGCGCCGCGCCGCCGAGCTGGTCGACATCGTCAAGGACTGCATCCGCCGCCACACCCAGCTGCAGACCCGGCTGCTGGAGGCCGGCCCGCTGTTCCGCGCCGAGCAGGACCGGCAGGCCTTCGCCACGCCCGGCGCCCGCAGCGGCATCGACCTGTACGGGCACCTGCTGGCCCCGCTCCTGGAGCTCCCGGTCGCCCGGGCCACCCGGCCCACCGACGCCTTCTTCGCGCACGGCGCCGGGCTGCGGACCCCGGTCGCGGTCCGGGTCGGCGACCTGGTCGAGCTGCTGCTCACCCCGCCGGTCGAGCGCGAGCACCTGGGCGCGGAGCTGCCCGAGCCCGACCTGGTCGCCACCCCGGACGACAGCCGCTTCTCGGAGGCCCAGCTGGAGTCGGCCCTCGAGCTCCTCGACCTCCCGGCGGACGCCCCCCGCCGGCTCTCCGGCCTGCTCGCCGACGCCCGCCGCCAGGACCCTGACCTCCCGTACCTGGTCGCCCTGCTCGCCGTCCACGCCGCCAGCCCGCCGGTCGGCACCGCCTACCGCCAGGGCGAGGAGCGCCTCCTGTTCGCCGTCGACGACGGCACCCGCCTCGACGACCCCGAATTCGGCGGCGCCGACCTCATCGTCGGCAGCGCCCTCCTCGACGCCGCCGGCATGGCCGCCGACCGCAAGGAGGCCGGCTGATGCCAGACCCCCGTGTCCGACGTCCTCCGGTGGCACTCCCCAGCCCCGTGCCCCAGCAGCCCCGCCAGTCCCGCACCAAGGAGCCCCGCCCGTGATGACGCCGCACGACACGGCCTGGCCCCCCGAGAGCGCCCCGGCCGCCCCGGCCGCCCTCACCCCCGCCGACGTCGCCGACGCCGCCCGGCTGGTCTCCTTCGGCCTCCAGGCCAAGCTGCTGCCGGCCCGTGACGCCGAGTACGCCGAGCTGGTCCGCCGCCACCGGGAGGACCCGGGCTTCGCCCGCCTCGCCGACGCGGTGGCCACCGGCATGGGCCTGGTGGTCCTGGAGGTGTCGCCGCGGGCCGGCATGGCCGTCGCCGCCGCCGAGGACTCGGTCTTCGCCGTCCGGATGGGCGACTACTCGCGCCGCGCCGCCTCGGAGTCCACCGACCGCTTCCTGCACGGCCTGGCGCACCTCGCTGTCGCCGCCCTCGCCTTCCCCCGCCCCGAGGACCTCGCGGACGAGGGCTACCTCGGCCGGGTCACCGTCAACGGCGTGGACGCGTTCGTCCGGCAGGCCTGCCGCCGCCTGGAGGAGCGCGCCGAGGCCGAGGGCACCAACTCCGACCCGGCCAGCGACGCACCCGGCCTGGAGGCCGCCTGGCGGGTCTGGGCCCGCCGCTCGGCCACCGGCGCCACCAAGGACGCCCGCCGCCTGGCCGGCTCCACCATCGGCATCGTCTCCAAGGCGGTGCTCTTCCTGGTCGACTCCGGCTTCCTGCAGAAGACCTCCGACGACGCCGGCGGCACCTACCGCACCACCGCCCGCTACCAGCTCCAGGTCCGCGACCTGGCCGGCAGCGCCGCGATGGCCGAACTCACCGACCTCGGCGTCGTCCCGGTCACCGACGGCAGCCCGACCCTCCTCCCGCCCGACCACTCCGACGACCTGGTCGCCGACGCCGGCCTGCCCTTCCACTCGCTCTGACCGGCCCCGCCCCCCCAGGCCCCGACCCCGCCGACCCCGCACCCCGCACCCCGCATTCCCAGCCCCTGCTACGAGCCCCCGCCCTCTGGAGAACCGCCGCACATGTACGAGCTCAACCGGGTCCGCCTGTACTCGATCGGACCGGCCGGCGCGCGCTACGCCGACACGGTGCTCGACCTGCGCGGTGTCGGCGAGCCGGTGGCCGAGCCCCGGCCGCAGCAGATCGGCCTGTTCGGCGAGGAGCCGGAGGGCCCGCAGCGCCGGCCCGCGCCCGCCGGCGTGCTCTTCCTGGAGAACGGCGGCGGCAAGTCCGTCCTGCTCAAGCTGATCTTCTCGGTGATGCTCCCCGGCCACCGCAACACCCTCGGCGGCGCCAGCTCGGGCGTGCTGCGCAAGTTCCTGCTCGCGGACGACTGCGGCCACGTCGCCCTGGAGTGGCAGCACACCGTCACCGGCGAGCTGATCGTGGTCGGCAAGGTCAGCGAGTGGCGCGGCCGCCAGGTCTCCTCCGATCCGCGGAAGTTCGCCGAGACCTGGTACTCCTTCCGGCCCGGCCCGGGCCTCACCCTCGACTCCCTCCCGGTCGCCGAGCGGGCCGGCCTCGGCCCCGACAGCAAGGCCCGCGGCCGGCGCCGCACCATGAAGGGCTTCCGCGACTCGCTCACCGAGGCCGGCAAGACCCACCCGCACCTGGACCTGGTCTTCGAGGACATCCACGACCGGTGGAACGAGCACCTCGGCGAGCTCGGCCTCGACCCCGAACTCTTCCGCTACCAGCGCGAGATGAACGCGGACGAGGGCGAGGCCGCCGGCCTGTTCGCGGTCAAGCACGACTCCGACTTCACCGACCTGCTGCTGCGCGCGGTCACCGACACCCGGGACACCGACGGCCTGGCCGACCTGGTGCACGGCTTCGCCGCCAAGCTCGGCCGCCGCTCCGAGCTCACCGCCGAGCGGGACTTCACGGCCGGCTCGGTCGAGCTGCTGGAGCGGATCGTCGAGGCCACCGCCGCCCGCGAGGGCGTCCGGGAGAGCCACCGCACCGCCGAGCGCCGCACCCGCCGGCTCGCCCAGGCGCTGGCCGCCCGGGCCGGCGTCGAGCGCGACCGGGCGCACGACCTGGCGATCGAGGTGGCCGCCGCGGCGAGCGCCGTCACCGCCGCCGAGGCCGACCGCACCCGGCACTCCCTGATCACCGCCGAACTCACCCACCGGCACGCCACCCTGGGGCTGGCCGCCGCCACCGGCGAGGCCGCCGGCCTGCGCCGCGAGCTGACCGAGGCGCGCACCCTGCACGCCGCCTGGCAGGCCGCCGAGGCCGTGCTCCGCCAGCGCGCCGCCGCCGACCGGGCGGCCCGGGTCGCGGTCGCGATCCGGGAGGCCGAGCTGGACGCCGCCCCCGCGCTCGCCGCCCGTGCCCAGGCCGCCGGTGCGCTGGCCCGCGCCCTGGAGACGGCCGCCCTGGCCGCCGAGACCCGGGCCGACCAGGAGGAGCTGCGCGCCGGCGAGCTGCAGGAGGACGGCTCCGCCGCCCAGGCCGAGGCCACCGCCGCCGCCACCGCGGCCCAGAAGGCCCGCAGCGAGGCCGAGCACCTGCGCCAGCGCCTCGCCGAGGTCGAGCAGGAGACCAGGGCCGCCGTCGAGGCCGGCTGGATCGACCCGACCGCCGACGAGCCGGATCCGGCCCGCGCCGCCCTGCACGCCGCCGACGCGGAGAAGGCCGCCACCGCCGCCCTGGCGCAGGCCCGGGGCGTCGCCGAGCAGTCCGCCGCCCGGGTCCGCGAGGCCGCCGCCGCCGAGGCCAGGGCCGAGCTCGCCGCGGCCCGCGCCACCGACGCCCGGGCCGCCGCCGAGCGGGCGCTGGCCGCCGAGCAGCGCACCGCCGCCCTGCTCGCCGCCGAGCCCCGGCTCGCCGAGCTGCTCTCGCTGACCCCCTACCAGGAGGGCGGCGAGGAGCGGGAGGGCTTCCTCACCCCCCGGATCCTGGACACCAACGCCGAGGCGCTGCGCGACCAGCTCGACCAGTCCGTCGCCACCGCCGAGCGCACCCTGTTCGACCTGCGGACGGCCGCGGCGGACGACTCCCGGATCCTCGCCGCGCTCGGCGACGGCGGCCTGCTGCCGCCCGGCCCGGACGTGCTGGCCACCGTCGAGTACCTCGGCGAGCACGGCATCCCCGCGCTGCCCGGCTGGCGCTACCTCGCCCAGTCCGTCGACCCGGCCGACCACGAGGCGATCCTGGCCGCCCGCCCCGAGCTGGTCGACGGCGTGGTGGTCACCGACCCGTCCTCGCTGGACCGCGCCCGCCAGGCGCTGCAGGCCGCCGCGCTGCTGCCGCGCTCCACCGTGGCCGTCGGCACCGCCGCCGCGCTGATCGCCCCGATCGAGGCCGAACCGGCCTTCTTCCTGGTGCCGCCCAACCCGGCCATGCACGACGAGCGCGCCGCCGACGACGAGCGCCGCGAGCTGCGCACCCGCGCCACCGCCCGCGAGGAGCACATCCGCGAGCTGGCTGCCCGGCTCGGTGGCGACCGCGCGCTGGCCGCCCGGCTCGCCTCCTGGCACACCCAGTGCCCCCCCGGCACCCTCGCCGAGCTCGCCGACGCCGCCCGCGCGGCCGGCGAGCAGGCCGAGACCGCCGCCGCCCAGCTCGCCACCCTGCGCGCGGACCACACCGAGGCCGAGGCCGACCACGCCGCGGCCGCCGCCCGGCACGAGGAGCTGCGCGAGGCGGCCCAGCAGGCCCGCCGCTCCGCCGACGCGCTGGCCGGCCTCGCCTTCCGGCTGCGCGAGCGCGCCAACTGGACCCGCCGGCAGCGCGAACTCGCCGAGGACACCGCCGAGTGCGAGCGCCGCCAGGTGCTGTGCACCGAGCGCGCCCGCACCTGCGACGAGGACCGCCGGGCCGCCCAGCGCGCCGCCGACGACGCCCGCCGCACCGCCCGCACCCTGCGCGCCGAGCGCGCCGAGCTGGCGGGCCTGGCCGAGGACGCCCCGGAGCCGGCCGGCCCGCCCGCCTCGCTGCCCGCCCTGCGCGAGGCCTACCGGGCGGCGTCCCAGCTGTACGAGAAGGTCGGCGTGGGCGCCGACCTGCGGGCCGAACAGGCCCGCGCCGAGGGGGACGAGGCCGCGGCCGCCACCGAGCTCGACCGGCTCACCAACAAGGTCCGCACCCGCGCCGAGGAGCTGCTCGCCAGCCCGGACGGCGCGGACGGGCCGGCCCGCCAGGCCGCCGCCAGCCGGGCCGAAGAGCTGGTCGCCACCATCGAGGCCCGGTCCGCCACCGCCAGCGAGCAGCTCGGCCGGCTGCGCGGCGAGGCCGAGCGCTCCGCCCCGGTGAACGGCGACGCGCACACCGAGCTGCCCGAGGAGCTGGTCCCCACCGACCCCGAGCACGCCCAGCTGCTGCTGCGCACCGCCACCGGCCGGCTGGCCGAGCGCCGCGAGCGGGTCGACGTCGCCCGTACCGAGCACGCCGACCTGCAGCGCACCCTGGAGACCGCGCAGTCGGCCACCACGGACTTCGACGAGCTGGCCGCCCAGCTCCGGGACGGCCTGCGCGACCACACCGAGGAGCCCGAGCAGCCCGCCGAGCCCTACCCCGGCGCGCTGGCCGACGCCCGCAACGCCGCCACCGACACCCGCCGCTCGCTGCGCACCGCCGCCACCGAGCTCACCGGCGCCGAACTCGCGGTCCGGGACGCCTCCGACGCCCTGGTCCGGCACGCCAACGCGGCCCGCTACGAGGCCGTCCGCACCCCCGCCCGGCACCAGATCCGCGAGCTGCCGGCCGCCGCGCTGCCGGACCACGCCGCCGCCTGGGCCACCGCCTTCGCCCCCCGGCTGCGGGTGCTCACGGACGAGCTGGCCCAGCTGGAGCGCAACCGCAGCAGTATCGTCGACCGCCTGCGCGGCCTGGTCGAGTCCTCGCTCGCCACCCTGCGCGCCGCCCAGCGGCTCTCCCGGCTCCCCGAGGGCCTGGGGGAGTGGTCCGGCCAGGAGTTCCTCCGGATCCGCTTCGAGGACCCGGACCAGACCGTGCTGTCCGAGCGCCTGGGCGAGGTGATCGACGAGGCCACCAGGGCCGCCGTGAAGAAGAACAGCGACCTGCGCCGGGACGGCATGTCCCTGCTGCTGCGCGGCGTGGCCGCCGCGATCGGCCCCAAGGGCGTCGGCGTGGAGATCCTCAAGCCGGACGCGGTGCTGCGGGCCGAGCGGGTGAGCGTCGGCCAGATGTCCGACGTGTTCTCGGGTGGCCAGCTGCTCACCGCGGCCATCGCGCTCTACTGCACGATGGCCGCGCTGCGCGCCAACGACCGCGGCCAGTCCCAGCTGCGGCACGCCGGCACGCTCTTCCTCGACAACCCGATCGGCCGCGCCAACGCCACCTACCTGCTGGAGCTCCAGCGGGCCGTGGCGGACGCCCTCGGAGTCCAGCTGATCTACACCACCGGGCTGTTCGACACCACCGCGCTCGCCGAGTTCCCGCTGGTCATCCGGCTGCGCAACGACGCCGACCTGCGGGCCGGCCTGAAGTACATCTCGGTGGAGGAGCACCTGCGCCCGGGCCTGCCGGCCGCGCCGGACCCGGACGGCCCCGCCGTCCACGGCGAGATCACCGCCACCCGGATGTTCAAGCGCCCGGCGGAGGTGCCCGCCCCGGCGCAGGACTGACGGCCGGTCAGAGCGGCCCGGCGCAGATCACCGTGTGCAGCAGCGAGGTCGTGCCGGTGCGGCTGAGCTCGAACTCCACGGCGGTCGACGGCGGGCAGCTGTCCGACTGGCCGCGTGCGGCCAGCCCCTTGGTGAAGCGCTTGGTCACCTTGTACTCCGGCGGGTTGTCCCCGGTGCCGTCGCAGCGCGCCTCGTCGGCCTTGCGGCCGCCGTCGCTCGCGGTGGTGGTGTAGAGGCAGTCGCCCTCGAGGATCCGCAGCCCGCCGCCCATGCCCGGATCCCCGGGATGGGTGCTGCCGGTGTAGCGCAGGCAGGCGTACGCGGTCTGCCCGGAGGTGTGGGCGCCGGTGGTCCGGAACAGGTTGTCCATCAGGTCCAGGGCGAAGTCGGTGTCGTCCGCGCAGATCGAGCCGAAGCTGTCGTCGGCCCCGACCGGTGGCAGCGGCTCGCTGCGCCCGGTCACCTTGGCGACCACCAGCGCCTCCGCGCAGTCGGCGGCGGCGAGGGCGATGCCCTTGCTGCCGTCCGGGCCCAGGTTGGTGGTCGGCTTCGCGCACTGCCCGACCGTGAAGTAGTCGGCCTCCACCGAGAGGGTGGGGGCCGCACTGGGCGAGGCACTGATCCGCGCGGACGCCGTGGCGCTGGTGCTCGCGCCGGACTGCTCGGGCGGCGGCGCCGGGTCGCCCGGGTCGCACCCGGCCAGCAGCGCCCCCGCCACCACCAGCGCGGCCAGCCAGACCGGTGCCGCCGCCTTCGACCGTTCCGTCATGGAGAGCCCTCCCCGTCGTCGCCCGACCCCAGGATGTAAGCCTAGATGAATAACTGACGGAGCGTCATCACTATGGGCTGATCGAGCCGGGTTCGAGCAGCAACGCGTGGGCGGTGTCCGCCTCCTCGGGGCCGGCCGCGAGGTCGGCGCAGATCAGCAGCACCTGGGCCGCCTCGTCCAGCGCCAACAGGCGTCCGGCCAGCGCGAGTCCGTCCTGGAGCCGGTCGCCGAGCGGGGTGATCGAGAGCATCGGTCCGGCCAGCCCCCAGCGTGCCGCCAGCTGTCCGAGCGCGGCCGTGGGCGCGGACTGGAAGAGCAGCGGCTTCGCGACCTGGGCCCGCGCCCGGACGGCCTCGGCCACGGCGGCGGCGGTGGGCTCGTCGGCGCGCAGCGAGGAGAGCAGCACCGCCGTCCGCTCCCCGCGTGCGGGGGGCGCCGGAGGCTCGCCGTACCGCTGCCGCAGGCACTCCTCGGCGACGGCCGCGACCAGCGGCGGGAAGCGGGAGTGCAGGAACCGCCCCTGCTCCGGCCGGGCCGCCGGCGCCCCGGGCGGCGGCCAGTGGGCTTCGCAGAGCACGACGGAGCGGCGGTGGTGCCCGCGGTCGGTCACACGGCCTCCAGCAGCAGGGCGGTGCAGGTGCCGCCGAACCCGGCGCTCAGGCTGAGCGCATGGCGCACCCGGGCCGGCCGGGGCCGGTCGAGGACCAGCTCCAGCGGGCAGTCCGGATCCGGGCCGAGGTGGCCCGCGTTGACCGGCAGCAGGCCGTGCCGCAGGGCCAGCGCGCAGACCGCGAGTTCGACCATGCCGGCGGCGGTCAGGCAGTGCCCGTGCAGGGCCTTGGTCGAGCTGACCGGGACGCGGTGGGCGTGCGGGCCGAGGGCCCGGTACAGGCCGGCCGCCTCGCTCGGGTCGAACCGCGGGGTGGCGGTGGCATGGGCGTTGACGTAGCCGATCGCCTCCGGGGCGAGGCCGGCCCGGCGCAGGGCGGCGGCGGTGGCCCGGGCGATGCCGAGCCCCTGCGGGTGCGGGCGGGCGACGTGGTGCGCGTCGCCGGCCTGCCCCCAGCCGGCCAGCCGGACCAGTGGTGCGGCGCCCCGGCGGCGGGCCTCCGTGGGGGCCTCGATGACCAGGGCGCCGGCGCCGTCGCCGAGCACCGGCCCCTGCCGGCCGAGGCTGAACGGGCGCGCGATCCCGTCCGGGGCCAGCACTCCGGCGCTGTCGAAGGAGGCGAAGCCGGTGGCGTCGACCAGCTGGCCCGCCGCCACCACCACCCGGGGGTGCTCGCCGAGCGCGATGAGCGCGGCGGCGTCGGCGACCGCCGAACCGGCCGCGGCGCAGGCGTTGGTGTGGATCCGCTGGAGGCCGAGCAGCCCGCAGGCGGCGGCCAGCCCGGCGGTGGCCCGGTCCACGGCGCCGGTCGGCTGGCGGGCCAGCAGCAGCGGGGTTTCGGCCCGCTGATCGGCCGTCAACCCGGCCTGGCCACAGGCCTGGTCGACCAGGGTGGCCAGCTCGTCGGTGAGGTCGGGGTCGCCCGGCAGGGTGGCCGCGTACCGGGCCCGCCGGGCGCCGACGTCGAACCTGGTCACGGGGGTGCGGGCCGGGACGCCGCCCAGCAGCCCCGCCCACAGCTGCTCGGCCCCCCGCCCGTAGGCCGTCAGGGTGGCCAGTCCGGTGATCACCGCCATCCGCCCACCTCGTCGGGGGTGGCGGCGGGCCGTGGACGAATGCGGATCTCGAAGAGGTGCATCGAGCACGGACGTTATCACCCTGAGTATCCAACTTCGCACAGAAAGAGGCCGGTTGCAGCCTGTTGGGGTCCGTCGGTCCCGAAGTCGTGTATAGAAAACTTGACACCAGGTCCAGGCTGCTTGACACTCCTCGGTGTCTGGTTTTCTTTACATGGGGAGCGGCAGTGGCATACGAGGAGAAACGCGCCTGGATCATGGTGGTGGTCACCGTCGCGGCGTACGCGGGGTACCTGGCCACCGTCCTCGACCGGCCGGCGGGGGAGCCGCTGGGGCAGGCGCCGTACGTGGCGGCGCTGCTGTGGTCGGTCGGGCTGGCGATCGCCGGGTCGATCGTGCTCGGCATCCTGGCGTCGGTGCTCGCGCCCGAGGGGGCGAACGTCAAGGACCAGCGCGACCGGGAGATCCACCGGTTCGGGGAGTACATCGGCCAGTCCTTCGTGGTGATCGGCAGCGTGACCGGGCTCTGCCTGGCGATGGCGGACGTGGACCAGTTCTGGATCGCCAACGCGATCTACCTGGCGTTCGTCCTGTCGGCGCTGCTCAGCTCCACCGCGAAGATCGCCTCCTACCGGCTGGGCTTCCACCCGTGGTGAAGCCGACCCGCGTCACCAACACGATCCGGGCCCTGCGCTTCGCCCACGGCGAGATGACCCAGGCCGAACTCGCCCGCCGGATCGGCGTGACCCGGCAGACCGTCATCGCCATCGAGCAGGGCCGCTACTCGCCCTCGCTGGAGATGGCCTTCCAGATCGCCCACGTGTTCGGGCTCCCGCTCGACGACGTGTTCCAGTACCCCGACATCCAGGGAGAGTCCTCATGAAGGCGATCGTCCAGGACGGCTACGGGCCGCTCTCGGTCCTGCGGCTCGACGAGATCGAGCAGCCGGCGCCCGGCCGCGGCGAGGTGCTGATACAGGTCCGCGCGGCCGGCGTCGACCAAGGCGTCTGGCACCTGGCGACCGGCAAGCCGTACCTGCTCCGGGTCCTCGGCTTCGGCCTGCGGGCGCCCAAGGTCCGCATCCGCGGCATCGACCTGGCCGGTGTGGTGGTCGCCGTCGGCCCCGAGGTCACCCGCTTCCGGCCCGGCGACGAGGTGTACGGCACCTGCGACGGCTCCTACGCCGAGTACGCCTGCGCCAAGGAGGACCGGATCGCCCCGAAGCCGGCCAACCTGTCCTTCGAACAGGCTGCCGCCGTCCCGGTCTCGGCCTGCACCGCGCTCCAGGCGCTGCGCGACAGCGGCCGGTTGACGAAGGGGCAGCGGGTGCTGATCCTCGGCGCGGCGGGCGGGGTGGGCAGCTTCGCGGTCCAGCTGGCCAAGGCCCTCGGCGCGCACGTGACCGGCGTGTGCAGCACCGGCAAGGAGGATCTGGTCCGCTCGCTCGGGGCCGACGAGGTGCTCGACTACACCCGCGAGGACCCGGCCGACGGCACCCGCCGCTACGACCTGATCGTCGACATCGCGGGCAACCGCCCGATCGCCCGGCTGCGCCGCGCCCTCACCCCGGGCGGCACCCTGGCGATCGTCGGCGGCGAGCGCGGCGGCGACTGGACCGGCGGCTTCGGCCGGCAGCTGCGGGCCCCGCTGCTGTCGCCCTTCGTCGGCCACCGGTTGCGGGCCGTCGCCGCCGTCCCGCGCGCGGCCCTCCTGGAGGTGCTCACCGGGTTCATCGAGGCCGGCTCGGTGGCCCCGGCGCTCGACCGGACCTTCCCGCTGGCCGAGGTGCCGGCCGCGATCCAGTACCTGAGGGACGGTCATGTCCGGGGCAAGCTGGCGATCCGGATCTGATCCGGATCCGATCCGGAACGGCCCGCTCCGGTGGTCCCGCGGCGGTCGGGAGACGCGCTCGAGCCGCCAGGCGTGCTTGCTGTCGCTGGGCACGGAGAAACGACGACGCCGGGGTGCCGCATGGGCACCCCGGCGTGAGGCCGACGGCGAGGAGAGCGAAGGGACTAGTTCGGAGTGAGTTGAGAAGGAAGCCCCTTCATGGCCTCGCCGAGGTCAACGGTAGCAGTCAGGCGGGGATCAGGTCGCGCAGGTTTTCCGGGGTGATGACCACGGAATCCGGGTGCAGCCCCGCCGGGCGTGCCAGCCCGACGAAGGTGACCGGGCCGTCCGGGACGCTCGCGCCGTCCCACCGCGTGGTGGCCGTGGCGCCGCCTCCCATCAGGCCGGTGAGGTACCCGACGGTGAGGTGGTCGCGCTCGACGATGCCACGCAGCAGCGTGGCGACCGACACCCGGTTGCCCTCCACCCGGTTGGAGTCGGGGCTGCCGGTGAGGTACAGGTGCAGCCACTTCGCCCGCCAGCTGCCGTCGCGCCCGCGCAGGAACGCCAGCGGCAACGCGACCCTCCCCGGGCCGCGCAGCTCGGACTTCATCCGCACGGTGCGCGCCTCGAAGGGGCGGCCCTGCTGCTCGCCCTCGCGCAGCATGAAGCCGAAGAAGGACTCCTCGACCTCCTCGAAGCCCTCGCCCGAGTAGATGTTGACCTGCGGGACGATGAAGGTGCCGCGCACCGCCCCCAGCCGCAGGTTGATGAACTCCGAGGCACCGTCCGGCGCATCCGTGATGTCCCCGGAGTGCTCCCCCTCGACCTGGGTGAGCGCGGTGTACGACAGCCAGCCGACCGTCCCGTACGAGGCGTCCAGGAGCAGGGCGGACAGGTCGAAGTCGGTCCTGTGCTCGGTCTGCTTCCAGTGCACGAAGAACCGGAGCAGCTCCCCGTCGACCGGGGAGAGCGAGCCGCGCGGCAGCACGCCGAGCCCGGCGGCCGTCGCCCTGCCGCTGAGCGGGAGCGCGACCTCCAGGACGTCGGGGTCGACCAGCAGGTGCGCCGGCGCCGGGAGCCGGCGGCGCACCTCGGCGTCCAGCGCCGCGACCAGCCGCTCGCGCTCGGCCGGCAGCACGGGCGGGCGGGCGTCGGGGGTGACCCAGGCGCGGCCGAGGCGGTTGACGAAGACGCGGCTCCCGGCCGCCTCCTCGGTCCGGTTGTGGAAGTGCTCGCGGACCGACAGCAGGACCCGCCCGGAGGCCTGCGCCGCGACCTGCTCGGCGGCGGCCACGACGGCTTCGCGCTCGTCCTGGGTGCGGCAGGTGCGCAGCAGGCGGTCCAGCGAGCGCAGCAGCCGGCCCGGGGCGGCCGTCAGCAGGCGCGCCGCCGCGGTGACGTCCTCGGCGCCGAGCAGCTCCTCGACGCGGCTGTCGAAGGAGCGGGCCTCCTGCTCGCCCCGGGCGACGGCGAACACCTGGGCGGCGTGCGGCCAGCGCGGGTACTCGTGCGGGTGGAGCCGCTCGCCGAGGCGCTTGAACGCCTCGCGGTGCGCGGTGACGTCGGCCAGCTTGGCGGGGGCCGCGGCGACGACCTCGTCGAGGCCGGCCAGCAGCGCCCGGCGGACCGGCCGGGACAAGGGCCGGAACCGGGTCGGCGCCAGCAGGGTCACATCGCCGTCCGACAGCGCGCAGGCCAGCCGGAGCACATCGGTGACGGTGTCCAGCAGGAGGCCTGCGCCGGCCTCGAGGCGGGCGAGGTTGACGAGGGCGCGGTTCTCCCGGATCGGGACGGCCGGCGGCTGGGGGCCGTCGGCGCAGTGCCCGGCGAGGACGCCGAGGTCGCGCAGGCCCTCCTCGCCCAGCGGGGTGGTGCTGCCCGCCAGGGCCAGGTAGAGGGCGGTGACCTCGTCGCCCAGGGCCGCACCCGGGTGCAGCACCGTCAGGCGGTCGCCCGCGGCGGCGATCAGCTCGCCGTGCGCGGCGAGCAGCTCCGCGTAGGTGTGCCGGTAGGTGCCGTACGACGGGAGGGTCAGCAGGTCGACCAGGCCGCCGCGCAGCCGGTCGAGCGTGCGGGCGGGCGTGTCCTCCTCCTCGTCCTCCTCGTCGTCGGCGGCGAGCGCCTCGGCGATGCAGCGCGTCCAGAACTCGAGCGTGTCCGGCACGTTGAGCGGGAAGTCGATGAAGTAGCTGTTGTGCCGGACGTGGTCGCCGGTCATCGTGCGGACGGTGTCCAGCGTGCGCACGGCGGTGTCCACCACCGTCTGTCCGGCCAGCCCCGACAGCTGCTCCAGGAGCTCCGCCGAGAGCTTGAAGCCCACGGACATCAACGCGGCGTCGAACTGCCGCGCCGCGGTGGCGCCTTCCCCCGCGGGCCCGGCGGGAGCGGGGAGGCGGTGAGTGTGCCGGATGACCATCGCTTCGAGATGCTGGAGCATCCGGGCATGCTCCCAGAAGCACGCGGGCCGACGCATGCGGGTTTCCGAACACCAGGTCAGTCCACGGTGAGCTCGCACCACAGCACCCCGCCGTGGCGCGTGCTGTGCCCGAAGCGGTCGGCCAGGCCCAGCGTCGGGAGGACGGCCGCGAAGCGCGCCGGGTCGGTGGGCGCGGGAGTCGCCAGCAGGTACCCGTGCGGCATCCCGACCACCACCACCCGGGCGCCCGTGGCGTCCGCGAGCGCCGCCGCGACCTCGCGCGCCCGCTCACGCACCGCGCACGCCCTCGACCGGCACCACCGGCCGCACCCGCCCAGGCCGCACGCACCACTCGATCCCACCCCCGCGCGGCCGCAGGTACCAGAGCCCGTCCTCCGCCCCCCGGTACTCACCCACCAGCCCGGATGCCGGATCGAGCACCAACTCACCGACCCCCGGCGCCCAGGGGTGCGCGCTGCCGGGTGGCTCGTCGTTCGGGTCCATGGGCAGTCTCCGTCCTTCCGTCGTCACGTTCCGTGCCCAGAGCATCGCGCTGAGGAGCTAGCCTTGGACAGTGGTGACGATCCGACAGGCGATCTGTCGGCAAGGGGGTGCAACGGCATGGTGAACCCGCGCGATCTCGACCCGTCCGAGTCTCCGAGGAGCTTCTACGGCGCGGAGCTCCGGCGCCTGCGGGAGGCCAGGGGCCTGAGCCAGGACGCCCTGGGCGAGCTGCTCTTCCACTCCGGCGCCTACATCGGCTACCTGGAGTCGGCCGCCCGCAAGCCGCAGAAGGAGCTCTCCGAGCGGCTGGACGCGGTGCTCGGCACCGACGGCCACTTCAAGCGGCTGTACGCCCTGGTCGCGCGCTCGCGGCACGCGCCGTACTTCGCGCAGGCGGCCGAGCTGGAGGCGATGGCCGACACCATCTGCGAGTACGCCCCCGCGCTGGTGCCCGGCCTGCTGCAGACGGCGGACTACGCCCGCGCCGTGATCCGGGCGGCACTGCCGTTCGCCGCAGAGGCCGACGTGGACGTGAGCGTCGCCGCCCGGCTGGAGCGGGCGCGCGTGCTGGACGGCCCAACAGCCCCGCAGTTGTGGGTGATCCTGCACGAGGCGGTGATCCGCACCCCGGTCGGCGGCCCGGTGGTGATGGCAGGCCAGCTGCGCCATGTGGTCGAGGTCGCCCGGGCGGGGAAGGCGCTGGTCCAGGTGCTGCCGTTCGCGGCCGGGGCGCACGCGATGATGCCGGGCTCGGTCTTCCTGATGACGTTTCCGGACGCCCCGCCCGCCGCCTACGTGGAGGCGCTCCATTCGGGCCAACTGCTCGACGATCCGGGCGTGGTGGCCAGGTGTCAGAGGTCGTACGATCTGGCCAGGGCCGCCGCGATGTCGCCGGAGGCGTCCCTGCATCTGCTCGAGTCGGCGGCGGAGGACCACACACATGCCGACAGCGACTGACCCGGGCGCCCCGCGGTGGCGCAAGTCCTCGTACAGCGACGGCACCGGGGGTAACTGCGTCGAGGTGGACGACGCGAGCCCCGGGCGGGTGCGGGACAGCAAGGATCCGGACGGGCCCCGGCTCGCCTTCGCCCCGGCTGCCTGGCGGGCGTTCGTGACGGCCGTCGCCCGTGGGGAGTTCGACACCGGCGGGGCCCGGAGCTGAGGAGTGGTGTGCCGGTGGATGAGCAGCGGGCCGCGCACGTCGGGCCGGCGACCACTCCTCGGCCTCCTGCACCCTCTCCGACATGGCCGCCGACGCCGTCGGACTGCTCGATGTGCTCGGGCTGGCCGGGGCGCACGTGGTCGTCCTCTCGCCGGGCGGGGCGATCGGGCAGACCATGGCGATCGAACACCCGGGCCGGGTGCGGTCGTTGACCTCCATGATGTCCACCACGGGCGACCTCGCGGTGGGCCGCCCCGAGCCCGAGGCACTGGCCGCGCTGGCGGGGCCGCAGCCCACCGGCCGGCAGGAGGTGGTCGAGCGGATGGTGCGCGCCGTCCGGGTGTTCGGCTCGCCCGGTTTCGAGTCCGACGAGGCCGCGGTCGCCGACCGTGCCGGCCGGTCCTACGATCCGCCCGGCGTCGCCCGCCAGGCGGTGGCCTCCCTCGCCTCGGGGGACCGTACCGAGCTGCTCCGCTCGCTGGCCGTGCCCACCCTGGTGATCGACGGCGCCGCCGACGCGATGTGTGACCCCAGCGGCGGTCGGGCCGCCGCCGCCGCCGTCCCCGGGGCCGAGCTGGTGGTGTTCGACGGCGTGGGCCACGATCTCCCGCGCGCCCTGTGACCCGCGATCGCCGCACTGATCGCCGAGCACGTCCGCCGCGCGGAGGTGACCCCGGCACGCTGACGGGCGGGGCCCCGGTCAGGAGGCCACCGCCCGTCAGCGGGAGCCGCTCAGCCCCGGGCCGCCACCGACACGTACCGCACCCGCATCGGGTGCCCCGGCTCGGTGGCCGGGCCGGCCGCGCCGCCGTACGCGCCCGGCAGGCTCCCGCCGACCGCCACATCGAGGATCAGGAACAGCCCGTGGTGCACGGCCCGGTCCCAGACCCCGGCGTCGATCCGGTCGGCCGTCACCCGGTGGAACTCCCGCCCGTCCAGGTACCAGCGCACCTGCTCGGGCGAGGTCGAGCGGTCGACCTCCACCGCGTAGGTGTGGAAGCCGCCCCAGCAGCCCTCGCACCGCTGCTCACCCGAGCCGAGGCCGACGGGCTCCTGGCAGGGGCCGCCCTGGGCCGTGCCGCAGTGCATGGTGCCGAAGACCGAGGGCCGGCCGTTCACCGACTCCAGCACGTCCAGCTCGCCGATCCCCGGCCAGCCGGTGTACCCGTCGCGCAGGCCCGACCCCAGGGTCCAGAAGGCCGGCCAGTAGCCGGCCGCCGCCGGGCCGGTCACCTCGGGCAGCGCGATCGAGGCCTCGAGCCGCAGTACCCCGCCCACCGGCGCGGCGAGGTCCGAGCGCCGGGACTCGATCCGGCCCGAACTCCACCGCCCGTCCACCAGGGTGGGCCGGATCTCCAGCGCGCCCGCGCCGTCGAGGCGGACGTTCTCGGTCGAGTCGGTCATCGTCTCGACCTCCCCGGTGCCCCACTGCGCAGCCGGGCAGCCCGGGTAGCAGGTGCCCAGGTCGTGCTGCCACAGCGCGCTCGACGGGGCGCTCCCCGCCGGGCCGTCGAACTCGTCGCGCAGCAGCTCCCGCCACCCGGCGCCGCCGCCTGCCGCCGGGGCCGGCACTCCGGCCTCGGCGAGCAGCCGCTCCAGGCGCGGGGCCAGCACCACCGCGGCGGTGTTGGTGAGGTGGGCGTCGTCCCGGTACAGCAGGATCCGGTCCAGCACGGCCGGGCAGTCGCGCCCGGCGCCGGGGCAGAGCACCGGGTTGACCGACACGCTCCGCACCCCCGGCACGGTGCCCGCCGCGACGGCCTCGGCCAGCGGATCGGGCCACAGGCCCCGGGCCCGGGGGAAGGAGCAGGCGGCGGGGTTCTCCGGGTGCCCGGACAGGCAGGCCGGGACGTCCAGGCCGGGGGTCGGCGGGTCCTCCAGGTAGACGATCGGGGCGCCGAGCGCGCGCAGCGGCTCCAGGGTCTGCTGCCAGCCGCGCAGCAGGAGCTCGCGGTCGGCGGTGTAGCGGTTCAGCGAGGCGATCACGATCAGCCGGGGCCTGGGCCCGGTGCGCAGCCGCTCCAGCGCGCCCGCCCGCCACTCGTCGCACTCGTGGTAGGCCCGGCCGAGCTGCGGGTTGACCACCGGCAGCTGTGCCAGCGGGCAGCCCTGCTTGACCAACTCCTCCAGCGCCCAGTGCCGTTGGGCGGCGATCCCGAGCAGCGGGGAGAACCACTGGCCCGCGTGCGAGTCGCCGAGCAGCACGATCCGGTCGGTGGCCGCCGGATCGCCGAAGCGGCACTCGGGGCTGGTCACGGCGGTGGGCGGCACCTCGCAGGCACCGTCCGGCGGGAAGTCCTGCCGGGCCTGCACCGGGTTGGGCACGACCGGCCCGCCGGTCACCCCGCCGGGCAGCAGCAGTGACGTTCCGTCGGGGTTCCCCGCGGTGAGGCCGGCCAGGTCGACCGGTCCGGCCGGGCCGAGCAGCCGCAGCGTGCCGGTGCCCACCACCAGCGCCAGCACCACCGGCAGCACCACGGCGGTCAGGCCCAGGGCGAGCCCGCGGCGGGGCAGTTCGGCGACCACCCGGCTGCGCCGCAGCGGCCGTTCCAGCCAGCGCATCGCCGCGTACGCGGGCAGCGCGGCGGCGGCGGTCAGCAGCACCTTCACCGGCCAGCCGAGCGCGCCGTACCGGGCCTCGGCCAGCACCAGCACCGGCCAGTGCCACAGGTAGAGGTTGTACGAGAGCCGGCCGAGCGCGCGTGGTGCCCGGGCGGCGAGCAGCCGGCCGGCGGTGTGGGTACCGGTGCCGGCGCCGGCCAGCAGTACGGCCGCCGTGCCGGCGGTGGGCAGCAGCGCGGCCCAGCCCGGGTAGGGGGTGGCGGCGTCGAACCGCAGCACGGCCCAGCCGATCGCCACCAGGCCGCCCCAGCCGAGCAGTTCGCGCACCGCCCTCGGCGCCGCCGCCCCGAGTGGCGCGCTCGGCCCGTACGCCGCCCGCAGCCGCCGCACCGGCGCCGCCGGCAGCACGGCCACCAGCGCGCCGGCCGCGAACTGCCAGGCCCGCGACGGGGTGCCCAGGTAGGCGAGCGAGACCGACCCGGCCGTCCAGTGCAGGGCCAGCGCGAAGGAGGCGAGGCCGAGCCCGGCGGTCAGCCCGAGCAGCAGCGGCCGCAGGGCGCGCCGGCGGCGGGCGGTCAGCACCACCAGCAGCGCGACCAGCGGGGCCCAGATCAGGTAGAACTGCTCCTCCACGGCCAGCGACCAGAAGTGCAGCAGCGGGCTCTGGTCGCGACCGGCGGCCAGGTAGTCGGTCTGCTGTCCGATGAACCGCCAGTTGGCGACGGACAGCGCGGCGGCCAGCACGTCGTGTTCGAGGTCGGTGCGGCGCAGCGGCGCGGTCAGCCAGGCGCCGGCCAGGGCGACCGCGGCGAGCACCAGGGCGGCGGAGGGCAGCAGCCGGCGGGCCCGGCGGGAGAAGAACTCGGCCAGCCGGATCCGGCCGGTGGCGGCCTCGCGCACCAGCAGGCCGGTGATCAGGTGGCCGGAGAGCACGAAGAAGACGTCCACGCCGACGAATCCGCCGGCCAGGCCGGGGACGGCGGCGTGGAAGCCGAGCACGGCGAGCAGCGCGACGGCGCGCAGCCCCTCGATGTCGGGGCGGAACCGGCCCCGTTCCTCAGGCGGTTCGGAGGCGAGCACGGTGAGCAGTTCGGTCCGCTGGTCGGGAACAGCTTGGATGGACACGGGTGTGACGACCTTTCAGCCCAGCCAGGGCAGCATCGGGGCCACCCAGCCGGAGGCGAGCAGTGCGGTCAGGGCGAGCGAGCTGGTGACGGCCAGCGCCTCCGGCCAGCGGCGGGGGCGCATCGGGGGGCCGGCCGGGCGCCGGCCGGGGCGGGCCGCGCCGCGCAGTTCGACGGCCAGGTCACGTACCAGCGGCAGGCCGATCTGGGCCTGGACCAGCAGGTACAGCGCCAGCCCCCAGTTCGGGCCCCAGCCGTAGCGGGTGACCGCGAGGCCCAATCCGAGCGCGGTGGCGCCGACCGTGGCGGCCGTCCAGAGCATGGTCACCAGCGCCACCCGCCGGGCCATCCCGCCGGGCTTGGCGCGGCCCGCACCGGTGGGCACCCAGGCGGCGCTGCGCCCGCGCAGGGTGTGCAGCAGGGCGGCGCCGGCCGCGAAGGCCATCAGGGTGTTGGCGCGGATCACCTCGACCCGCCAGCGGGTGCGGCTGACCCGGGGCAGCAGCACGTGCCAGAGCCACAGCAGGGAGATCAGCGGCAGCGCGTACCAGGCCCGGATCTGGCCGGGGTACCAGAACAGCATCACCAGCGGCGGCAGCGGGGCGGTGAGGATGTTGACGAACATGGTCAGGTAGCCGACCACGCCCTCGTAGTAGCACAGCCGCATCCGCCAGGGCAGCTTCATCCGGGCCAGGTCCGAGCTGCCGAGCAGGTGCAGGTTGCCCATCGCCCAGCGGTACTGCTGGTTGACGAAGGGGGCCAGGCCGGCCGGCGAGGTGCCCTTGGCGACCAGCACCGGCACGTAGACGGTGCGGTAGCCGCGCTCATGCAGGGCGAGGCCGGTGTACATGTCCTCGCTGTGGTCGAGCCGGGCGAAGCCGCCGGCGGCGTCGATGGCGGCGCGCCGGTAGACGGCGTTGCTGCCGCAGCAGATCGCCGCGTCGCTGGCGTCCCGGGACGGCTGGATCCAGCGGAAGAACCACTCCTGGGCGGCACCGGCGGCCCGCTCGATCCAGCCCATGGCGGGGTCGGTGTCGAAGCACTGCGGGCTCTGCACGATGCCGACCCGCTGGTCCGCCAGGTAGGGCACCAGGTGGTGCAGGAAGTCCGGGCGGGGGGCGAAGTCGGCGTCCAGGATGGCGATGAACTCGGCGCCGCTGAGGCCGAGCGCGTGGTTGAGGTTGCCGGCCTTCTTCAGGTGGCCGCGGTCGGGCCGCACCACGTAGCGGTAGCCGTGCCGGCGGGCCAGCTCGGCGACCTCCGGGCGGTCGGCGTCGTCGAGCACCCAGACGGTCAGCGCGCCGGCCCAGTCGAGGGCGGCGACGGCGCGGTAGGCGTTGGCCAGCACGGGCAGCGGTTCGCCGCAGGTCGGCAGGTAGAGGTCGACGTCCGGGGTGCGGGCGGGCTGCCAGGCGGAGAGCAGCAGTTCGTGCGAGCGGCGGGTGAAGCGGCGCCCGCGCAGCCCGTTCACGCAGGACAGGGCCAGCGCGACCAGATTGATCGCGAGCACGGCCAGGAACGGCCAGAGCGCGATGGTCCGCAGGGCGAAGGACACCATGGTCAGCGCGGAGCAGACGAAGGCGAGCGAGGAGCAGATCGGTACCCAGCGGCGCTGTGGGCCGAAGTACCAGTACAGCTCCCGGTCGGTCGGTGGTGCAGGTAGATGATCGGCAGTCATGAGGCCCCCACAGCCGTCGAATTGCAGCTTAGGGGGTCACCGTACCGGATTGGTATAGACCATCTGTCGATCAAGGATGAACGCCGGGACAACTCCGGTGACGAGCCGATGGCGGCAGCGGGATGCGGCCGACGCGCGAGGCCTGGTTCACTCCATCGTGGGCGTGGCGCTGGTCAGCGTTGCCGCTGGTTGATGAATTGCCCGCATTCGTCCATGCTGGACGCCCCGGGCGGATCCCTGGATCGGCGGGTGTTCGTCCACTTCGGCACCGGAGGGCGGCTGTGGCAGAGGAATTCGGCCAGGAACTTCGCGAGCAGCTCGCCTCGGCCCGCCGGGCGCTGGAGCAGGCGCGCGCCGACGGGGACGAGGACGGCGTCGAGGCCTACCGGGGCCGGATCACCGGCCTGCTGCGGATCGCGGCCCAGCACGGCATCGACCTCCCGCGCAGTGCGCAGGAGGATGCGCAGGGCTGAGCGTCAGTCCTGCGGCCGCCGGCCCAGCGCCGCCGCCAGCACGCTCTCCAGCAGGCCCGGGTACAGCTGCGCCAGGTCGTCCCGGCGCAGCGTGTTCATCTTCGAGGTGCCCCGCCGCACCTGCCGGATCACCCCGGCCTCCCGCAGCACCCGGAAGTGGTGGGTGCTGGTGGACTTGGTCACCGGCAGCTCGAAGGCCAGGCAGTTCAGCTCGGACCCGGGGCGGGCGAGCTCGGTGACGATCCGCAGCCGGACCGGATCGGCCAGCGCGTGCAGCACGGCCTCCAGGCGGATCTCGTCCAGGCCGGGCTCGGGCAGGGCTTCGGGGGCGGTCTCCGTCTCGGGCACCCTCACATGGTACGAGAACTCTCGTAGTTTGACAGATCTCGAACTAGCGTGGGTATCGTGCGGGGTCACCGCGACCGGCCGACCTCTCGGAGGACTTGCCATGAGTGCCCTGTTCCAGCCGCTCACCCTGCGCTCGCTGACCATCCCCAACCGGGTCTGGATGTCGCCGATGTGCATGTACTCGGCCGCGGCCGACGGCGTCGAGCAGGGGGCTGCGACCGACTTCCACCTCGCCCACCTCGGTGCCCGGGCCGCCGGCGGGGCGGGCCTGGTGATGGTCGAGGCGACCGGGGTGCGCCCGGAGGGCCGGATCTCCCCGTACGACCTGGGGCTGTGGAACGACCACCAGCAGCGGGCCCTGGCGCGGGTCGCCGCCCTGGTCGCGAGCCACGGCGCCGTCCCCGCGATCCAGCTCGGCCACAGCGGCCGCAAGGCCGGCACCCGGCAGCCCTGGCTCGGCGGCGCGCCCCTGCCCGCGGCCGAGGGCGGCTGGCAGCCGGTCGGCCCGTCCCCGCTCGCCTTCGGCGCCAACCCGCTGCCGCACGAGCTGACGGTGGCCGAGATCGAGGCGGTGGTCCGCTCCTTCGCGGAGGCGGCCGAGCGCGCGCTGGCGGCCGGCTTCCAGGTGGCGGAGGTGCACGGCGCGCACGGCTACCTGATCCACACCTTCCTGTCGCCCGCCGCCAACCACCGCACCGACGGCTACGGCGGCTCCTTCGCCGGCCGCGCCCGCCTCGCGCTGGAGGTCTCGGCCGCCGTCCGCGCCGTCTGGCCGGCGGAGCTGCCGGTGTTCTTCCGGGTCTCGGCCACCGACTGGCTGCCCGAGGAGCCGAGTTGGACGGTGGAGGAGAGCGTGCTGCTGGCCAAGGAGCTCCAGGCCGTCGGCATCGACCTGCTGGACGTCTCCAGCGGCGGCCTGGCCCCGCACGCGGTGATCACCGCCGGCCCCGGCTACCAGGTGCCGTTCGCCACCCGGGTCCGCGCGGGCGGCGGCCTCCCGGTGAGCGCCGTCGGTATGATCACCGAACCCGAGCAGGCCGAACGGATCGTCGGCGAGGGCCTGGCCGACGCGGTGATGCTCGGTCGCGAGCTGCTGCGCAACCCGCACTGGCCGCACCACGCCGCCCGGGTGCTGGGCGCCGAGCGGCGCTGGCCCCGCCAGTACGGCTTCGCCGTCGGCGACCGCGGCTGACCCGCTCCGCCGGGCGGCGCGCCGCGCGGGCGCGGGTCGCGCTACCGTCCCTGCGGAGCGGGTCGAGCCGGGACCGGGCCGGGATCAGGGGGAACAGTGCGCAAGCCGATGACGAGCGGACCGAAGGCGGCGGCGGGCCGGGCCAGGCGCCTCGCCAGGGTGGCGCTGGCCTGCGGGGCGCTGGCCCTGCTGGCGGTCCTGGCGATGGTGGGCCTGCGCGGGGCCTGGGTGCTGCTGGTCGCGCTGGCCGGTCTGGCGGCGGCCGCCGCCGGGGCCTGGTGGACGGTGGCGCGCCGGGGCCTGGTCCGGGTGCTCGGCGGTGCGCTGGTGCTGGTGGCCGTGGGCTCGGTGCTGACGTTCTTCGTCAGCAGCGGTCTGTGGGTGCCCGCGTGCAGCGCGCTGCTGCTCTGGGGCACCGCGCTGGTCTGCGCGGACCGGGCCCTGCGGCTCACCCGGCCGGTCGCCGACCTGCTGGTCCGGGTGAGCCCGCGCCCGAAGCGGGCGGTGCTGATCATGAACCCGCGCTCCGGCGGCGGCAAGGTCGGCCGGTTCGACCTGGTGGCCCGGGCCGAGGCGCTGGGCGCCGAGGTGATCGTGCTGGACACCGGCACCACCCAGGACGTCGCCGCGATCGCCCGGCGGGCCGTCGCCGACGGCGCCGACCTGCTCGGTGTCGCGGGCGGCGACGGCACCCAGGCGCTGGTCGCCGGGGTGGCGGCCGAGCACGACCTGCCGTTCCTGGTGGTCTGCGCCGGGACGCGCAACCACTTCGCGATGGACCTCGGACTCGACCGCACCGACCCCGCGCGCTGCCTGGACGCCCTGGTCCACGGTGTCGAACTGCGGGTCGACCTCGGCACGGTGGCCGGGCGCGCCTTCGTGAACACCGTGTCCTTCGGCGCGTACGCGGAGATCGTGCAGAGCCCCGCCTACCGCGACGCCAAGGCCGGGACGGCGCTCGACGCCCTCCCCGAGCTGCTGGCGGGCGAGTCCGGCGCGCTGATCACCGCCGATGCCGACGGGGTGCGGCTGACCGAGCCCCAGGCGCTGCTGATCAGCAACAACCCGTACGACACCCGCGACCGGCTGGGCGCCGGCCGGCGGCCGCGGCTGGACACCGGGCAGCTCGGGGTGCTCGGCATCCGGCTCCAGAACGCGGCCCAGGCAGCGGCGGTGGCACTGGGCGGCCAGTCCGCCGGGCTCACCGAGCTGACCGCCCGTGACGTGGTGGTCACCTCCGCCGAGCCCGAGATCCCGGTCGCGGTGGACGGCGAGTCGCTGGTGCTCCCGGTGCCGGTCCGCTGCGGCCTGCGGCCGGGCGCGCTGCGGGTCCGCGTCCCGCGCGACCGTCCGGGCAGCGTGCCCACCGGCCTGCTGCGCAACTGGCGCCGCCTGGGCGCGCTGGCGCGGTAGCGCCCGCCCCGGCCCCGGTGCACGGGGCACCTTGCGGGAGTCAGCCGTGCGACGGCGTGCGCCGCTCCACCGCGGGGCGGCCGCGGCCGCGCTCCCGGCTGCCCGCCAGCGGTGAGGCGGCGTTCGGCCCGCGCAGTCGCTGGGCGGCGATCTGACGGGCGATCACGATCTCCAGCAGGCACCAGGCGCAGCCGAACACCCCGAGGGCCATGCCCAGCAGGGCCGGCGTCAGCAGCCCGCTGCGCGCGTACGAGGCCAGCACCGCGATCATCAGCGCCACCAGCGTGAAGGCGATGCAGAGCACGGCCCGGACGGCGGCGGAGCGGACCTCGTCGGGAAGTCGGCGGCGTGCGGCGGACATTCGGAAACCCCCCAGGTCTCGGCGAGCGCCGGAGTGACCGGGCGGCGACGCGTCCACGCCCAGCCTGCCCCGTGCGTCCAGGAACATTCCACCCCGCCGGTGCAGCGCTCGGCTCAGTCCAGGGTTGCGTCCAGCTCCTCCAGCGCCCCCAGCACGATCGTGCGCATCGCCCGTTCGGCTGACTCGGCGTCACCTGCGCAGATCGCGTCCGCGACCTCCCGGTGCAGTCGCACGGCGTAGTCCGCGGGCTGGTGGGGCATCAGGTCGTGCTCGGTGCGGCCGGTGAGCACCGCGCCCACGGTGTCGCCCAGGTGCGCGAACATCTCGTTGCCACTGGCCCGCAGCACGGCCGAGTGGAAGGCGATGTCGTGCCGCAGGAAGGTCCGCAGGTCGGCGGCGCGCGCGGTGACGGTCAGCTCGACGGCCAGCGCGCTCAGTTCGCGCCGGTCGTCGTCGCTGGCGGCCCGGGCCGCCAGTGCGGCCGCGGCGGGCTCGACCGCCACCCGCAGCGAGCCGAGCGAGCGCAGCTGGGCGCCCCGGTCGGCGCCGGCCAGCCGCCAGCGGATCACCAGCGGGTCGAAGACGTCCCAGTCGCTCCTGGGCAGCACCGTGCTGCCCACCCGCCGCCGGGACTCGACCATCCGCATCGACTCCAGGATCCGCACCGCCTCCCGCACCACCGTGCGCGAGACGGCGTAGCGGGCCTCCAGCTCCTCGGCGCGCAGCACCGTACCGACCGGGATCTCGCCCGAGGCGATGGCCGGACCGAGGTCCGCGAGCAGGCGGCCGGGCAGGCCCTGGATCTCCATCCCGACAGCCTAGCGGGCAGCAAAAGTATGACGATTAAGTTTCATCGTCTTGAATAAGTCATACCTTTACGCCACAGTGGCCGACGGAACAGGCAGAACAGGAGCATCACCCATGGCTCTCAACGTCGAGAACCAGCCGCCCGCGATCGTCGTCATGGGCGTCTCCGGCGTCGGCAAGACCACCGTCGCCCGGCTGCTCGCCCAGCGCCTCCACCTGCCCTACGCGGAGGCCGACGACTTCCACCCCGCCGCCAACATCGCCAAGATGTCGGCCGGCATCCCGCTGGACGACCAGGACCGCGAGCCCTGGCTCCACGCACTCGGCGACTGGCTCGGCGCCCGGCGGCACGCCGGCACCGGGGGAGTGGTGACCTGCTCCGCCCTCAAGCGCGGCTACCGCGACATCCTGCGCGCACACTGCCCGGACGCGTTCTTCCTGCACCTCAGCGGCAGCCACCGGCTGGTCGGGGACCGCCTCGCCCACCGCAGCGGCCACTTCATGCCCGCCACCCTGCTCGACTCCCAGTACGCCGCGCTCGAACCGCTCCGGCCCGATGAGCACGGAGCCGTCCTCGACGTCGGCCCCGCCCCCGACGACCTCGCCGAGATGGCCGCGCAGCTGCTGCGGCCCGTCAATGGAGACCTCGCGTGACCCCCACCTCGCTGCTCGTGGCCGCCCCACCGGCCCTGCCCCACACCGGCAACGACACCACCCTGCTGATCGCGGTGCTGGCCGCCATCGCCGCCATCGTGCTGCTGATCACCAAGCTGAAGCTGCACCCCTTCCTCGCCCTGACCATCGGCTCCGGGCTGCTCGCCGCCGTGGCCGGCGCCCCCTTCGACAAACTGACCAGCAGCTTCGCCGGCGGGTTCGGCGCCACGGTGAGCGGCGTCGGTCTGCTGATCGGCCTCGGCGCGATGCTCGGCAAGCTGCTCGCCGACTCCGGCGGGGCCGACATCATCGCCGACACCGTGCTGGCCCGCTCCGGCCGCCGGGCACTGCCCTGGTCGATGGCGCTGATCGCGGCCGTGCTCGGCCTGCCGCTCTTCTTCGAGGTCGGCGTGGTGCTGCTGGTGCCGATCGTGCTGCTGGTCGCCCGCCGCGGCACCGTCCCGCTGCTGCGGATCGGGATACCCGCGCTGGCCGGACTCTCCGTGCTGCACGGCCTGGTGCCCCCGCACCCCGGCCCGCTGGTCGCCGTCGACGCGCTCAAGGCCGACCTCGGGATCACCCTGGCGCTCGGCCTGCTGATCGCCGTCCCCACCCTGGTCATCGCCGGTCCGCTGTTCGCCCGGGTCGCCGAACGCTGGGTCGGCCCGCTGGAGCTCCCGGCCGAGACCGCCCCCGCCGCCGCCGAGCGCCCCGAGCACACCCCGCGCTTCGGCGCGGTGCTCGCCACCATCCTGCTGCCGGTGGTGCTGATGCTCGGTAAGGCCCTGGTCGACGTGGTGATCGACGACCCGAAGGCCACCTTGCAGCGGATCTTCGACTTCATCGGCTCGCCGCTGATCGCGCTGCTCGCCGCCACCCTGCTCGGCATGGTCACCCTCGGCCGGGCGGCCGGCTTCGACAAGGCCCGGATCTCCCGGACGGTGGAGAAGTCGCTCGCCCCGATCGCCGGCATCGTCTTCATCGTCGGCGCGGGCGGCGGCTTCAAGCAGACCCTGATCGACGTCGGCGTCGGCACCGCGGTCAGCGAGTGGGCCGGCAAGTGGCACATCTCCGCCCTGCTGCTCGGCTGGCTGATCGCCGTCCTGATCCGGCTGGCCACCGGCTCGGCCACGGTCGCCACCATCACCGCGGCCGGCATCGTGGCCCCGCTGGCCGCCGGCATGTCCAGCACCCACGCGGCCCTGCTGGTGCTCGCCGTCGGCGCCGGCTCGCTGTTCTTCTCGCACGTCAACGACGCCGGCTTCTGGCTGGTCAAGGAGTACTTCGGGATGACGGTCGGCCAGACCGTGAAGTCCTGGTCGGTGATGGAGACCGTGATCTCGGTGGTCGCGATAGTCCTGATCCTGCCGCTCAGCCTGATCATCTGACGCCCGAGCGGCCAAGGCCCGAAGGGGCACCCGGTTCGCCGGGTGCCCCTTTCGCGCTGCCGAGGGCGGCGCCCTACGGGGTGACCCGGCCGAGGCTGCGCGCCAGCTGGGTGACCGTGTCGGTGGGCGGCCAGGGGAAGTCCGGCAGCGCGGCGCGCAGGGTGACCTGGCCGTGCAGCGCCGTCCACAGGGCGACCGCGTCGGCGAACGGGTCGGTGCTGGCGGAGCGCCCGGCGCGGACGCAGGCCTCCAGGCTGTGGACCAGCGCCATGAAGACGTCCAGCCCGCTGGGCGAGGGGCGCTCGCACGGCACGGGCTGCGTCCGGTGCCGGGAGGAGCCGAACACGATCCGGTAGCAGGCCGGGTCCCGGCTGCCGAACTCCACGTACGCGGCGCAGCCCGCGATCAGCGAGTCCACCGGGTCGTCCTGGGCGGCGGTGGCCGCGCTGACGGTCTGCTGCAGGCGGGTCAGCGCCTCCGCCACCACGGCGTCCACGATCGCGTCCCGGTCGGCGAAGTGGCCGTAGATGGAGGGTGCGGCGATGCCGACCTCGCGGGCCACCGCGCGCAGCGTCACCGACTCCTTGGAGCCGCCGCGCTCGATCAGCGCGATCGCCGCCCGGACGATCTCCTCCCGCAGCCTGGGGCCTTCGCCCCGGCGGTTCCGGTGCCGGGCCGGCGGCTCTTCCCGCTGGTCGAGGGTGGTCGGATCCTGCTCCATGAGATGTGACTTTACACCTGTTAGGCGAGTGCGCTAGCTTCCTCGTCCAACAGCTAACGGGCGTAAGGTTACATGAGTAAGGAAGCCTGATGACCGATCCGGACAGCGGCCACCCGCGCCGCTGGGCCGCCCTCGCGGCGCTCTGCTCCTCGCTGGTGGTGGTCACCATCGACAACACGGTGCTCAACACCGCCCTGCCCGCGCTCGCCACCGCGCTGCGAGCCTCCACCGCCGACCTCCAGTGGATCAACAACGCCTACACCCTGGTCTTCGCCGCCATGCTGATCACCGCCGGCGGCCTCGGCGCCCGGTTCGGCCAGCGCCGGGCGCTGATCGGCGGGTTGACCGTGTTCGCGCTCGGCTCGGCGGTCGCCGCCTGCGCGGATTCGGCCGGCCAGCTCATCGCGCTGCGCGCCGTGATGGGCCTCGGCGCCGCCTTCGTCATGCCGGCCACGCTCTCCACCATCGTGTCGCTGTTCCCCGAGCGGGAGCGCCCCAGGGCCATCGCGATCTGGTCCGCCACCGCCGGCCTCGGCATCGTGATCGGCCCGATCGCCGGCGGCCTGCTGCTCGACCACTTCTCCTGGAGCAGCGTCTTCTGGATCAACGTGCCGCTGGTCGCCGCCGCCCTGGTCGCCACCGTCGCCGTGATCCCCGCGTTCCCCGGCCGCCGGGCCGGCCGGCTCGACCTCGCCGGGCTGCTGCTCTCCGCCGCCGGCCTGGCGGCGCTGGTCGATGTGATCGTCCGCGGCCCCGAGCGCGGCTGGCTGTCCACCGGCTCGCTGGTCGAGGCCGCCGCGGCCGTCCTGCTGCTGGCCTCCTTCGCCGGCTGGGAGCTCCGGGCCGGCCAGCCGATGGTGGACATCCGGGTGTTCGCGGTCCGCGCGGTCAGCGTCGCGGGCGGCGTCCTGGCCGTCACCTTCTTCGCCCTGTTCGGGCTGCTCTTCGTCTTCACCCAGTACCTGCAACTGGTGCACGGCTACAGCCCGTTGAAGGCGGGCCTCGGAGCGCTGCCGTTCGCGCTGGCGATGGCCGCCACCGCCGCCACCAGCGACCGCAGCACCGCCCGGATCGGCACCCGGCGGGCGATCGCCGCCGGCCTCGCCCTGATGGCGCTCGGCCTGTCCGGGGTGTCACTGGTCCGGGTCGGCACACCGTTCGCGCTGCTCGCCGTGGCCATGGCGGTGGTCGGCGCGGGGATGGGCCTGATCATGGCCCCGGCCAGCGCGGCCGCCGTCGCCGCCCTGCCCCGGGAGAAGGCCCCCATGGCCGGCGCGCTCAACAGCGTGGTCCGTGAACTCGGCGGCGTCCTCGGCATCGCCGTGGTCGGCACCGTGGTCTCCGCCGCCTACCGGAGCAACCTGCACACCGACCTGCCCGGTGCGCCCGCCCCGGCCGACGCCGACCTGCCCTCCGCCCACCTGGTCGCCGCCCACCTCCCGCCGGGCCCGGGCGCGCGGCTGGTCGAGGCCGCCGACCAGGCCTTCACCACGGCGATGCACAGCGGCACCTGGGTCTGCGCCGCGATCGCCCTGGCCGGTTCGGCCGCCGCGCTCGTCCTGCTCAAGGACCCGTCCCCGGCCGGCGCCGGTACGCCCGGCCCGGAGCGGGCCCCGGCGGGGGTGGCCTGACGGACCACCGGCCGGACCGCCGCCGGCCGGACGGTTCGTGCCCGCACCCGATGAACCCGCCGGGGCCGCACGCCGTTCCGCATGACGTCATCCGGTACCGACCGCGAGGCCGCACCCGCCCGATGCCCGGACCGCGGGCGGGTGCGGTCCGCCTGCCCGAGAGATTGGCGGCATCTCACCATGGCTCTGCCGAAGAGCGCCTCGCTGCTCAGCGCCATGACGCTGGTCCTGCTGACCGCGCCGGCCGCCTCCGCGGCGCCGTCGAAGGCCACGCCGTCGGAGGCCACCGTGACGATCGGGGCGCAACCGGCCGTGATCGGCACGCTGCTCGAGGGCTTCCTGGGCTTCTCCTACGAGTCGACCCACCTGCGGACCGGTGAGTTCGACGCCCGGGGCAACTACCCGCAGCTGCTGAAGAACCTCGGGCCCGGCGTCCTGCGCTTCGGCGGCAACACGGTGGACAAGGACTTCACGACCTCCTCGCCCGAGGCGCTGGCCGCGCTGCGCCGCCTCACCGACGCCACCGGCTGGCGGGTGATCTACTCCGAGAACGGTGCCCACCTCGACGCCGCCGCCGTCACCAGGGACGTGGCCGCCGTCAGCGCCGCGCTCGGCCCCGCCCTGACGGCGCTGGCCTGCGGCAACGAACCGAGCAGCTGGCAGAGCAAGGGCTACCGCCCGACCGGCTACGGGGCCGACGACCTGCCCGCCGACGCCAAGCGCTGCCTGGACGCGATCCGCAAGGGCGCCCCGCAGGTCCCCTTCGCCGGGCCCGACCTGGCGAGCACCGGCATGCTGCCCGCCTACGCGGGCTGGGCCAAGGGGAAGATCGGCCAGCTCGACCAGCACTACTACGCGATCAGCGGCTGCAGGTCCAAGGACGCCACGGCGGCCGGCCTGCTCTCCCGCGAGCGCGCCTCGTCGGCGGCGGGCACCATCGGCAAGCTGTCCGCCACGGCGGCCGGCCTCGGCGTCCCGCTGCGGCTGTCGGAGACCAACTCGATCTCCTGCGGCGGCATCGCGGGCGTCACCGACGGCTACGCCTCCGCGCTGTGGATGGCGGACTTCCTGCTCATCGCGGCCGAGCACGGCGCGGCCGGCGTCAACATCCACGGCGGCCTCTCCGGCACCTACCTCACCGGCGCCCTGGGCAACGCGTACAGCCCGATCCTCGCCGACGGCGAGCACCATCACACCGCCGCGCCGTCCTACTACGGGATGCTGCTGGCCCGTCAGCTCGGCACCGGCAAGCTGCTGGAGGCGAAGGTCTCCGGCGGCGGCAACCTCGCGGCGCACGCCGTCCGCAACGCCGACGGGAGCACCCGGGTCCTGCTGGAGAATCTGGACGGCGCGGCCGCGACGGTCGGCGTCCGGCCGGGCGAGGCCACCGGGGTGTCGGTGCTCACCATGACCGCGCCCGGCCTGGACGCCAAGGCCGGGGTGAAGATCCAGGGCGCCTCGGTGGCGGCCGACGGCAGCTTCGCCCCCGGCGCGCCGGACCACGCCGACTGCCCCGGCGGGACCTGCCGGATCACCCTGGCGCCCTACAGCGCGGTGGTGCTCTCCACCGCCCACGCCGCCACCGGTCAGGCCCCCGTACCGGTCACCGCCTCCCCGACCCCGACCGCCGCGCCCTCGCCGAGCCCCGGTCCGAGCACCTCCGTGACGGCCACACCCACCCCGTCGCCCAGCTCCTCCGCCACCGCCCCGCACCCGACGGCCTCGCCCCCGGGCACCGGCGGCGAACTCGCCTCCACCGGCGCCGACGGTACGGAGCTGATGGCCCTGACCGCCGGCACCGGCCTGATCCTGCTCGGCGGAGCGGTCTTCGCCTCCCAGCGCCGCCGAGGCAGCCACCGCCGCGCCTGACACCGCCGGGCGGCCTGACCCCCCGGGCCTGACACCGCGCCGGCCACCGGGGACCAAAGCCTCTCAGGCCGCCGCGTCCCCCACCCGCGCCAGCGCGGCGACCGCGGCGGCGGTCCGGGGGTGGGCGTCACCGAACCCGGCCCGCCAGTCGGTCACCGCGCGCTCCAGCACCCGCGTGGCCTCCTCCGACCGGCCCGCACCGGTCAGGGCAAGGCCGAGCAGGGTGTCGGCCTCCAGCGCGCGGTGGTGGCCCGGCCCCAGCGAGGTACGGCAGAACTCCTGGGCCCGGCGGGCCCGTTCCACCGCCTCCTGGTGCCGCCCGAGGCCGAGCAGCGCGGTGCCGGCCGTGGTCGCCGCCGCCGCGAGGTGGTCGGGGCTGTGCAGGTCCCGCTCGGCTTCGGCGGCCGCGTCGAGGGCCTCGGCGTACCGGCCCTGGCCGCTCAGGCTCCGGGCCAGGCCGAGCCGCAGCGTGGCGGCGAACAGGTCCACCCGGTGCGGGGCGGCCGTGTCCGCCCGGTCCAGGGCGGCGCGGCCGACCTGCTCGGCCTCCGCCCACCGGCCGTGCGAGGCGAGCGAGAAGGCGAGCGCGTTGGCCGCCGCGAGGGCGAGGTACCGGCCGTGCGGCCCGGGTACGGCGGCCGCGGATCCGGCGATCGCGCGGGCCTCGCCCTCGGCCTCCTCGTACCGCCCCAGGTACGCGAGCTGCTGGCAACGGTCCGAGCGGGCCTTCAACGCCAGCACCGCGGCGGCCGCGGGAGCCGTCCGCGCCACCAGCTCGGCGTGGCCGGCGAGCAGCGCGACCGCCTCGGCGTGCCGGCCGCGGTCGCCGGTCACCCGGCAGAGCAGGTCGCCGGCCTGCAGGCGTTCGGTGATCAGGGCGGGCCGGTCCGCGCAGCCGGCGAGTACCGCCCGCGCCTGCTCCTCGGCCTGCGCCAACCGGCCGCAGTGGTGCAGGAGCAGGGCCCGGACGTAGCCGGTCCGGGCGGCGCGCGCCGCCCACTGCTCCGGGGCGCGCTCCGCCTGCTCGCGCACCCGCGCCGACACGTCCAGGATCTCGGTCTCCGCCCGGTCCAGGTGCCGCAGCAGGATCAGCGCCTGGCACCGGGCGATCCGGCTGTCGAGGGTGTCGGCCGCGTCCGGTCCCAGCAGCTCCCGCCGGGTGTCGGCGGCCGCCCGCAAGCGCCGCTCGGCCTCCTCGGTGCGGTCGGCCGCCAGCAGCCGGGTGCCCTCCTCGTGCTGCTGCGCCGCGTCCGCCGACCGGCGCGTACGTGCCCATGACGCGAGGAATCCCACGGCCCACCCCTGACTCACCGAGACTGCGAACAGCGCAGATGATCGCACAGCGCGCCGTCACCGGCAGCCGTCACCGCAAGCCGCCACCGGCAGCCGTCACCGGACGTGGCGGAGCCGCCCCGCGGGAAGTCCCACGGGGCGGCTCCGGCCGAAGCGGTCGTCAGGCCTGCTTGCGCTTGGCGAGGAAGGCCTCGACCTCGGCGCGGACCTCCGGGGTGTCCAGGCCGCGCACCGTCATGGTGGTGCGGCGGCGCAGCACGTCGTCCACGGTGTACGCCCACTCGCTGTCGGCGGCGTAGGCGACCTGGGCCCACACGTCGGGGCCGTCGGCGTGGATCGGCGCGCCGAGCTCCGGGCGGTCGGCGATCAGGCGCGCGATGTCGAAGGAGAGCGTGCCGTAGTGGCTGGCCAGGTGCTTGGCGACCAGCGGCTCCATCCGGGAGCCGGCCTCGCGGTCCATCAGCAGCCGGTGCGCGACGGCGTTCGGCGCGCCGATGCCGGGCAGCGGCACGGTCGCCGGGAACGGCGAGACGTCCTCGGCCAGGCCGGTGCCGGGCACGTGCTTGAGCTTCTCCAGCACCGTGCGGCCGATGTGCCGGTAGGTGGTCCACTTGCCGCCGGCCACCGACAGCATGCCGCCGCGGCCCTCGGTGACCACGGTCTCGCGCTTGGCGGCGGCGGTGTCGCCGGGGCCGCCGGGCAGCACCCGCAGGCCCGCGAAGGAGTAGGTGATCAGGTCACGGTCGAGGTGCTCGTCGCGGATCGCGTGGCCGGCCTCGTCCATGATCTGGTCGATGTCGGCCTCGGTGGCGCGCACGTCCTGCGGGTCGCCGGTGTACTCCTCGTCGGTGGTGCCGAGCAGGACGTGGTCCTCCCACGGGATGGCGAAGGAGACGCGGTACTTGTCGATCGGGATGGTGAGCGCCGCGCGCCACGGGCTGCGGCGCTTGACGACCACGTGCGCGCCCTTGGAGAGGCGGATGGACGGGGCCGAGCCCGCGTCCTCCATCCGGCGCAGGTGGTCGACCCACGGGCCGGTCGCGTTGAGCACCAGGCGGGCGCTGACACCGAACTCGGTGCCGTCGAGCCGGTCCTTCAGCTCGGCGCCGGTGACCCGGGTGCCGGTGAACCGCAGGCCGGTGACCTCGGCGTGGTTGAGCGCGACGGCGCCCGCGTCCACGGCGGCCCGGACGGTCATCACGGCGACCCGGGAGTCGTTCATCTGGTGGTCGCCGTAGACCGCGACGGCCTGCAGGCCCTCGGTGCGCAGCGCGGGCACCTGCTGCGCGGCGTGCGCGGCGGTGGAGACCCGGCCCATGCCGTCGCGGAAGGCGGACAGCGCGGAGTAGAGGAAGACGCCGGCGCCGAGCTTGGGGGCGCTGTGCGGGCCGCCCTTGTAGACCGGGACGAAGAAGGTCAGCGGGTTCACCAGGTGCGGCGCCACGTCGGTGGCCAGCGCCCGGCGCTCCTTGTGGTTCTCGGCGACCAGCTTGACCGCGCCGGTCTGCAGGTAGCGCAGACCGCCGTGGACCAGCTTGGAGGAGGCGCTGGAGGTGGCACCGGCGAAGTCGCCGGCGTCGACCATGGCTACCTTGAGACCCGCCTGGGCGGCGGTCCAGGCGGTGGCGGTGCCGAGGATGCCGCCGCCGATCACCAGCAGGTCGTAGGTGGCCTTGCCCAGCAGTTCGCGGGTCTCGGCGCGGGAGGCGGTACGGCCGGCGGTGCGCTCGGCGCCCAGGGTCGGGATGGTTGCCATGGTGTGTGTTACGGCGGCGCGGGTCGGGCGGCGCCGTTTCTCCTCTCGGTGTGCGGTGCGGCCTGTGCTGCAGGCCGGTCGGCCCGGTGCGGCGGGCCGGGTGCGAAACCGGAACGACCGGCCGGGGCCCGTGGCCCCGGCCGGTGTGCCGGTCAGTTCTGCTCGTCCTCCTCCACCCAGCCCATGGTGCGCTCCACGGCCTTGAGCCACTTCTTGTACTCCCGCTCCCGGGTGGTCTCGTCCATCCGGGGAGTCCACTCGGCGGCGCGGTGCCAGTTGGCCCGCAGGGTGTCGAGGTCGGGCCAGAAGCCGACCGCCAGGCCGGCCGCGTAGGCGGCGCCGAGGGCGGTGGTCTCGGCCACGTACGGGCGCTCGACCGGTGCGTCGAGCACGTCCGCGATGTTCTGCATCAGCAGGTTGTTGGAGGTCATGCCGCCGTCGACCTTGAGCGCGGTGAGCTCGACGCCGGAGTCCTTCTGCATGGCGTCGACCACCTCGCGGGTCTGCCAGGCGGTGGCCTCCAGCACGGCGCGGGCCAGGTGGCCCTTGGTGACGTACCGGGTCAGGCCGGCGATCACGCCGCGGGCGTCGGAGCGCCAGTACGGGGCGAACAGGCCGGAGAAGGCCGGCACGAAGTAGGCGCCGCCGTTGTCCTCGACGGTGTTGGCCAGGGTCTCGATCTCGGCCGCGGTCGAGATGATGCCGAGCTGGTCGCGCAGCCACTGCACCAGCGAGCCGGTGACCGCGATCGAGCCCTCCAGGGCGTAGACCGGAGCCTGGTCGCCGATCCGGTAGCCGACCGTGGTGAGCAGGCCGTGGTACGAGTTGACGATCTTCTCGCCGGTGTTCAGCAGCAGGAAGGTGCCGGTGCCGTAGGTCGACTTGGCCTCGCCCTCGCTGAAGCAGGTCTGGCCGAACAGCGCGGCCTGCTGGTCGCCCAGCGCCGAGGCGACCGGCACGCCCGCCAGGTCGCCGACCGCGTGGCCGTAGACCTCGGCGGAGGAGCGGATCTCCGGGAGGACGGTCAGCGGCACGCCCATCGACTCGGCGATCTTCTCGTCCCAGGCCAGCGTGGACAGGTTCATCAGCATGGTGCGGCTGGCGTTGGTCACATCGGTGATGTGCTTGCCGCCGTCGACGCCACCGGTGAGGTTCCAGATCACCCAGGTGTCCATGGTGCCGAACAGGATGTCGCCGGCCTCGGCGCGCTCCCGCAGGCCCTCGACGTTGTCCAGCAGCCAGCGGATCTTCGGGCCGGCGAAGTAGCTGGCCAGCGGCAGGCCGGTCTCGCGGCGGAAGCGGTCCTGGCCGACGTTGCGGCCGAGCTCGCGGCAGAGTGCCTCGGTCCGGGTGTCCTGCCAGACCAGGGCGTTGTGCACCGGCTCGCCGGTGTTCTTGTCCCACAGGACGGTGGTCTCGCGCTGGTTGGTGATACCGATCGCGCGGATGTCGTCCTTGGTCAGCCCGGCCTTCTCCAGCGCACCGCGCACCACCGACTGGACCCTGGTCCAGATCTCGGCGGCGTCGTGCTCGACCCAGCCGGGCTGCGGGAAGATCTGCGAGTGCTCCTGCTGGTCGACGGCGACGATCCGGCCGTCGGCGCCGAAGATGATGCAGCGGCTGGAGGTCGTGCCCTGGTCGATCGCGGCGATGTAGTTGCCGGCGGGGGTCCCAGTGATGGTCATGAAGTCCTCGGCTCGGGATGAGGGGTTCGGGGTGGGCGGGCCTGACCTGAGGTCAGTCCCCGTGCACGGGCGTCGGGCAAACCCGGACTAGAAGGCCACGTGGTAGAAGCCGCCGGCCAGCAGACCGCCGATGATCGGACCGGCCACCGGGATCCAGGCGTACGACCAGTCGGAGCCACCCTTGTGGGGGATGGGCAGCAGCGAGTGGATGATGCGCGGGCCGAGGTCGCGGACCGGGTTGATCGCGTAGCCGGTCGGGCCGCCGAGCGAGAGGCCGATGCCGACGACGGTGAAGGCGACGATCAGGATGCCCAGGCCGGACAGGCCGAGACCCTTGTTGAGGCCCTGGGTGAGGATCGCGAGGCAGAGCACGAAGGTGCCGATGATCTCGGTCAGCAGGTTCTGGATCGGGTTCCGGATCTCCGGACCGGTCGAGAAGATGCCGAGGGTCGGCTCCTCGTTGGCCTGGAACTGGCCGAGGTAGGTGGCCCAGACCAGCACCGCGCCGATCATCGCGCCGAGCAGCTGGGAGCCGAGGTAGAGCGGCACCTTGCCCCACTCGCCGGTGTCGGCGGCGATGGCCAGGGTGACGGCCGGGTTCAGGTGGGCGCCGGACTTCGGGGCGGACATGTAGGCGGCGATCATGACCGCGAAGCCCCAGCCGAACGTGATGGCCAGCCAGCCGGCGTTGATCGCCTTGGACTTCTTGAGGGTGACAGCGGCGCAGACGCCACCGCCCAGGAGTATCAGAGCAGCAGTACCGAGGGTCTCGCCGACAAAGATGTCGCCGTTGGAGAACGCGGACACACAGACTCCTTCGTCTGTCTGGCTCCTATGTCCGAATGGTCCGGAGCAAGGGTGGGGGCAGGCGGTACGTCTCCCGTCCCGGGGATACGTACCGGGGGGCGGCTGGACCGATCGCTGAGCGTGGTGAGCGCGGGGGAGTGCGACTCGGTCCAACCGTCGTTCGACATTGTCGACCGACATGCGGAAGCTTCCCCCTCCGGTGTCCCCTGCGTCAAGGCGGGGTTACGCACCTGTGACTCATCGCTCCATGACACCCCGGTCCGGGCCCGCAAACGCGAAGGCGCGGGCGGCCCGCAAGGGCCCGCCCGCGCCTTCGCGCAAGGGGTGGAACGGTGGCCGGTCAGAACCGGCCGGCACCCAGATCGCGTGAGATCGCCCGCGCCGCGCTGCGCACCGAGGCGACCAGCGAGGGCTTCACGAAGCCGTCCTCGCAGACCGTCTCCACCGCGCCGGAGATGCACACCGCACCCACCGGATTGCGCCGCCGGTCCTGGATCAGCGCGCCGATCGAGGCCACGCCCTCCCAGGTCTCCTCCACCGAGTCCGACCAGCCGCGCTCGCGGATCAGGGCGCACTCGGCGTCCACGTCGGCCGGGTCGGTCAGCGTCCGCAGCGTGTACGACTCCAGCGGGCCCTCGCCCAGCTCACCGCGCGCCACCGGGTCGTACGCCAGCAGCACCTTGCCCAGCGCGGTGCTGTGCAGCGGCTGCATCGAGCCCACCTCCAGCACCTGCCGGGTGTCGTCCGGGCGGAACACGTGGTGCACGATCAGCACGCCCCGCTGGTGCAGCACGCCCAGGTAGACGGTCTCGCCGGAGGCCCGGGCCAGGTCGTCCGCCCAGACCAGCGCCCGGGCGCGCAGCTCGTGCACGTCCAGGTAGCTCTGGCCGAGCCGCAACAGCTCCGCGCCCAGCTGGTACTTGCCGCTCTCCGCGTCCTGCTCGACGAAGCCCTCCTGCTGGAGGGTGCGCAGGATCCCGTGGGCCGTCCCCTTGGCCAGGTCCAGCGCCGTGGCGACCTCGGACAGGCCGAGCCGACGCTCGCCTCCGGCCAGCAGCCGCAGTATCGCGGCGGCCCGGGAGAGCGACTGGATCGGGCCGGGCATCGGCTACCTCCCTGACAGACGGTCGACAATGTCGACCGCAAGAGTATCGCCATGAGTCTGCCAGGCCACAGGCCGTGCGTGCACCTTTCCCGATCAACGTGCGCGCACGGCCCGGGCCAGCGCGGAGATCTCCGCCTCGCCGACCCGGCAGCAGCCGCCCACCAGCCGGGCCCCGCCGGCCGTCCAGCCCGCGACCCGGCCGGGCCGGAAGGTCGGCTCGCCCGCCCACCCCCGCCCGCTCTCCCACCGCTCCCCGCTGTTCGGGTAGACCACCACCGGCTTGCCCGTCACCTCCGCCGCCAGCGGCACCGCCCGGTCCGCGTCGGTGGGGGTGCAGCAGTTCACCCCCACCGCCACCACCTCCGGCACGCCGGCCGCCACCGCGAACGCCTCCGCCAGCGGCTGCCCCGCCCTGGTCCGGTCACCCGCCACGCTGTACGACAGCCACACCGGTACCCCCAGCCCCCGCACCACCCGCAGCAGCGCCTCGGCCTCGTCCACGTCCGGCACCGTCTCCAGCGCCAGCACGTCCGGGCCGGCCGCCGCCAGCACCTCGACGCGCGGCCGGTGCCACCGCTCCAGCCGCGCCACGCTCAGCCCGTACCGGCCCCGGTACTCCGACCCGTCCGCCAGCACCGCCCCGTACGGCCCCACCGACGCCGCCACCCAGCGCCGCCCCGGCCCCTCCCGCTCGGCCCGCTCGGCCGCCCGCCGCGCCAGTGACACGCTCGACGCGATCAGCCGCGCCGCCCCGGCCCGCCCCACCCCGCGCCGGCCGAAGCCCTCGAAACTCGCCTGGTAGCTCCCGCTGATCGCCAGCTGCGCCCCGGCCCGGAAGTACCCCAGGTGCGCGGCCACCAGCGCCTGCGGCCGGTCCGCCAGCAGCCGCGCCGACCACAGCGCGTCCGACAGGTCGTGCCCGGCCGCCGCCAGCTGGTTCGACAGCCCGCCGTCCAGCACCAGCACCCCGCCCGCCACCGCCGCGGCGAACGACCCCGCCTCCGCGAACGACCCCGCCTCCGCGAACGACCCCGGCCCGATCCCGGTCACCACCCACCTCCCGCCGGCACCCCCTGGACACCTCCCGCCACTGTAGGCACGCCCACCCGCCCGGTGTGCACTATGTTGATCTCACTCCGAGTACGACCGGCCCAGCCCCGTGGGAGGCCCCGATGTCCGCAGACCCACCGGCCCGGGAGCAGGACTGGCTCGCCGCCTACGACCCGCGCGCCTTCACCCCGATCGCCGTCACCGTGGACGTGGTCGCCCTCACCCTCCGCCAGGGCGAGCTCGCCGTCCTGCTGGTGGAACGCGCCGAACCACCCTTCCAGGGCCACTGGGCCCTGCCCGGCGGCTTCCTGCGGGCCGGCCGGGAGAACCTGGACCAGGCCGCCGCCCGCGAACTCGCCGAGGAGACCGGCCTGGACGGCACCGACGGCGCCACCGCCCTCGGCCGGGTCCACCTCGAACAGCTCGGCACCTTCGGCGACCCCGCCCGCGACCCGCGGATGCACGTGGTCTCCGTCGCCCACCTCGCCTTCGCCCCCGACCTGCCCACCCCCACCGCCGGCACCGACGCCGCGGCCGCCGCCTGGCACCCGGTCGACACCCTCGACCTGGCCGCCACCGGCGCCGAGCACCGCACCCCGCTCGCCTTCGACCACGCCGCCATCCTCACCCACGGCCTCGACCGGGCCCGCGCCAAGCTCGAGTACCGCCCGCTGGCCACCGCCTTCCTCGGCGCCACCTTCACCATCCCCGAGCTGCGCGCCGTCTACGAGGCCGTCTGGGGCGAGCCGCTGCACCCCGGCAACTTCCACCGCAAGGTGCTCTCCGTCCCCGGCTTCGTCGAACCCACCGGCACCACCGCCGACCGCGGCGGTACCCGCGGCGGCCCGCGCGCCCGCCACTACCGCGCCGGCCCCGCCCGGCAGCTGCACCCCCCGCTGCTGCGCCCCGGCCGCGAGCAGCGGAACCCCTGACCGGGCCGCTCCCGCCGCACTACCATCCGTCCCATGACGAGCGCGCAGGCCCACCGGCCCAACTCCCACTGCCACTGGTGCGGGACGCCGTACCACCCGAACACCGAGGGCTGGCCCCGCACCTGCCCCGGCTGCGCCGAGATCAGCTACCGCAACCCGCTGCCCGTCACCGTCGTGGTACTCCCGGTCGACCGGCCCGACGGCGCCCGTGGCCTGGTCGTCATCCGCCGCACCATCGAACCCGGCTACGGCGAGCTGGCCCTGCCCGGCGGCTACGTCGACTTCGGCGAGAGCTGGCAGCAGGCCGCCGTCCGGGAGCTCCGCGAGGAGACCGGCATCGAGGCCGACGCCGCCGACGTCACCCTGGTCGCCACCGACTCCGACGCCGCCGGCGGCTTCCTCTGCCTGTTCGGCATGCTCCCCGTCCGGGCCCTCGCCGACCTGCCGCCCTCCGTCCCCACCGAGGAGACCGACGGCTGGCAGCTCGCCGACCCGCACACCCCGCTCGCCTTCCCGTTCCACACCCGGGTCTCCCAGGCCTGGTTCAAGGGCGAGTACGACCACCTTGTGCCCGACCCCCACTGACCAGCACCTCCGAGTGGCGAGGCGGACCCTGGCGCGGCCGACGATCACATGGCAGGGTCTGCTCCGTCAGCGTCCCTAGGGCGGGCCCGCCACAAGCACCGCCCGTCCCCACGTACCGGCCGGGAGACCACCACCGTGAGCACCCCACCCAAGGACCAGCCGCTCTGGCGCCCCGCCCCCAGCCGCGCCGCGGCCAGCGAGATCGTCCGGTTCCAGGCCTGGGCCGCCCAGCAGCACGGAGCCCCGGCCGCCCCGCTCGCCCCCGCCGACGACGACGAGCAGGCCGCCGCCCGCTACGCCGCCCTGCACGCCTGGTCCACCGAGGACCTCGGCCGCTTCTGGCAGGCCGTCGCCGAGTGGTACGAGGTCCGCTTCAGCACCGAGCCCGAGACGGTGCTCGCCGACGCCACGATGCCCGGCGCCCGCTGGTTCCCCGGCGCCCGGCTCAACTACGCCGGTGAGATCCTGCGCCGCGTCGACGACCCGACGTGCAGGGACGAGGCCGCGATCCTGCACCTGGACGAGACCACCGAGCAGCCGGTCGAGGTCACCTGGCGCGAGCTGGGCCGCCAGGTCGGCTCGCTCGCCGCGGCCCTGCGCGCCCGCGGCGTGCGCCCCGGCGACCGCGTGGCCGGCTACCTGCCCAACATCCCGCAGGCCGTCGTCGCCCTGCTCGCCGCCGCCTCGATCGGCGCCGTCTGGACCTCCTGCGCCCCGGACTTCGGCGCCCGCAGCGTGCTCGACCGCTTCCAGCAGCTCGAACCCGCCGTCCTGATCGCCGTCGACGGCTACCACTACGGCGGCAAGGACCACGACCGCACCGAGGTGGTCGCCGAGCTGCGCCGCGAGCTCCCGTCCCTGCACACCGTCGTGCACGTCCCCCTGCTCGGCGGCGCCACCCCGGACGGCGCCCTCGCCTGGGCCGACCTCACCGCCGACGAGACCGAACCGGTCTTCGAGCAGGTCCCGTTCGAGCACCCGCTCTGGGTCCTCTACTCCTCCGGCACCACCGGCCTGCCCAAGGCCATCGTGCAGAGCCAGGGCGGCATCCTGCTGGAGCACCTCAAGCAGGCCGGCCTGCACCTCGACCTCGGCCCCGGCGAGCGCTTCCTCTGGTACACCTCGACCGGCTGGATGATGTGGAACTTCCTGGTCGCCGGTCTCCTGGTGGGCGCCACGATCGTCACCTACGACGGCAGCCCCGGCCACCCCGACACCGGCGCCTTCTGGTCGGTCGCCGCCCGCACCCGCGCCACCGTGGTCGGCACCTCCGCCGCGTACGTGATCGCCAGCCGCAAGGCGGACCTGCACCCCGGCCGCGATCTCGACCTCTCCGCCGTCCGCTGCCTCGGCACCACCGGCTCCCCGCTGCCCCCCGACGGCTTCCAGTGGATCTACGACGAGGTCAAGCAGGACATCTGGCTCGCCTCCGTCAGCGGCGGCACCGACGTCTGCAGCTGCTTCGTCGGCGGCGTCCCGACCCTCCCGGTGTACCTCGGCGAGATCCAGGCCCCCTGCCTCGGCGCCGCGGTCGAGTCCTGGGACGTCCAGGGCAAGCCGCACACCGACGAGGTCGGCGAGCTGGTCGTCACCAAGCCGCTCCCCTCGATGCCCACCGGTTTCTGGAACGACCCCGACGGCACCCGCTACCGGGACAGCTACTTCGACATGTACCCCGGCATCTGGCGCCACGGCGACTGGATCACCGCCACCTCCCGCGGCACCGTGGTCATCCACGGCCGCTCCGACTCCACCCTCAACCGCCAGGGCGTCCGGATGGGCTCCGCCGACATCTACGAGGTGGTCGAGCGCCTGCCCGAGATCGCCGAGTCCCTGGTGATCGGCCTGGAGGAGCCCGGAGGCGGCTACTGGATGCCGCTCTTCGTCGTCCTCGCCCCCGGCGCGGCCCTGGACGAGGAGCTGATCGGCCGCATCCGCAGTTCGCTGCGTACCGAGCTCTCCCCGCGCCACGTCCCCGACGAGGTCCTCGCCGTCACCGGTCTCCCGCACACCCTCACCGGCAAGCGGATCGAGGTCCCGGTCAAGCGGCTGCTCTCCGGCACCCCGCTCGCCCAAGCGGTCAACCCCGGCTCGGTCGACAACCTCGACCACCTGCGCTTCTTCGAGGAGCTCGGGCGCTCGCGCCGGGCCTGAACGGCCCGAAGGGGCGCTGCCAACCCCCACGGTGGCAGCGCCCCTCCTCCCTCACCCGTCCCGGGATCACTCCCCGGACAGCACCTGCCGGGCCGCCGCCCGCGCCTGGTCGGCGGTGTCGGCGGCCCGCGCCGCCTCCGCCGCCCGGCGACACTGCGCCAGCGTGTACCTGGCCAGCGCCGTACGCACGTACGGGATCGACGCCGCGCCCATCGACAGGCTGGTGACGCCCAGCCCGGTCAGCACGCAGGCCAGCAGCGGGTCCGACGCGGCCTCGCCGCACACCCCGCAGCTCTTCCCGACCGACTTCGCCGCGTCCGCGGACAGTGCGATCAGGTCCAGCAGCGCGGGCTGCCAGGCGTCCTGCAACCGGGCCAGCGCCCCGACCTGCCGGTCGGCCGCGAAGGTGTACTGCGCCAGGTCGTTGGTGCCCAGCGACAGGAACTCGACCTCCTGCAGCACCGAGCGCGCCCGCAGCGCGGCCGAGGGGATCTCGACCATCGCGCCGTACTTCGCCTCCAGCCCCGCCTCCCGGCAGGCGTCCGCGAACGCCTTGGCGTCCACCCGGTCGGCCACCATCGGCGCCATCACCTCCAGGTGCACCGGCAGCCCGGCCGCGGCCTTCGCCAGCGCGCGCAACTGGGTGCGCAGCACGTCCGGGTGGTCCAGCAGGGTGCGCAGGCCGCGCACCCCGAGCGCCGGGTTCGGCTCGTCCGCCGGCGTCAGGAAGTCCAACGGCTTGTCGGCGCCCGCGTCCAGCACCCGGACCACCACCCGGCTCTCCGGGAAGGCCTCCAGCACCGTGCGGTACGCCTCGACCTGCTTGTCCTCGGTCGGCGCCTTCGCCGAGTCGTCCAGGAAGAGGAACTCGGTGCGGAACAGGCCCACACCCTCCGCCCCGGCGGCCAGCGCCGCCGGCAGATCGGCCGGGCCGCCGATGTTCGCCAGCAGGGGCACCCGGTGCCCGTCCGAGGTCAGGCCCGGCCCGGAGGACGCGGCCAGCGCGGCCTTCCGCTCGGCCGCCAGCCGGCGCAGCTCGTCCTGCTTCGCCGCGCTCGGCTCCACCAGCACGTCGCCCGAGCTGCCGTCCACCGCCACCACGGTGCCCTCGGCCACCCCGGCGGCACCCGGCAGCGCGACCACGGCCGGCACGCCCATCGCCCGCGCCAGGATGGCGCTGTGGCTGGTCGGCCCGCCCTCCTCGGTCACGAAGCCGAGCACCAGCGTCGGGTCCAGCAGCGCGGTGTCGGCCGGCGCCAGGTCCCGCGCGAACAGCACGTACGGCTCGTCGCTGTCCGGCACGCCGGGCATCGGCACGCCGAGCAGCCGGGCAACGATCCGGTTGCGCACGTCGTCCAGGTCGGCGACCCGCCCGGCCAGGTAGTCCCCGGCCGAGGCGAGCAGCGCCCGGTAGGCGGCGAAGGCGTCGTGCACCCCGCGCTCGGCACTGCTGCCGACCGCGATCCGCCGGTTGACGTCGGCCATCAGCTCCGGGTCCTGCGCCATCAGCGCCTGGGCCTCCAGCACGGCCTGCGCCTCGCCGCCCGCGAGGTTGCCGCGGGCGATCAGGTCGGCGGCCACGGCGTCCACGGCGGTCTGCGCCCGGGCCTGCTCACGCGGCGCGTCCTCGGTCGCGATCCGGGTGGCCGGCGGCTCCAGCACGGCCGTCCCCATGTGCCGCACCTGGCCGATCGCGACCCCGTGGCTGACACCTACGCCGCGCAGCGACTGTTCCATCTCCCGCGTTCCTTCCAGCACCGTCAGTTCCAGGTGAACAGTTCGCCGCCGACCGGCACCACACCGGTCTCGGCCACCGCCGTGAGCGCCTCGGCCGGCGCCTCCAGCGCGACGATCGGCGAGATCGGGGACTTCCCGGCGGCCTCGACCGCGGCCGGGTTCCAGCGGATCACCGGCTGGCCGCGCCGGACCTGGTCGCCCTTGTTCACCAGCAGCTCGAAGCCCTCACCGTTCAGCTGCACCGTGTCGATCCCCAGGTGGGTCAGCACGCCGTGCCCGAACTCGTCCATGACGACGAAGGCGTGCGGGTGCATCGAGACCACCAGGCCGTCCACCGGGGCCACCGCCTCGGTCGGTTCGCGCACCGGGTCGATCGCCGTCCCCGGGCCCACCATGGCGCCGGCGAAGACAGGGTCGGGCACGGCGGCGAGCCCGACGGCGCGACCGGCGAGCGGCGACGTCACAGTGGTCATGGTGGAGCCTCCCAGGTGCGGAGTACAGCGCGTGTGGCCGCCGAACGGCGGCTCGTACAACGACTGAAGCCTAAATTATGTCAACTTCGGACATATCGTCATGTAGCACCCACGGCCCCATCCGCCCGTCACGCGACCCGCGCACACGACCGTGTACGAATCGAGCCGCGCCCAGGCGGGCGCTCGGCCCACAGGCGCCCAAGTGGTCTAGTCCTCTTGGCCAACGCGCCGCACTCTACGGCATCCGGGTGAGCTGCGACGATCGCCCCACCCGGCTCGGACGGCTCCTGCTCCCTGCGCCCATACGAGTGACACGGCCGCAACCCGATTAGGCGCTCGGCCCCGAGCCCGCTATGGTTGGCCGAGTCGCCGCGAGCCGGTGATGAACAGAGCGTGTCGGTGACGCAAAGCTTCGGTTAAAACCTGGCAAACGGATCTGATAAGCTCGAAGCACGAACGAAGCGCCCGGAGAGGCCACGAGAGTGGCTCGAAGGAAGTGTCCGTTCCTTGAGAACTCAACAGCGTGCCAAAAGTCAACGCCAGATATGTTGACATCCCCGGCCGGTCCTC
>NZ_JBFAQT010000021.1:0-121066 GCF_040678895.1 Kitasatospora sp. NPDC049258
TGACGAAGAGCTCCTCGACGACCTCCTTGAACCTGGGCAGCATGCCGGCGTGGTGGGCGGCGATGCCGCACTCCAGGCCGTCCAGCCACTCGAAGTAGCCGAGGACGTGCAGGTCCTCGTCGGGGATGTCGGCGCAGCGCTGCTCGACGAGCCCACCAACCACCTGGACGCCGAGTCGGTGAACTGGCTGGAGCAGCACCTGGAGAAGTACGCGGGCACCGTCGCCGCGGTGCCGCCGGGTGGCCCGCGCCCCCGGCGGGGCGGTCAGCCGACGGAGGAGTAGGCGATGATGCCGCGGCGCAGGCCGTCCACCGCCTTGCGGGCGGTGGCGCGCAGGGCGGAGTCCTCGCCGGCCGCGTCCTGGATCTGGCCGAGGACGTCGATCAGCTGCTTGGTCCAGCGGACGAAGTCGCCGGCCGGCATGTCGGCGTCCCGCAGGACCGAGTCCAGGGTGTGGCCCAGCGCCCAGCGGTAGGCGGCCCAGGCGAAGCCGAGGTCGGGCTCGCGCTGGCCCACGCCCTCGGCGGTGGAGATCCGGTGCTGCTCCTCCAGCGCGTCCAGGTGGCCCCAGATCCGCACCATCTTGCCGAGCGCCTCCTTGGCCGCCCCCTCGGGCACCCGGGGAGCGGTCGCGTCGTCCGACTGCCGGGACTCGTAGACCAGCGCCGAGGCGCAGGCGGCCAGCTCGGCGGCGGCCAGGCCCGACCAGACGCCCTCTCGGATGCACTCGGAGGCCAGCAGGTCGAGCTCGCCGTAGAGCCGGCCGAGCCGCTTGCCGTCGTCCGTGACGGTGTCCGCGCGGAGGTAGCCGAGGTCGGTGAGCAGGCCGCAGACCCGGTCGAAGGTGCGCGCGATGGTGTGGGTGCGCGAGCGCATCCGGCGCTCCAGCAGCTCGGTGTCCCGGTGCAGGCGGTGGTAGCGCTCGGCCCAGCGGGCGTGGTCCTCCCGCTCGTCGCAGCCGTGGCACGGGTGCTGCCGCAGCTCGGCCCGCAGCCGGCCGATCACGTCGTCGTCGGCCGCGGCCGCGCGCCCCCTACGGTAGCGCTCGGGCTCCAGGTGGCCGGCCTTGGTGCGCAGCGCGGAGGCCAGGTCGCGCCGGGACTGCGGGCTGCGCGGGTTGAAGGACTTCGGGATCTTGACCCGCTCCAGGGCCTGCACCGGGTGCGGGAAGTCGATCATCGCGAGCCGCTTGACCTGCCGCTCGGCGGTGAGCACCACCGGGCGGGGGCCGTCCTGGTAGTCGGGGTGGCGGGTGGTCCGCGGTGAGCGGCTGACCGGCGGCAGGCCCGGGTCGAGGACCAGCGCGAGGCCGGCGAACTTGCCGGTCGGGACGTGGATCACGTCGCCCGGCTTGAGGTGCTCGATCGACTCCACCGCGGCGGCCCGGCGCTGGCTGGACCCCTCGCGGGCGAGCTCGTTCTCCCGGTCCTTCAGCGCCCGGCGCAGGCCCATGTATGCGTCGAAGTCGCCGAGGTGGCAGGTCATCGACTCGCGGTAGCCGTCCAGGCCCTCCTCGTTGCGCTGGACCTGGCGGGCGATGCCGACCACCGAGCGGTCGGCCTGGAACTGCGCGAAGGAGGTCTCCAGCAGCTCGCGGGAGCGGTGCCGGCCGAACTGGCCGACCAGATTGACGGCCATGTTGTAGGACGGGCGGAAGGAGGACCGCAGCGGGTAGGTGCGGGTGCCGGCGAGGCCGGCCAGCGCCTCCGGGTCGAGTCCGCGCTGCCAGAGCACCACCGCGTGGCCCTCGACATCGATGCCCCGGCGCCCGGCCCGGCCGGTGAGCTGGGTGTACTCGCCGGGGGTGATGTCGGCGTGGGTCTCGCCGTTCCACTTGACCAGCTTCTCCATGACCACCGAGCGGGCGGGCATGTTGATGCCGAGGGCCAGCGTCTCGGTCGCGAAGACCGCCTTGACCAGGCCCTTGACGAAGAGCTCCTCGACGACCTCCTTGAACCTGGGCAGCATGCCGGCGTGGTGGGCGGCGATGCCGCGCTCCAGGCCGTCCAGCCACTCGAAGTAGCCGAGGACGTGCAGGTCCTCGTCGGGGATGTCGGCGCAGCGCTGCTCGACGATCTCCCGGACCACGGCCCGGTCGGCCTCGCGGTTGAGCCGCAGGCCGGAGGTGAGGCACTGCTGGACGGCGGCCTCGCAGCCGGCCCGGCTGAAGATGAAGGTGATCGCGGGCAGCAGCCCCTCGGCGTCCAGGCGCTCGATCACGTCGACCCGGCCGGGCGTCCAGATCCGGGTGGGCCGGCCGGTGGGCATGGAGCGGCCGCGGCCCTTGGCGAACCTGTCCCGGCCGCCGCGGTCCTGCTCGGAGCGGGCGAGCCGGACCAGCTCGGGGTTGACCGCCTTGGCCGGGTTGCGCGGGGCGTCCTTGGGGCGGCCGTCCCGGTCCGGGCTGGCGAACAGGTCGTACATCCGGTTGCCGGCCATCACGTGCTGCCACAGCGGCACCGGGCGGTGCTCGGAGACGATCACCTTGGTGCCGCCGCGCACGGTGTCCAGCCAGTCGCCGAACTCCTCGGCGTTGGAGACGGTGGCGGAGAGCGAGATCAGGGTGACGGACTCGGGGAGGTGGATGATCACCTCTTCCCAGACGGCGCCGCGGAAGCGGTCGGCCAGGTAGTGGACCTCGTCCATCACCACGTAGCCGAGGCCGTCAAGGGCCCGGGAGCCCGCGTAGAGCATGTTGCGCAGCACCTCGGTGGTCATCACCACCACGGGCGCGTCGCCGTTGACCGAGTTGTCGCCGGTGAGCAGGCCGACCTTGTCGGCGCCGTAGCGCTTGACCAGGTCGCCGAACTTCTGGTTCGACAGGGCCTTGATCGGCGTGGTGTAGAAGCACTTGCGGCCGCCGGTCAGGGCCAGGTGGACGGCGAACTCGCCCACGATGGTCTTGCCGGAACCGGTGGGGGCCGCGACCAGGACCCCTTCGCCCGCCTCCAGGGTCTCGCAGGCCTCCAGCTGGAAGGGGTCGAGCGGGAAGTCGTAGAGCTGCTGGAAGCCGTACAGCGCGGTCGCCTGCTCCTTGGCCCGGCGCCGCGCGGCCTGGTAGGCCTCGGCGGGGCTGAGCTGCTCCTGCTCCGTGAGCTGCTGGTCACTGCGGTCCGGCATGGCGCTGTTCATCGGCGTCACCTCTTCTTCCCGCGGGCGGACGGCCCCGAGGGGCGAGACGGGGGCGCAGACGGCGACGCCTGCGGCTGCGGAGCCGTGGCGCGGAAGGCCGTCGGGGCGCAGCGGACGTGGTGGGTGGTGTGGTGATCGAGCATCTCAGCCAGAGATTACCCGCCGGGACTGACATCGATAGCACCGTTTTTCCGCGCTGTGGGGGCATGGCGGGCCTTGGTGCGTTTTTAGCGGTTTGTCGACAGGAATTCGGCCAGCCCGACGGCAACCTGACGCAATCGAGCCTGTGCAGTGCGTCACAGGGCTGGTCCACTGTCCCGGTACGAGGTTCCAGGCACAGGACTCACGCACCGCCGTCTCCCGCGACCACTCCCAGAGAGGCAAGCCGCATGCTGGCCAACCGCCACCGGCTCCCGCACCGCCTGATCTCCGCCCTGATCGCCACCGCCGCTGCCGCCGTGCTCGGCCTGACCGGCGCCGCCACGGCCGGTGCGGCCGAGCTGAACGGCTATACGGACAACGGCGAGTTCTCGCTGTACAGCGGGCCCGGCACCACGGCCATGGTGCTCGACCTCTACGTGTCCAAGGACAACCTCGGCTACCTCAGCTGGCCGGTCTACGGCGGGAATCCGAACGACCGCAACGAGTCGTACTGGAACAACGACAGCTTCACCTGGCACGTCTACACCGATCCCAACCGCGGCGGCCGGCACGGCTGGATCAACCCCGGCGTGATCTCCGACGCGTCCAGCAACTTCCGGCACCAGGTCTCCTCCGCCTACTACACGGGCTGACCCGTCGCCACCGTGCCGCCCGGCCGGGGCCGGGCGGCACTTCCGTCTCCGCCCCCGCCCGCCCGCCCGAGTCCCTGGAGCCCGATGTGCCGAGCCGGTCGCAGATCAGCCGCGCCGCCCTGCCCGCACTGCTCACCGCCGCCGCCGTGCTGCTGACGGCCTGCGCGAGCGGTGGTGACGGCGGCGAGCCGGCCGTGGCGGCCGCGCCGACCCCGGCGAACGCGGCCGCGCTGCGGCTGCCGCTCCAGGACTACATCCCCGACGCCGCGCAGCTGCGCCGGCTGGACCGCGCCCAGCGGATCCTCACCGACCGGTGCATGAGCCGGTACGGCTTCCACTTCCTGGTGCCCGAGCTGCCCGAGAGCCCGTCCGCCGAGGGGGACAACGCCCGCCGCTACGGCCTGTACGACCCGCAGGCGGCGGCCGCGTCGGGCTACAGCACGCACGAGGAGGACCGGCCGCGGAAGCCGCCGATGCCCTCACTGGAGCCGGCCGAGTCGCTGGTGCTGGGCGGCACCGGGCGGGTGAACACCAAGACCATGCCCAAGAGCCAGGAGGAGGCCGAGAAGTCCGGGGCCGGGGACGGCGAGGTGAACGGGCTGAAGGTCCCGATCGGCGGCTGCCGCCGCGAGGCCTACCTGCGGCTGTGGGCCCCGACGGCGGCCTCCGGCGATCCGATGAAGGTGCAGGAGCTGGACGCCGAGTCGTACGACCGCTCCCGGCAGGACAGCCGGGTGGTCAAGGCCACCGAGCAGTGGAGCGCCTGCCTGGCCGAGCGCGGCTACCATGCCCGTAACCCGGTCAGCCCGCAGGCCGAACTCGGCCTGGAGCCGGACCGGTTCGCCTCCCCGGCCGGGATCGCGGCGGCGGTTGCGGACGTCGACTGCAAGCGCCGGACCAACCTGGTGGGCATCTGGTACGCCGTCGAGTCGGCGTACCAGCGGGCTCTGATGGACCGCCATGCCGAGCTGCTCCAGGCCGCCCGGCACGGGGAGGAGGAGTCGCTCAGGCTGGCGGCGCAGCTGGTGGCCCAGGGGTGACCGGGCCGACCGCGTCGACCGGCTCCTGGGCACTCGATCAATCAGATCCGGAGTTTCAAAAGTCTTCACACCGTCGGAGATCGCCGACGAACAGCCAGGAAGGGGACAGCTTCGGCCAGTTCTGATCATCCGGCCGGGCCGGACCGGCCGCTTCCTACAGTCGGGACCACTCACCCCGCCACCGCGGCGCGGGATTCACCGGCTGGAGGATTCGCGATGGCGACTCTGGAGACCGCACTCAAGGATGCCATGACCATCGAGGGCGCGATCGGCATCGCGCTGGTGGACTACAGCAGCGGCATGGCGCTCGGCACCCTCGGCGACAACACCGAGCTCGACCTCAACGTGGCCGCGGCCGGCAACACCGACGTGGTCCGCGCCAAGATGCGCACGATGGAGATGCTCAACCTCCACGACAACGAGATCGAGGACATGCTGATCACCCTGAGCAGCCAGTACCACCTGATCCGGCCGCTCACCGTGCAGTCCGGCCGGGGCCTGTTCCTCTACCTGGCGCTCAGCCGCAGCCGCGCCAACCTCGCCATGGCCCGGCACCAGCTGAAGCGGATCGAAGCCGCGCTCGAAGTCTGACCGCCGCCACCCGACGGAGCATCGGAGAGGGGAGGCCCGGATGCCCGTACCGCTGCACCAGGCGAAGGCCGAGCTGTTCCGGATGCTCGGCCACCCGATCCGGATCCGGGTGCTGGAGCTGCTCCAGGCCGGCCCGACACCGGTCCGCGACCTGCTGATCGAGCTGGAGATCGAGCCGTCCAGCCTCTCCCAGCAGCTGGCCCAGCTGCGCCGCTCCGGGCTGGTGACCGCCACCCGGGAGGGGTCGACCGTGGTGTACGCGCTGGCCGGCGCCGATGTCGCCGACCTGCTCCGGGCCGCCCGGCGGATCCTCACCGAGCTGCTGGCCGACCAGGGGATGCTGCTCGCCGAGCTCCGGGCGGCGGACTGACCGCCGCCCTCACCGGGCGATCAACTCGCGCAGACCGCACGCCAGTTCCCGGTACTCCTCGGGCCGGTTGTACAGCTGGGCGCTGATCCGCAGCACCCCGCCGCCGAGCCACGGCCGCACGGCGATCCGGGTGTGCAGCCGGCGGGCCACCGCCACCATCAGCGCCCTCGCGCCGTGGTCGCTCTCGGCCACCCCCGGGGGCAGCCGCAGAGCCCGCATCGCCACCCCCGGCATCACCGCCAGCGGGCGCAGGCCGGCCCGCTCCGCCAGCAGCCGGGCACCGTACCCGGCCAGCGCGTCGTTGTGGGCGCGGACCCGGTCGGCGCCGAGCTGCTCCAGCAGGGTGAAGCCGGCCGGGGCGGCCAACCACGGGGTGTAGTCGGCGGTACCGCGCCACTCCACCCGGCCGGGAAAGCCGCGGTCGTGCTCCCAGGACAGGGTCAGCGGCCGGATCCGCGGCCGCCAGGAGCCGCCGACCGCCAGGACGGCGGTGGCCCTGGGGGCGAAGGCCCACTTGTGCAGGTTGCCGATCCAGAAGTCCGCACCGCCCGCACCGCCCGCACCGCCGCCCAGCCGCACCGGCAACATGCCGGGCGCGTGGGCGGCGTCCACCACCGTGACCACCCCGCGGGAGGCCAGCTCCGCCAGCAGCGGCGCCCCGGCGACCTCGCGCGCGGTCGGCGAGGTGACCAGGTCCAGCACGGCGATCCTGGTGCGATCGCCCACCGCGGCCAGCAGCCGCGCCCGGACGGCCTGCTCGTCGGGGGTGTGCAGCGACAGCCGCACGGTGCGCACCCGGGCGCCGGTCTCGGCGGCCCGGCGCCGGGCCGCCTCGGCGACCACGCCGTAGCCGTGGTCGGTCACCAGGATCTCGTCGCCCTCGGCGAGCGGGACGGAGTCGAGCACCACCGCCATGCCCTCGGTGACGTTGGTCAGCAGCGCGATCCGGTCCGGCTCGGCGCCGAGCGAGGTGGCGATCCGGGCCCGGGCACGGGCGATCCGGTCCGGCAGCTCGGCGAAGAAGCCGTCCGGATCCTGCTCCTGCTCGGCCCGCAGCCGGGCCTGGATCCGCTGCACGGGCGCCGGGACCGCCCCGTACGAGCCGTGGTTGAGGTGCGCCACCGAGGGGCCGAGGGTGAACAGCGCGCGGGCGCCCGGCACCGGCTCGGGGGGTCCGTTCATCGGACACCGTCTGATGTGTGACATTTCACACTGCATAGTTCTAGCCGAGCGACGCCACCCGGGGCAAGCATCTGTGCCCGTGACCCAAACCGACCCCTTCCTCTCCCTCAGCGCGCGCACCGGCCGCTTCGGCTTCGGCTCCCCGCGCGCCGCCACCCTGTCCGCGGACGGCACCCGGGTGCTGTTCCTGCGCTCCACCGGCCCGCTGGACCCGGTCGAGCGGCTCTGGCTGCTCGACCTGGCCACCCGCGAGGAGCGGCTGGTCGCCGACCCGGTGACGCTCGCCCCGCAGCGCACCGGCGACCTGGCCGACCTGCCCGTCCTCGAGCGGCGGCTGCGCGAACGGGTGCGCCTGTGGGCCCCCGGCATCGGCTCCTTCGCCGCCACCGCCGACCTCTCGGTCGCGGTCTTCGCCCTGGACGGCCGACTGCTGCGGACCGTGACCGCCACCGGCGAGACCACCGAACTCCCCACCGAGGGGCCGGCCTTCGACCCCCGGCCGGACACCACCGGGCAGCGGGTGGCCTACCTGACCGGCGGCGCCCTGCACCTCACCCCGGCCCCCGCCCTGCACCCCGGCGGCCCGCTCAGCCCGGCGGACGGCGCGCTCTGGGGCGTCGCCGAGTTCGCCGCGGCCGAGGAGCTGGGCCGCCACCGCGGGCACTGGTGGTCACCCGACGGCAGCGCCGTGCTGGCCACCCGGGTGGACGAATCCGCCCTGCCGTTGCGGCACTTCGCCGACCCGGCGCACCCCGAGCAGGCCCCCGAGTCCTTCGCCTACCCGCAGGCCGGCGGCCCCAACGCCGATGTCCAGCTCTGGGTGCTGGCGCTGGACGGCCACCGGGTACGGCTGCGCTGGGACGCCGAGGCCCACCCGTACCTGACCGCGGCCGGCTGGGAGGGCAACGGCGAGATCCTGCTCACCGTCGCCGACCGGCTGCAGCAGTGCGTCCTGCTGCTCAGCGCCGACCCCGCCACCGGCGAGACCCGCGAACTCTCGCGCACCACGGACGCGTTCTGGGTGGACGACCTGCCCGGCACGCCGGCCCGGCTGGCCGACGGCCGGCTGCTGACCGCCGCCGACACCCCGGACGGCGCCGCCCGGGGCCTCGCCCTGGACGGCCGGATCCTCAGCGACGAGCGGATCCAGGTCCGCCGGGTGGTGGGCCGGCTGGACGGCCGGCTGCTGATCGAGGCGAACGAGGACCAGCCCGCCGACCAGCACGTCTACCTGCTCGACCCGGACGGCGGCGCGCTGGAGCGACTCACCGAGGGCGCCGGCGTGCACTCCGCGACCGCCGCCGGCGAGACCCTGCTGCTCACCTCCGCCACCCCGGACGGCATCCGCCGCACGGCGCACTTCCGGGGCGAGTGGATCCCGCTCACCGACCACGCCGAGCCGCTGCCGTACGTGGTCCGCCCGCAACTCGCCCGGGTCACCGAACTCGGCCTGCCCACCGCGGTGGTGTACCCGCGCGGGCATGTCGCCGGGCAGCGCCTGCCGGTCCTGCTGGACGTCTACGGCGGCCCCGGCGCCCAGGCGGTGGCCAGCGAGCCCCGGCGCTGGCAGGTCCGCCAGTGGTGGGCCGACCAGGGCTTCGCGGTGGTCACCACCGACAACCGCGGCACCCCGTTCGTCTCCCCCGCGTTCGCCCGGGCGATCTTCCGGCGGTTCTCCCAGGTGGCCTTGGACGACCAGGTCGCCGCGCTGCGGGCGCTGGCCCCGCACCATCCGGACCTCGACCTCGACCGGGTCGGCGTGCGCGGCTGGTCCTACGGCGGCTACCTGGCCGCGCTGGCGGTGCTGCGCCGGCCGGACGTGTTCCACGCCGCCAGCGCGGGGGCCCCGCCCACCGACTTCCGGCTGTACGACACCGCCTACACCGAGCGCTACCTGGGCCTGCCGCAGGACAACCCCGAGGGCTACCGGGCCGACTGCCTGATCGAGGACGCCGCCGGCCTGACCCGCCCGCTGCTGTTGATCCACGGCCTGGCGGACGACAACGTGCACCCCGCGCACACCCTGTTGCTCTCCGAGGCGCTCACCCGGGCCGGCCGGCCGCACAGCATGCTCGCGCTGCCCGGCGTCAGCCATCTGACGGCGGGCGGGGTGATGGAACAACTCGCCGCGCTGGAGCTCGACTTCCTGCGCCGCGCGCTCGGCTGAGCACCGAGCGCCAGAGCGCGCACACCGTGGGTGACGAGCCGTCATTGGTCTTCCATGTGACCGATGACATGTGAAATATTACACCCGCTCACCCGACCACCCCCGTCCGGAAAGGACCGGTCAGTTGCGCAGAATCTCTGCGGCCCTCGCGGCTGCACTCAGCACCGGTGCGATAGCAGCAACCATGCTGGGGACCCCCGCCTACGCCCGCCCCGCCGTGCCCGTGACCGTCTCCGGCCAGCAGGCCGCCGTCGGGGCGCCCGCCGCCGACGGCCAGGAGGGCCCGCAGCAGGAGCTCTCGCCGCAGGAGCGCAAGCGCCAGGCGCTGCGCGGCCTCGCCCTGGAGCAGGTCAACAGCGGCGCCGTGGCCAAGACCGCCGCCGGCACCACGCCGGCCAAGGTCAAGATCGGCAACGACTACGTCCAGCTCGCGCAGCAGCGCAAGGACAAGGTCTTCGTGATCCTCGCCCAGTTCGGCGACGAGGTCGACAACTCGACGCTCTACAACGGCCAGCCGCGCTACGGCGGCACCCCCGGGCCGCAGCACAACGCGATCCCGAAGCCGGGCAAGGACGACACCCACACCTTCTGGAAGAACGACTTCAGCCGCGCGTACTACCAGCAGATGTTCTTCGACGACTCCCCCGGCGCCAACTCGGTGCGCAACTTCTACCGCACCCAGTCCTCGGGCCGGTACGACATCGAGGGCACCGTCAGCGACTGGGTCACCGTGCCGTACAACGAGGCCCGGTACGGCAGCAACAAGGGCCCGCAGGGCAGCGGCGCCTGGACCCAGGCGCAGGAGTTCGTCCGGGACGCCACCAAGGCCTGGTTCGACGGCGAGATCGCCAAGGGCCGCACCCCGGCCGACGTCAAGGCCGAGCTGGCCCAGTACGACGTGCAGGACCGCTACGACCACGACAAGGACGGCGACTTCAACGAGCCGGACGGCTACCTGGACAACATGCTCGTGGTGCACGCCGGTGTCGACGAGACCTGGGGCGGCGGTGCCCAGGGCGCCGACGCGCTGTGGGCGCACCGCAGTTGGGACCTGCCGGACCCGACCGGCCAGAGCGGCCCGGAGGGCAACCGGATCGGCGGCGCGCCGGTCGGCGACACCGGCCTGTACGTCTACGACTACGTGCAGGCGGGCGAGAACAGCGGCGTCGGCCTCTTCTCGCACGAGTACGGCCACAACCTCGGCCTGCCGGACCTCTACCCGACCAGCGGCGGCGACAACGCGGTCAACTTCTGGTCGTTGATGTCCTCCGCCTCGTACCTGGGCAACGGAAAGAACACCACCGGCGAGTTCCCCGGCGACCTGGACGCCTGGAGCAAGCTGCAGCTCGGCTGGCTCAACTACGACGAGGCGCAGGCCGCCACCCGCTCCAGCCACGCGCTGGGCGTCAGCGGCTACAACACCGACCAGGCCCAGGCCGTCCTGGTGCACCTGCCGCCGTCGCAGACCACCACCTCACTGGCGGCACCCGCCGAGGGCGCGGCCCAGTGGTGGAGCGACACCGGCGACAACATGGACGCCTCGCTCACCCGCACGCTGGACCTGCGCGGCCGCTCCACCTCGGCCGCGCTGGACGCCTCGGCCTGGTACGACATCGAGCAGGACTACGACTTCCTCTCGGTGGAGGCCTCCGCCGACGGCGGCCGCAGCTGGACCCCGCTGCACGGCACCGTGAACGGCACGCCGATCGGCGACACCACCGCGCTCACCCCCGGGCTGACCGGCACCTCCAACGCCTGGACGCAGCTGCACATCCCGCTGGACGCCTACCTCGGCCGCCAGGTGCAGGTCCGCTTCCACGTCACCTCGGACGGCAACACCCACGGCCGCGGCGCGCTGATCGACGCCGTCAAGGTCACCGCCGACGGCGTGGAGCTCGTCGACGACGGCGCCGAGACCGGCGGCCAGGGCTGGGCACTGACCGGCTTCTCGGTCATCAAGGGCAAGGACGCCGTCAAGGACCACCCGCGCGCCTACCTGGTGGAGAACCGCCGCTACGTCGGCTACGGCGCCTACCTGAAGACCGGCCCGTACAACTTCGGATACTCCGGTATCTGGGGCAAGGCCAACATCATCGACAACTACCCGTACCAGGAGGGCGTCCTGGTCTGGCTGTGGGACACCGCCTACGAGGACAACAACACCAAGGACCACCTGGGCGGCGGCCTGATCCTGCCGGTCGACGCGCACCCCGAGGTGAACTACTTCAACGGCGGCACCGCGGTCAACGGCCGGATGCAGAGCTACGACGCGCCGTTCTCGCTGAAGCCCACCACCGCGTTCCAGCTGCACAACGTGAGCGCGGTGACCAAGTTCCCGGCGAAGCCGGCCGTGCCGGCCTTCAACGACCGGACCGGTGACTACTACAACCCGGCCGCCCCGCAGCTGGGCGTGAAGGTCCCGAACACCAACACGAAGATCGAGGTCGTCCGGGAGACCCAGGGCGGCAAGCTGACCACCATCAAGGTCGGCCCGGCCGCCTGATCCGGGCCGCCGCACGCACCCCGCAGCGGGGCGCCGGGACACCCCCGGCGCCCCGCTGCGGCGCGTCCGGGCGGGACCCGACCGGGAGCCGCGCCCGCCGCCGACCCGGGGTGGGCTCAGAAGCCGCGCCCGCCCGCGCCGCCCCGCAGCAGGGCGACGGCCTCGGCGGTCTCGGCCACCGCCAACCGGTGGGCCTGCGCGATCGGGGTGCCGCCGTCCAGCCGCTGCCAGTTGGCCCTGGCCAGCTCCTGCCGCACGCCGATGAACTGCACCGCCACCAGCCGCGGGGCCAGCCCGCCCGCGCCCGGCAGTGCCTCGGCCAGCGCGGCCGCCAGCTCGTCGATGTCCTGGCCGATGTGGTCCAGCAGGTGCGAGGAGAGGCTCGGGGTGTCGTAGACCAGCCGCATGAAGGCGAGCACCTCGGGCTCGTCGCACAGCCCGGTGGCCGGGTCGTGCGCGGCCAGTCGCTCCAGCTGGTGGCGCTCCAGCGCGGCCAGCGGCGTGAGCGGGGCGGGCCGGTCGCGCACCACCCGGGCGGCCTCGCCGAGATGGTCGGCGATCCGGTGCAGGACCAGCTCCTCCTTGGTGGCGAAGTAGCGGAACAGGGTCGGCTTGGAGACCTCGGCGGCGGCGGCGATCTCTGCCACCGACACCCGGTCGAAGCCGTGCGCCAGGAACAGCCCGATCGCGGTGTCGGCGATCGCCTGCCGGGTGCGCTGCTTCTTCAGGGCTCGTAGCCCTTCGGGCTCCTCGATCATGGCTCGATCATAACCCGGATACTTTTGTTACCGGGTTGCATTTCTTCCCCGGTTGCGATTTTCTGGAGGCTCGTAGGACGCGAGACCAGCGATGAGGGGAGACCTCGATGACGACCGTGGTGATCGTGGGGGCTGGACCGACCGGACTGACCCTGGCCTGCGGCCTGGCCCGCCAGGGCGTGCGGGTCCGACTGCTCGACCAGGCGGCGGCCTTCGCCACCGGCTCGCGCGGCAAGACGCTCAACCCGCGCAGCCTGGAGGTGCTGGCCGACCTGGGGATCGCCGACCGGCTGGCCGCCCGGGGTCGCACCCACCTGCCGTACCGGAAGTACTTCGACGGCGCGTTCGTCGCGGACACCGACCCCTACGCCGACGCCCGGCCGACGCCCCACGCGCCGTACGAGTCGGGCCTGTACCTCCCCCAGTGGCAGGTCGAGGAGACCCTACGGGAGCGGCTCGCCGAGCTCGGCGGGCGGGTCGAACTCGACAGCCGGCTCGACCGCTTCGAGCAGGATGCGGACGGCGTGAGCGCGCTGCTCGCCGACGGCCGCACGATCGCCGCCGACTACCTGGTGGCCTGCGACGGCGGCCGCAGCACGGTGCGCAAGCGGCTCGGCATCCCGCTCGAAGGCAGCAGCGACCCGGGGTTCGCGCTGGTCTGCGGCGACGTCGAGGTGGCAGGGCTGGAGCCCGACGCCTGGCACCAGTGGTTCGGCCCCACCGGCGCGCTGCTGCTGTGCCCGTTGGGGGACGGGAACGCCTGGCAGCTCCAGGCCTCCCCCGAGTTCGACGCCGACGGCAGGCCGCTGCCGCCCTCGCTGGAGAGCTTCCGGCGACTGGTCGAGCTGCGCACCGGCCGCCGGGACATCCGGCTCGCCCGGGCGACCTGGCTGTCCACCTGGCGGGTCAACGTCCGGATGGTCGACCGCTACCGGGTCGGCCGGGTGCTGCTCGCCGGGGACTGCGCGCACGTCCACCCGATCGCGGGCGGACTGGGCATGAACACCGGCATCCAGGACGCCTGGAACCTCGGCTGGAAGCTGGGCCACGTGCTGACCGGCCTGGCCGGCCCCGACCTGCTGGACAGCTACCAGGAGGAGCGGCTGCCGGTCGCCGCCTGGACGCTCGGCGTCAGCAGCGCGGGGATGGCCGCCGTGATCGAGGGCGTCCGGACCCCGGGGGTCGGCGTGGAGGCGGGACGGGTCGCCGACGCCACCGGGCTCGGCATCGACTACCGCTGGAGCTCGCTCGCCGAGGACCGGCTGGGCGGCCCGCTCCGGGCCGGCGACCGCGCCCCGGACGCACCGTGCACCGGCCCGGACGGCGAGCCGGTGCGGCTCTTCGAAGCCTTCGCCGGCAGTCACTACACCCTGCTCGGCTTCGGTCCGGCCGCCCGGCCGGCGCTGGAGGGCCTGCCGGCGCACGTCCGGCCAGTGGCGATCGATGCCGGCCCGGGCTCGCTCGCCGACCATGCCGGCCACGCCCACCGCGGGTACGGGATCACCGGCGACGCACTGGTGCTGGTCCGCCCCGACAACCACGTGGCGCTGACCGCGCCGGCGGACGCCGCGGCGCCCGAAGCCGTCCGGGCCTACCTGCGCCGCCGGTGCGATGCCCCGGGAGCGTAGCAGGAGCGGCCGACAACCCGTCACTTCCCCGTCCGACAAGGGCTGGTGACCCTAACAGATTCGGGCATATGCCCGACGAATATGACGGATTCCGACCCACGGTCGAACCACGGGGGTTAGCGTTACGCTCCGAAGAGGTTACCGCTAGTGAGCGCGGTGCCACACGCGGGGCCCCGTCGAGGGCGCCGCAGGAGGGGTGCGTGTCGGTGCCGGGGATCGATGACTGCCTAGACGAGGCCATGGGTGTGCCGGGCGCGCTCGGCGTCAGCCTGGTCGACTGGACCAGCGGGCTGGCGCTGGGCACCGCCGGTGAGGGCCCCGGCGGCGACCACGAGGCCGGGGCCGCCGACGCGACCGAGCTGGCGAGAGCGGTGACCCAGAGCGCGTCCTTCGCCGACCCGGCCGCCGGCACCGCCCCCGCCGAGGACCTGATCCTCAGCTCCGCCGGCGCGTACCACCTGGTCCGCTTCCTCGACACCGACTTCGACAGCAACCTGATCCTCTACCTGCGGCTCGACCGGGAGCGGGCGAACCTCGCCCTCGCCCGGCTCAGACTCGCCGCCATCGCCGAACAGTTGGTGCTCGACTGATGACCACCGCCCTCGACGTGCCGACCCTGCACGCCCCCGTCCTGCGGCTGCCCCGCCGGCGCCGCTCCGGCTGCTCGCCCGCCACCGTCTTCGAGACCGCGCTGACCGACCTGGCCGCGCAGCGCGCCAGCGGCGTCATGACGGGCAGCGCCGGAGCGCTGTATCTGCGCGACGGCTCCGTGGTGCACGCCGAGAGCCCCGCGACCCCCGGGGTCGAGTCCCTGCTCACCGGCTGCGGGCGGCTCACCGCCGCCGAGTGGGCCGGCCACCTCGCCAGCGGCCGCCCGATGGCCGAGCGGCTGGTCGGTTCGGGCCGGGTGAACAGCAGCGAGCTGCACCTGTGCCACCTCACCGCCGTGCTGGACGCGGCCTTCTTCGCGCTCGGGCAGGACGAGGGCGAGATCCGCTTCGCGGCCGCCGCCGAGCCGCAGTTCACCCTGGCCCGCCCGATGAGCGTGCGGGAGCTGCGGGCGGCGGCCGGCCGGCGGCGCGCCCTGCTGGACCGGGTCTGGCCCTGCCCGCAGCTGGACACCGCGACCGTCCGGCGCCGCCCCGGCGCCGTGCCGCGGGCCTGCACCCGGCGGCGCCGGGCGGTACTGGAGGCCGCCGACGGGCTGCGGACCCCGGCCGAGATCGCCCGGCTGCTCGGCCGCTCGACCTTCGGCACCGTGCTCGACATCCGGCACCTGGCGGCCGGCGGGCTGATCGAGTCGGCCGCGCCGGTGGCGCCGCCCCGCCCCGTACCGGCGCCGGCACCGCCCCTCGATCCCCCGCGGGTGCTGCTCCCCTCCTGGCCGCAGCCCACCACCCCCGCCCTGTTCCACGACCCGTCAGATCCGCACGTCGCCCTGCTGCTCAGGATCCGAGCCGGCCTGGAGGCCCGACTGTGAGTGTTGTTCCGCCCGTCCTTATCGCCCGCCCGACCGAGTCATGAAGCGCACCTTGCGACAGTTCACCGGCCGCCGGCCTCCCATCCTGATCGACCCCGAGCTGCTGGCCGAGCCCGAGGTACTCACCGAGCTGCGCGGGCTGCGGGCCAGAGTCCCGCACCTGACCGGCAGTCTGGTCGCCACCACCGACGGCCTGGTCGTGGCGCACGACACCACCGACCTGGAGCCGGCCGGGGTCGCCGCGCTGACGGCGGCCGCCCTCGGGGTGGGCGCGCGGCTGGCCGAGGCGACCGGCCAGGGCGGGTTCCGCGAGCTGCTCACCCGGGGCGAGTTCGGCTACACGGCCACCTACGCGGCCGGCGCCTTCGTGGTGCTGACCCTGCTGGCCGGGCCCGAGGCCAACATCGGGCGGCTGCACCTGGAGGCCCGCCGGGCCGGCGGCCGGATCGCCACGATCGCGGACTCCGCCCTGGAGCGCCAGGACCAGCGGGACTGACCCCCAGCCATTTCACGCACCATCCGACAACCCTGCCATCCCCAGATGAAAGAGGACACCATGGCGAGCACCGACAGCGCACTCAAGGACATCATGAACTCGATCGACGGCACTATCGGTGTCGCTCTGGTCGACTACAACAGCGGTATGGCACTGGGCATCCTCGGCGGCGGCCCCGATCTGGACCTGAACGTGGCCGCGGCCGGCAATACCGACGTGGTCCGCGCCAAGGTCAGGGCGATCGAGCTGCTCGGCCTCAAGGAGGCGATCGAGGACATCCTGATCTCGCTCAGCAGCCAGTACCACCTGATCCGGCCGCTCACCAGCCGCTCCGGCAAGGGCCTGTTCCTCTACCTGGCGCTCGACAAGGGCCGGGCCAACCTGGCGATGGCCCGGCACCAGCTGAAGCGGATCGAAGCCGACCTGGAGGTCTGACGACCGTTTCCGTACGCACCGGCCGCCGCCCGAGGACAGGATGTCCGGGGCGGCGGCCGGCGGCGTACGGCAGTGGCCCGCACGGGCCGGACGCGGAAGCGGTCAGGACGTCCGGTCCGTGCGGGAGTTCGGCGGGGAGAAGAAAGTCCCGGCCGGGCGCGGCCCGCTGTTACGGTTCCCCGCCGACGCCCGACCGGGGGTCATGGGTCACCGCGGCACGGGCGGGTGGACGGTCCGGATCGCGAGCGGCGGGCGGGCGCCCGCCGGTGCGGCGGCGGCGGGCAGGGTCCTGTTCCTGGCGGGTGGGGTCGACATCTGTGTTCCTGATCTGTGGGGATGATCGGGCGGTGGGGATGATCGGGCTGTGGGGGATGATCGGGCCCGGCTCCCGGGGGGCGGCGCGGGCGCGACGGCGCGGTCAGGCCTCGGGGAAGTGGCAGGCGGCCTGGCGGGCGGTGCCCGCGGAGGTGATCCTCAGCAGCGGTGCCTCGGTCCGGCAGATCTGCTGCGCCTTGGGGCACCGGGGGTGGAAGGTGCAGCCGCTGGGCGGGTTGGCGGGGCTCGGCGGGTCGCCGAGCAGCACGATCCGCTCGCGCCGGCGCTCGGCCAGCGGATCGGGCAGCGGCACGGCGGACAGCAGCGCCTTGGTGTACGGGTGCGCGGGACTCTCGTACACCTCGCGCTTGTCACCGATCTCGACGATCCGGCCGAGGTACATCACCGCCACCCGGTGGCTGATGTGCCGCACCACGGCCAGGTCGTGCGCGATGAACACGTAGGCGACGCCGAGTTCGCGCTGCAGCCGCTCCATCAGGCCGACGATCTGGGCCTGGATGGAGACGTCGAGCGCGGAGACCGGCTCGTCCGCGACCACCAGCTCGGGGCGGGTGGCCAGCGCGCGGGCGATGCCGATCCGCTGGGCCTGGCCGCCGGAGAACTGGTGCGGGTAGCGCTCCAGGTGCTCCGGGGCGAGCCCGACCAGCCGGATCAGGTCCCGGACCTCGGCGGCGATCTCCTTGGGCGCGGCGCCCTGGGCCCGCAGCGGGGCGGAGATGATCTGCTGGACGGTCTGCCGCGGGTTGAGCGAGGCGAACGGATCCTGGAAGATCATCTGCAACTTGCTGCGCAGCGGCCGCAGTTCGCGCTGGCCGATCCGGGTGATGTCCCGGCCGTGGAAGCCGACCCGGCCGGCGGTCGGGTCGAGCAGCCGGACCAGCATCCGGCCGGTGGTGGACTTCCCGCAGCCGGATTCGCCGACCAGCCCGAGCGTCTCACCGGGCCGGACGTCGAAGCTCACCCCGTCGACGGCCCGGACGCCCGCGTGGCGGCGGAAGGCGCCGTTCGCGCCGGGGAAGGTCATCCCCAGGTCCTGCACGGTGAGCAGCGGGGCCGTCATGCGGTCACCTCCTGGTGGGTGATGCGGCCCTCGGACGGCGAGTCCAGCAGGCAGGCGGTGCGGTGGTCCTCGGCGACCAGGCGCAGCGGCGGGCGCTCGCCGGTGCAGGCCGCGCGGACGGCCTCGGGGGCGGCGGCGTACAGCCCGCAGCGCGGGTGGAAGGCGCAGCCGGCCGGTGGGGCGAGCAGCGAGGGCGGGCTGCCGGGGATGGCGAGCAGCGGGTCGCCGTCGGCGGCGTCGAGGCGGGGCAGCGAGTCCAGCAGGCCGCGGGTGTAGGGGTGCCGCGGTGTGCTGAACAGCGTTTCGGCGGGGGCCTGTTCGGCGGCCGAGCCGCCGTACATCACCAGCACCTCGTCGGCCACCCGGGCGATCACGCCCAGGTCGTGGGTGATCATGATGATGCCGAGTCCGCGGTCCTGCTGGATCTTCATCAGCAGTTCCAGCACCTGCGCCTGGACGGTGACGTCCAGTGCGGTGGTGGGTTCGTCGGCGATGATCAGGTCGGGCTCGCAGGAGAGCGCCAGGGCGATCATCGCCCGCTGCCGCATGCCGCCGGAGAACTGGTGCGGGTACTCCCCCGCCCGGCGGGCCGGTTCGGGGATGCCGACGTCGCCGAGCACCTCGACGGCGCGGGCCAGGGCGGCCTTGCGGCCGGTGCCGAAGTGCGTCTGGTGCGCCTCGGCGATCTGGTCGCCGATGGTGAAGTAGGGGTGCAGCGAGGTGAGGGCGTCCTGGAAGACCATCGCCATCCGGCGCCCGCGCAGCTGCCGGACGGTCTCCTCGGGGGCGCCGATCAGCTCGGTGCCCTGGAAGCGGACCGATCCGGTGACCTCGGCCCCCCGGTGCAGGCCCATCACGGCGAGCGAGGTGACCGACTTCCCGGAGCCGGACTCGCCGACGATGCCGAGCGTGCGGCCGGCCTCGACGGTGAAGTCCACGCCGCGGACGGCTCGGACGACTCCCTCCGCGGTGTCGAACTGCACCGCCAGGTCCTTGACTTCGAGCAGGGTCACGACAGCCTCGCCCTCGGGTCGATCCAGGCGTAGACGAGGTCCACGATCAGGTTGGAGGTGACGATGAAGAAGGAGGCCAGCAGCGTCACGCCCATGATCACCGGCTGGTCCGCCTTGTTGAGCGAGTCGGCGAAGAGCTTGCCGACGCCCGGCAGACCGAACAGTGACTCGGTGATCAGCGCGCCGGCCAGCAGGCCGCCGAGGTCCATGCCGAGCATGGTGGCCACCGGGGTGAGCGCCGGGCGCAGGCCGTGCTTGGCCACCACCCTGCGTTCGGGCAGGCCCTTGGCCCGGGCGGTGCGGACGTACGGCTCGGCCATCGTCTCGATCACCGAGTTGCGGGTCATCCGGGCGTACATCGCGGCGGACATCAGCGCCAGCGTGATCCAGGGCAGGATCAGGTTCTGGATCCACTGGAACGGGTGCTCGCCGAAGGCGATGTAGCGCGGGTAGGGGATCAGGCCGAGCTGGCCGACCACCAGGTACAGCAGGACCATGGCGGTGAAGTAGACCGGCATGGCGGCGATGCCGATGGTGCCGACCATCAGGGTGCGGTCGATCCAGGTGCCCCGGCGCAGGGCGGAGACCACCCCGGCCGCCAGGCCCATCACCAGCCAGAGGAAGGCGGCGCCGACGGCCAGCGAGGCGCTGGCCGGGAGGCGGTCCATCATCAGGTCCCAGACCGGCTGGGCGCTCTGGTAGGAGTAGCCGAAGCAGGGGAAGCTGCAGTGCACCGCGTAGTCGCCGCTGCCCAGGGTCTGGCCGGCGAAGATGCCGACCAGGTAGCGGCCGAACTGGACGGTGACCGGGTCGTCCAGGCCCATCTGCTGGCGCACCAGCAGGATCCGGTCGGCCGAGCAGTCCTTGCCGCAGAACTGCGCGGCCGGGTCGCTCGGCAGGAGGTAGAAGACGGCGAAGGTGATGGCGGAGATCACCACGAGGGTGAGCAGGATGCCGGCCACCCGCCGGACCAGGAATCCGATCATGCCCGGCTGCCCTTCGGGTCGAGGGCGTCGCGCAGCGCGTCGCCCAGCAGGGTGAAGGCCAGCACGACCAGGAACAGGCAGAGGCTGGGCAGGACGAAGAACATCGGGTCGACCTTGTAGTAGGGCACCGCGTCCGAGATCATCTGCCCCCAGGAGGGCGTCGGGGGGCGGACGCCGACGCCGAGGTAGGTCAGCGCGGCCTCGGCCCCGATCAGGCCGGGGATGGCCAGGGTGACGTACACGATGATGGTGCCGGTGAGGTTGGGCAGGATCTCGGTGAACAGGATCCGGGCGCTGGAGGTGCCGCAGGCGCGGGCGGCCTCGACGTACTCGCGGTGCTTGAGCGAGAGGGTCTGACCGCGGATCAGCCGGGCGATGTACGGCCAGCCGAAGACGCTCATCACCAGGATCAGCAGCAGGATCCGGTTGGCGTTCCGGGCCACCGAGAGCAGCGCGATCATGAAGATCAGGCTGGGGAAGGACATCATGATGTCCATGAAGCGGCTGATCACCGAGTCGATCCGGCCGCCGAAGTAGCCGGCGGTGATGCCCAGCAGGACGCCGATCACGGTGGTGATGAGCGCGGCGCTGAAGGCCACCAGCAGGCTGATCTGCCCGCCGTACAGGAGCCGGGCGAAGATGTCGTGGCCCAGGCCCGGTTCGACCCCGAGCCAGTGGTCGGTGCCGACGCCGCCCAGGGCGCCCTTGGGCAGGCCGCCGAGGTAGAGGTCGAGGGCCTTCTTGTCGGTGTCCGCCGGGCCGTAGCCGCTGATCGCGGTGAACACCGGGGCGAGCAGCGAGGTCAGGACGAAGAAGGCGATGATGCCGAGGCCGGCCATGGCGGGGCGCTGGCGGCGGAGGCGGTGCCAGGCCAGCCGCCAGGGGGAGGCGGGCGGCCCGGGGGCGGGCGGCGCGGCGGGCGCGGGGGCGGGGTCGGCGGCGCTGACCACCGCCCCCGCTCCCTGGGCGGCTGCCTCGGGGAGCGGGGCGGTCATGGGTCAGGCTCCTGACTACTTGACGGACTTCAGGCCGATGACGGCGTAGTCGATCTGGCCGGACCACACCGGGTGCGCGAAGGCGCCGGCGATGTTGGAGCCGACCAGCAGCGGCTTCTTCTGCCAGGTCATCGGGATGGCGGGCGACTTGTCCATGATCTTGGCGTCGAGGGCGAGCCACGCCGTGTTGGCCTTCTGGAGGTCCTCCAGGCCCGCGATGCGGTCCAGCTCCGCGATGGTCTCCGGGTCGTTGAACCGGCTGTTGTTGCCGTTGTTGCCCTTGTCCTTGATGGACCGGCCGTCGAAGATCATCGGCAGGAAGGTCGCGGCGGACGGGTAGTCCGGGCACCAGCCGCTGAGCGAGAGGCCGGGCTGCTTGTCCTTGTCGCCGGTGATGGAGGCGACCGCGGTCGGGTCGACGGTGGTGACGGTGACGTCGATGCCGACCTTCTTCAGCGAGGCCTGGACCGCCTCGGCCTGCGGCTTGCCGCCGGTGGAGGTGATCAGCTCGGTCTTCAGGCCGCTCGCGTAACCGGCCTCGGCCATCAGCTGCTTGGCCTTCTCCGGGTCGCCGGCCGGCTTGATCATGAAGTGGTCGATCGGCGCGCCGGCGGTCAGCACCGGCGGCAGGAAGGTGGTGGCGACGTCGTTGAACGCCGGGCCGCCGACCGCGGTCGCGTACGCCTCCTTGTCCACCGCGTACTGCAGCGCCAGGCGCAGCTTCTGGTTGTCGAAGGGGGGCTTGCTGGTGTTGGTCACCAACATCGCGGTACAGCCGGAGTTCTCGCTGATCAGCCGCTTCTTCAGCTCCGGGTTGGTGAGCACCTCGCCGACCTTCGCGGAGACCAGGTCGACGTAGGAGATCGCGTTCTTGTCGTCCCCCTGGTCGGCGATCAGCCGGTCGGCGATGCCGGCGCCCTTGAGGGTCTGCTCCACCACGATCTTGTCCGGGTAGGCCTTGCGCACCGGGTCGGTCTTCTCGTCCCAGTTGGTGTTGCGGACCAGCACCATGCGCTTGCCGCGGTCGTACTCCTCGATCTTGTACGGGCCGGAGGAGACCGGGTGGTTGCTGTAGTTGGCGCCGGCCTCCTTCGCCTTGGGCACCGGCGCGAAGGTCGGCAGGGTCACGGTGTAGCCGAACTCGGCGACCGGGCGCTTGAGGTGGAAGATGATGGTCTTGGCGTCCGGGACCTCGATGGCCTGCTTGCCCAGGCGCTCACCGGCGAGCGGGCCCTTGTAGCCCTCGGGCGCGTCGAGGTAGCGCACCGCGTAGTCGGGGCCGCCCGGCAGCTCGGGCGAGTAGGAGCGCTCGACGTTGTACTTGATGTCGTCGGCGACGATCGGGGTGCCGTCCTCGTACTTGAGGCCGTCCTTGAGGTGGAAGGTCCAGGTCTTGGCGCCGTCGCTCGGGGTGCCGAGGTCGGTGGCCAGGTCCGGCTCGATCTTCAGGCCCTCGGCGCCCGGGGCCGCCTTGAAGGTGGTCAGGGTGCGGTAGAGCATCCGGACCCCGACGTCCATCACCGGCATGGTCCAGTTGCGGGCCGGGTCGAGCTGGTCGAAGTCCTGGTTGGACAGGATGGTGAGGGTGCCGCCCTTGACCGGCGTGCCGCCGACGATGCCGTTGCCCTCGGTGGTGACACCCGCGTGGTCGGCGCCGTCGCCGTTGCTGCTGCCGTTGCTGCTGCATGCCCCGAGACCAAGGGTGAGGGTTGCTGCGATGGTCGCCGCCAGGGCGACGTGCGTGCGCCTGTTCATGTTGAACTCCGAGATGGGGGGCCGGTGTTGAGACCCAGTCCGCCCCGGGGCTGATCCGGGGCCCACTCCGGAGGGGCGACCATGGGTCTAGCCCCTCCGGGATGTGACCCGTAACATAGTAATGTGAAATTGCACTGGCAAGAGCTGGTGCGGCCCGTTACCGAGCCGTGTCCTGCCGGAGCGCAACTCCATTATCGTTCCCCGTAGTTCCGCCCCAGGTCAGAGGAGTCGCAGCAGTGACCGCCGAACCCACCCCTCGCCTCAACACCGGCAGCCACGATCTGCCCGTCTCGCCCGCCCTCGACGCCTTCATGGGCACCGGGTGGGCCGCCACCCCGCTGCCCGCCGACCGGCGGGTGCCCGGGTACGACGCCACCGGCTCCCGGCGCAGCCGGCTGGCCGCCGCCTTCCCCGGCGAGCGACTGCTGATCCCCGCCGGGCAGTTGAAGGTCCGCAGCAACGACTGCGACTACCGCTTCCGCCCGCACAGCGCCTACGCCTGGCTCACCGGCCTCACCGGCGAGGACCAGGTCGGCCACGTCCTGGTGATCGAGCCCACCGGCGAGGCGGTGCTCCACCTGCGCCCGCGCTCCCCGCGCGGCGGCCCCGGCCCGTACGGCGGCGAGTTCTACCGCGACCGCCGCTACGGCGAGTTCTGGGTCGGCCGCCGGCCCGACCTCGACGAGGCCGCCCGGCTGACCGGCGTGCGCACCGCGCACCTGGACGACCTGGCCAAGCTCTTCACCGGCGGGCAGCCCGCCACCCGGGTGCTCACCGGCGTCGACCCGGCGCTCGACGCGCTCGCCGGGCGGCCCGACGCCGCCGCCGAGCAGTCGGACACCGCACTCGCGGCCGCGCTCTCCGAGCTGCGCCTGATCAAGGACGCCTGGGAGGTCGCCCAGCTCCAGCACTCCGTCGACCTCACCGCCACCGGCTTCGAGGACGTGGTCCGGGCGCTGCCCGCCGCGCTGCGCCACGGCCGGGGCGAGCGCTGGCTGGAGGGCACCTTCAACCTGCGTGCGCGCGCCGAGGGCAACGGCACCGGGTACGACACCATCGTCGCCTCCGGCGCCCACGCCTGCGTCCTGCACTGGATCCGCAACGACGGCGCGCTCGACCCCGGCGAACTGCTGCTGCTGGACGCCGGCGTGGAGACCGACACCCTCTACACCGCCGACGTCACCCGCACCCTCCCGCTCGGCGGCACGTTCTCCCCCGTCCAGCGCCAGGTGTACGAGCTGGTGCTGGCCGCCCAGGACGCCGCCATCGCCACCCTGCGCCCGGGTGCCAGCTTCCGCGACTTCCACCGGGCCGGCATGCGGGTGATCGCCGAAGGCCTGGTCGACTGGGGCGTGCTGCGGATCTCCGCCGAGGAGGCCCTGCGCGAGGACAGCGGCCTGTTCCGGCGCTACACCCTGTGCAGCAGCGGCCACATGCTCGGCCTCGACGTGCACGACTGCGCCAAGGCGCGGGCCGAGACCTACCTGGACGGCGTGCTGGAGGAGGGCATGGTGCTCACCGTCGAGCCCGGCCTGTACCTGCAGCCCGACGACGAGACGCTGCCGCTCGAACTGCGCGGCATCGGCGTCCGGATCGAGGACGACCTGGTGATCACCTCGGACGGCGCCCGGCTGATGTCCGGCGGGCTGCCGCGCACGGTGGCCGGGATCGAGGAGTGGATGGGCACCCTGCTGGGCTGACCCCCGCCGGCCCGGCGGTGGCCCGCGGCTCAGGTACGGGCCGGCCCCGTCACGAGCTCCCGGACGATCGCCGCCGCCGGGCCGGCCGCGGCCAGCCCGTGGTTGGTGCCGGCCCACAGGTGCATCGCCTGCAGGTCGGCCCGCTTCGCCGCCGCCGCCCGCAACGGCTGGGTGAGGTGGTGCACCTCCGGGTAGGCGGCCGGCGCGTACGGCTGGTAGCGGTCGATGAAGGCGTTGCGCAGCCCGCGCGCCGGACGGCCGGTGAAGGTACGGGTGACGACGGTCTCCCGGAACCGCGGGTCGACCAGGGCCTGCCGGTACGCCGCCGAGGCGCCCGACTCCTCGCAGCGCAGGAAGGCCGTGCCCAGCTGGGCGGCCACCGCACCGGCCCGCAGGGCGGCGGCCAGCCCCGGGCCGTCGGCGATCCCGCCGGCCGCGATCAGCGGGAGGTCGACCTCGGCGCGGACCGCCGCCAGCAGGTCGAGCAGCGGCACGGCGCCGGGCTCGGCGTCCGCCCGGTGGGTGGCCCGGTGGCCGCCCGCCTCCGGGCCCTGCACCGTCAGCAGGTCCATCCCGAGCTCGGCCGCGGCCCGCGCCTCGGCCGGCGTGGTCACCGTGCCGACCTGCACGATCCCGGCGGCCCGCAGCGCCTGCGCCTCGGCCGGGGCGGGCAGGCCGAAGGTGTACGAGACCACCGGCACCGGATCGGCCAGCAGCAGCTCGATCTTGGCGTCCCAGTCGTCCCGGTCCGGCGCGATCGCGGCCGGCAGCTCGACACCGTGCCGCTCGGCCTCGGGGAGCAGCCGCTCCCGGTACCCGGCGACGGCCGCCGGGTCGCCGGGGGCGGCCGGCACGAAGAGGTTGAGGCCGAACGGCCGGTCCGTGAGCTGCCGGGTGGCCCGGATCTGCTCCGCCACGGCGGCGGCCGTCCGGTACCCGGCGGCCAGCAGGCCGAAGCCGCCGGCGGCGCCCACCGCCGCGACCAGCTGCGGGGTCGAGGCCCCGCCCGCCATCGGCGCGGCCACCACGGGCGCCGCGAGACCGGTCAGATCCACCGTCATGTGCCACTCCTCCAGGGCCGGTTCACCCCACTCCTCGCCCCACCCTAACGGCCCCGCACCGAAGTCGCCCCGAGCCCTGTCAGGTCACCCGGGCGGGCGGCGTCCGGGGGCGCCCCGGCCCGGTCGTCCCGCTGCCGCCCGCCGCCCGGGGATAACGTCGCGGACGAACGTGGGCGCCGATCCGAGCCGCCCGCCACCCTCGTCCCCGCCCTACGCCCGCGACCTCGCCGTGACGGTGGCCGCGCCCGGCCGCCGCTGCCGGCCGCCCCCGGCGAGCCGGCCGACTTCGAGGTCGAGGAGCGCAACCTCGGCCCGTCCACCGACTACCCGTGGCGCGGCCGCCTGGTCGCCCAACTGCCGCCCGGCTCGCGCTTCCTGAGCTCCGCGCCGGACTGGGCGCCGTGCGAGTTCTCGGCCGACGGCACCACCGCGACCTGCCCCGACGTGGTCGGCAACACCTGGTCCTGGGTCAACCGCGGCTTCGCGGTCCGGGTCGGCCCGACCGCCCCGCACGGCAGCAGGGTCACGGCCACCCTCACCTACCAGGCCCCGGCCGACCCGGCGCCGCACGCCTTCGTGCTGAAGGTCGACATCCCGGTGCTCCGACCCCGCGCCCCACGGCGGAGCCGGTCGCCCGCCCGGCCCCGCCCCGCGGCGTACTCCTGCTGAGGAATGCCCCGCCCGGGGGACCGCTCGCGGCCGGCCGCCGTGTCGGCGCCGGCTGACGACGCGTGAACGCGAGGTGTCGGTGGCCGGTGCCAGACTGCGGCCATGTCTCTCGCCGATCTCACGCTCGACCGCTGGCGGTCGCTCGACCTGCCGACCGCCCGCGATCTCGCCCGGCAGGCCGCCGACCTGGTGGGCGGCCGGGTGACGGCGGTGGAGAGCGTCCAGCACCTCGGCGCCCCGCTGCACCGGGTCCGGATCGAGCGGCAGGGGCAGGAGTTCGCCCTGATACCCGGCGGCGAGGTGCGGCTCGGCTTCGACCCGGACGCCTGGCAGCCCACGCCCGGGCAGATCGCCGACTACGCCCGGAGCCTGGCGGAGGGCTTCGGCTTCGGCCGCGACCTGCGGACCCACCTCGCCCACCTCATGAGCACCCCGCGCAGCGTCACCCTGGCCACGGTGCTGATGGCGGTGGCGGACGAGGGCCTGACCGAGCTCCCGTGCGACATGCCGGCCGCGCTCGCCACCCGCGGCCTGCGGCTGCCCAGCTCCGACGAGTGGGAGCACGCCTGCGGGGCCGGCGCGAGCACGCTGTTCCGCTGGGGCGACGAGTGCCCGCTCGACCGCATCCCGTACGGCGACACCACCGGGCCGCAGCACCGGCCGAGCGCCCTGGGGCTGCGGATCACCTACGACACCTACCGCACCGAGATCTCCGCCGACCCGAGGGCCGTGCACGGCGGCGACGGCGGCGAGTCGGTCTGCGGCGGCTACGGCCACCTGCTGGGCTGGCTGCCGCTGGCCACGGCCAACCGCAACCCGTTCATGGCCGAGTTCGTCCACGGCCCGGAGGGCGAGGACCTCTACGAGGACTACTCCACCCGCCCGGTCCTCCCCCTCTGACCGCTCTGACCGCTCCGAGAGCTCCGACAGCTGCGACAGCTCCGACCGCTCCGCGCGGGCGCCCCACCCGGCCCCCGCCGCCAAGGCGCCTCAGGCCGGCCGGATCAGCCCGGAGCCGAGGCCGGCGGCGATCGCCCCGGTGCGGCTGTCGACACCGAGCTTGTCGTAGATGTGCACCAGGTGGGTCTTCACGGTGGCCTCGCTGATGAAGAGCCGCCGGGAGATCTGCCGGTTCGCCAGGCCCTCGGCGAGCAGCCGGAGGATCTCGGTCTCGCGCGGTGACAGGCTCGGCCGGCCGGAGCGCACCCGGCCCAGCAGCCGGGCGGCCACCGGCGGGGCGAGCACCGTCTCGCCCCGCGCGGCGGCGTGCACCGCGGCCGCCACCTCCTGCGGCGGGGCGTCCTTGAGCAGGTAGCCGGTGGCGCCGGCCTCGACCGCGGCGAGGATGTCGGCGTCGGTGCTGTAGGTGGTGAGGATCAGCACGGCGGGCGGGTCGGGCAGCGCGGTGATCCGGCGGGTCGCCTCGACGCCGTGCATACCGGGGCCCATCTGGAGGTCCATCAGCACCACGTCCGGCCGCCGCTCCAGCTCCGCCAGCCGCCGCAGCGCCTCCGCGCCGTCCGCCGCCTCGCCGACCGCCGTGATGTCCGGGAAGTCGTCGACCATCGCCCGCAGGCCGCGCCGCACCACCGGGTGGTCGTCCACCAGCAGGACCGTGATCACCGGGCACCCGCCTCGGCCGGCACCGTCGCCTGCAGCGGCAGCGCCGCCGCGACGGCGGTGCCCTCGCCGGGGGCCGACTCGACGGTCAGGCTGCCGCCGAGGGCGGCGATCCGCTCCCGCATGCCGTGCAGGCCGAAGGTACGGCGGCCACCGCCCGACCTGGCCCGCGGGTCGAAGCCGACCCCGTCGTCGAAGACGTCCAGGGTCACCTCGTCGTCGAGGTAGGCGAGGGTGACCGCGATCCGCCCCGCCCGGGCGTGCCGGACGGCGTTGGCGAGCGCCTCCTGGGTGAGCCGGAGCAGCGCCACCTCCGCCTCGACCGGCAGCGGGTGCGGCTCGCCGTCGAGGTGGAAGTCGGCGCTCGCACCCTGCGCCAGGCGGCGCAGCGCCTCGGTGAGGGTGACGTCGTCGAGGGCGGGCGGGGTGAGCGCGTGGACGAACCGGCGGGCCTCGGCGAGGTTGGCGGAGGCCGTCCGCCCGACCTCGTGGATCCGGCTCGCGGCGGTGGCGGGGTCGGCGGGCAGCGCCGACTCGGCGGCCCGGGCGAGCAGCACGATCGAGGACAGGCCCTGGGCCAGGGTGTCGTGGATCTCGCGGGCGAGGCGCTGCCGTTCGGCCAGCCGCCCGGCCTCGCGCTGGGTGGCGGCGAGCTCGCCGCGGGTGCGCATCAGGTCGTCGATCAGCCGCTGGCGCTCGCGGCTCTCCCGGTAGAGCGCGGCGTAGCCGTACGCGGTGAGCAGGGCGACGGCCGCGCCCGCGACCGGGCCGAGCACCTTGGCGGTGGTGAGGCCGCCCGCTGTGCCGGCCTGCGCGGCGACCACGATCAGGGTGAGCCCGGCGACGGCGGCCACCGCCCGGCGCACCGGCAGCAGGTGCAGGCAGAGGAAGTGGAGCGGGAAGGCGAGGTAGCAGAACTCGGGGTGCTGCAGGGTCAGCGCGATCCAGAGCAGCACCACCGCCCCGAGCCAGAGCCAGGCCCACGCGCGGCTGTCGCGGATCCGCCCGACCGGCCCGCCGGCGGCGTACACCACGGCCAGCGCGGCGGCGGTGGCCAGCGCGCCGGCCCCGAGGTCGCCGCCGACCGTACCGCGCACCAGCAGCACCCCGAGCAGGGCGAAGAACAGCCCGTGCAGGGCCAGATTCATCAGCCGCAGGGCGGGGGTGTCGGCGGCGTGGCCCGGTGCGGGCGGTTCGGTACGGGTCACGCCTTCCGAGGGTACGGGCTGCGGCGGCCCCCGCCGACCGGCCGGGCATCAACCGTTCGATGGATTCCCGGCTGCATCCGACGGTGGAGGCGAGGTGCCCTCCTCTCCACGATGGCGGCGGCGTCGCGGGCGGCCAGGGTGGGTGACGCCATCGGACAGCCCCCTCCACCGGAAGGTCCCCGTGTTCGTCGCACTGCGTGACATCCGCTTCGCCAAGGGCCGCTTCGCCCTCATGGGCGCGGTCGTCACCCTGATCACCACGCTGGTCGTGTTCCTCTACGGCCTCACCGGCGGCCTGGCCGCCGCCGCCTCCTCGACCGTCGCCGCGCTGCCGGCCGACCGGATCGTGTTCGGCGCCCCGGCCGGCGCCGCCCCGACGGTCTCGTTCGGCAACTCCACCGTCTCCGCCGAGCAGCAGGCCGCCTTCACCGCCGCGCCCGGCGTGCGGGCCGCCCAGCCGCTGGGCATCTCGCTGACCAGGCTGACCGCGGCCGACGCGGCGGCCTCGGTCAGCGTGCTGGGCTCCCCCGCCGAGTTGCTGCCGCCGCTGCGCCAGGGCGCGGCCCCGCAGGACGGCCAGCTGGCGGTCGGCGCGGACACCGCGCGCACGTACCACCTGTCGGTGGGGGCGCGGGTCACGGTCGGCCCGAGCACGCTGACCGTCTCCGCGATCACCGCGGAGCGCTCGTACTCGCACGCGCCCACCGTCTGGACCACGCTGGCCGGCTGGGAGCGGATCAGCGGCCAGAGCCGGCCCACCGCGCTGGCGCTCACCGGCGCCCCCGCCGCGGCGGCCGCGCTGGACCGGGCCCAGGGCACCACGACCGTGGCGCTGGCCGACGCGCTGGCCGGGATCAACGGCTACGCGGCCGAGCAGGGCAGCCTGCAGCTGATCCAGGGCTTCCTGTTCGCGGTGAGCGCGCTGGTCGTCGGCGCCTTCTTCACCGTCTGGACGGTGCAGCGGCGCCCCGACATCGCGGTCCTCAAGGCGGTCGGCGCGAGCAGCGGCTACCTGGTGCGGGACGCGCTGGCGCAGGCGGCCGCGGTGCTGCTCGCCGGGGCGCTGCTCGGCGGGGCGGTCGGCGGGGCGGGCGGGCTGCTGGCCTCCGCCGCGGTGCCGTTCGACGTCGGGCCGGCCACCGTGGCCGTACCGGTGGCCGCGATGGTCCTGCTGGGCCTGGCCGGGGCCGCGCTGGCGGTCCGCCGCATCACCTCCGTCGACCCGCTGGCCGCACTGGGAGCCTCCCGATGACCACGACCCCCCAACTCACCCGCACCGGCCTCGCGTTGCGCGGGGTGACGCTCAGCTACCCGGACGGCGAGAGCCGGCTGACCGCGCTGGACGCGGTGTCGCTGGTGGTCGCCCCGGGCGAGTTCACCGCGGTGGTCGGCCCGTCCGGCTCCGGCAAGTCGAGCCTGCTGGCGGTGGCCGCCACCCTGCAACGGCCCGACACGGGCGAGGTGATGATCGACGGTCAGGACACCGGAGCGCTCGGCGACCGGGCCCGGACGGCGCTGCGCCGCGAGCGGCTCGGGATCGTCTTCCAGCAGTCCAACCTGCTGGCCTCGCTGACCGCCGTGGAGCAGCTGCTGGTGCTGGAGTCGGTCCGCGGCGGGCGCCCGGCGGCGGCCCGGGCCCGCGCCGAGGAGCTGCTGACCTCGGTCGGGCTGGACGGCGCCAAGCAGCGCCGCCGTCCGCACCAGCTCTCGGGCGGCGAGCGCCAGCGGGTGAACATCGCCCGGGCGCTGTTCGGCCGTCCCTCGGTGCTCCTGGTGGACGAGCCCACCTCCGCCCTGGACCACGAGCGCGGCACGCAGATCGTCGAGCTGCTCGCCGAGGTCACCCGCACCCATGGGACGGCGACGGTGATGGTCACCCACGACCGCGACCTGCTCCACCGCGTCGACCGGGTGGCGCAGATGCACGACGGCCGCCTCCGCTGAGGCAGCTCGGTCGAGGCCGCTCACCTGAGGCAGCTCGGCCGAGGCCGCCGACCCGGACGGGTCAGCGGGCGCCGAGTCGCAGGGCGGGGCGCTCCTCGACGGCGTGCTCCGCGCCGGAGGCCCAGAGCGAGCGGATGTGGCCGAGGTGGCGGGCCATGCACTCCTCGGCCTCGTCGGCCCGGCCGGCGATCATCAGGTCGAGCAGCTCCAGGTGCTCCTCGGCGGAGGTGACCAGCTCGCCGCGCTGGTCCAGCCGGTTGAGGCCGTAGAGGCGGGAGCGCTTGCGCAGGTCGCCGACGGTCTCCACCAGGCGGGCGTTGCCGGCCAGTCCGAGCAGGTCGAGGTGGAACTGCCGGTCCGCCTCCAGGTAGCCGATCAGGTCGTGCTCCCGGGCGGCGACCACGATGGCCTGGGCCTCGGGGCGCAGCGCCTCGAGCTGTTCGGGGGTGGCGGTGCGGGCGACCCGGCCGACCGTGGGCACCTCGATCAGGGCGCGGATCTCGGTGTACTCGTCGAGGTCCCGCTCGCTGAGCTCGGTGACCCGGAAGCCCTTGTTGCGGACGGCCTCGACCAGGCCCTCGCGGGCGAGGTCGAGCATCGCCTCGCGGACGGGGGTGGCGGAGACCCCGAAGTCGGCGGCCAGGGCGGGCGCGGAGTAGACGACGCCGGGGCGCAGCTCGCCGGAGATGAGCCCCGCGCGCAGTGCGTGCGCGACCTGGTCGCGCAGCCGCTCCTGTACCGAGATGAGGGTGCGGGGCTTTCGGTCCGCCATGGTGTTCCTCCGGGAGTTTGCAGGACACCATTGTACAATGTCACGTTACTCAAATTGTGGAAGATTCAAACGCAATTCGGGTGACATTCGTATTGCCTGGCAGCGACTGCCAGATCCTGCCAGGCCATCCCGACGCTCTTGAAGAACCGCGGCCGGTCGAGCGGGGCAACTGCCCCATCGTTCACCAGTTCTGAGAGGTTCGCAAGGCTCGCCGGAACGGCCTCCCCGACCTCCCGGAAAGCCATCAGCAGATCGCCCGCCTCGCGCAACGCGGTGGCCCTGGACTCGGTGTAGAGCGCGGAGCGCCGCACCAGCGCGCCGTCCACCTCGCGCGCCCCGGGCTCGTGCGAGCCGACCGCCGCCACCACCGCCCGGTCCGGCACCAGCGCGCCGTCGAACAGCGGCGTACGGGCCGTGGTGCAGCAGACCACCAGATCCGCCCCGGCCACCGCACCGGGCCCGCCGGCCACCGCCTCCAGCCCCAGCGCGCGGCCCCGGGCGCACAACTCCTCGGCCCGCACCGCACTGCGTCCCACCACCGTGAGCCGGGTCAGCGGGCGGATCGCGGCCAGCGCCTCCAGATGCCCGTACGCCTGCGGGCCGGTACCGAACAGCACCAGGTGCTCCGCGTCGGGCGTGGCCAGCCGGCCGAGCGCCAGCGCGGTGACCGCCGGGGTGCGCAGCGCGGTCAGCGCGGCGCCGTCGAGCAGCGCCAGCGGCCGCAGGGTCGGGCCGTCCAGCAGCAGGTAGCTGCCGGTGATCCGGGGCAGGCCGCGGGCCGGGTTGGCCGGCGCCACGCCCGCGATCTTCACCCCGGCGTACCGCCCGGCCGCGGCCGGCATCAGCAGCAACTCCCCGGCCGGGACGGGGATGTTGGCGCGGGCGGGGCACTGCTCCGGGTCCAGGCCCTCGCGCAGCACGCGCTCCAGCGCCTCGACCGCCCCGGCCGGGGAGAGGGTCAGCTCCAGGGTCGGCGCGAGGCCGATCGGTTCGTCGGCCATCAGAGCTGGAATCCCGTCCCGAGCCCGTCGAACGGGTCGAGCTCGAAGCGGTGCTCGCCGGTGCGGTGGGCCGTGCCGGTGACCTCGGTGACCACCCCGTCCGGGTGCTCCCCCACCACCCGGCCGGTGAACACCGTGCCGATCACCGACTCGTGCCGCAGCTGCTCGCCCGGGCCGAGCCGGCCGTCGGCGGCGAGCAGCGCCAGCCGGGCGGAGGTGCCCGAGCCGCAGGGCGAGCGGTCGATCTGGCCGTCGGCGAAGACGGTGACGTTGCGCTGGCTGGGGCCCTGCGGGGTGTCCGGCAGCTCCTCGTGGAGGATCACCCCGTAGACACCGGACAGCCGTGGGTCCCGAGGGTGCCGGGTGCCCGGGCCGGCCGCCAGCGCGGTGCGGATCTCCCGTCCGACCGCGGTCAGTTCGGGCAGCCGGTCGGACCGGACGGTCAGGCCGAGGTCCGCGGCGCGGACCGAGGCGTAGCAGGCGCCGGAGTGGGCCAGGTCGACCTCGACGGTGCCGCGCGAGGTCGGCACCGCCACCTTGCGGGCGGTGACCAGGGTCGGCACGTTGCGGAAGGTGACCGCGGTGGTGCGGCCGCCGGCGCGGTGCACGGCCGCCGAGACCCGGCCCGAGGGCACGTCGATCCGCACCCAGGCGGTGCCGTCGGCCGGCGCGGCGACCAGGCCGGAGTCCACCGCCCAGGCGCCGAGCGCGATCGTGCCGTGCCCGCAGGCCGTCGAGTAGCCGTCCTTGTGCCAGAACAGCACCCCGAAGTGCGCCTCGCTGTCGTCGGCCGGCACCACGAAGCCGCCGTACATCCCGGCGTGGCCGCGCGGTTCGCGGGAGAGCAGCCGGCGGACCTCGTCCAAAGCGCCGGGGCGCGGGGCGGTGGCGCTGCCGCCGGCGCCGAGCGCGACGGCCCGGCGCTCGGCGACGGTGTCACCCGGGACGGGCGGCAGGCCGCCGGTGACGATCCGGAACGGCTCACCGGCCGCGTGGTAGTCGACGGTGCTGATCGGGTTCATCGGGACGTCCCGGCGGGCAGCAGCGTGACGGTCCGGCTGGAGGTGAAGAAGTCCAGCACGGCCTGCCCCTGCTCCCGGCTGCCGTAGCTGGCGGACTTGGCGCCGGAGAACGGGAGGTGGAAGTCGACGCCGCTGGACGGCGCGTTGACCCGGATCATGCCGGCCTCCAGCCGGTCGGCGGCGGCCAGCGCGGTGTCCAGGTCGCGGCTGTGCACCGAGGTGGCGAGCGAGTGCCGGGTGCTGTTGGCCAGGTCGATCGCCTCGTCCAGGTCGGCGGCCGTGACCAGCACCGCGAGCGGGCCGAAGAACTCCTCGGCCAGCAGCGGGTGGCCGTCCGGGACGTCCTCCAGCAGGGTCGGTTCGAGGTACCAGCCGTCCCGCTCCGGCCGGGAGCCGCCCGCCACCACGGTGGCGCCGGCGGCGACCGCCGAGTCCAGCGCGCCGGTGAGCCGGTGCAGCGCGGCCTCGCTGATCACCGGCCCGCAGACGGTCTCCGCCTCCCCGGGCGCCCCGGTCGCGGTCGCGGTCAGCGCCTTGGCGAGCGCCTCGCGCAGCGGCCGGTGGGCCGCCCCGACGGCGATCACCCGGCTGGTGGCGGTGCACTTCTGGCCGGCGTACCCGGCGATGGCCGCGGCCAGGTGGGCGGCGGCCTGCTCGATGTCCGCGTCGGGCAGCACCAGCGCCGCGTTGAGACCGCCCATCTCGGCCTGCACCGGCACCCCGCGGGCGGCGGTGGCGGCGATCACCACCCGGCCGACCCCGGTCGAACCGGTGAAGGAGACCACGTCGACCGCGTCCACCAGCGCGGCGCCCTCCTCGGCCCCGCCCGGCACCACGGTGAGCACGCCCTCCGGGAGGCCGGCCAGCTCGGCCAGCCGCAGCGCGCAGGCGGTCGCCTCCGGCGCGGGCTTGAGCACCACCGTGTTGCCGACCGCGAGCGCCGGCGCGGCCTTCCAGGTCGGGATGGCCAGCGGGAAGTTCCACGGCGTGATCAGCCCGGCCACCCCGTACGGGCGGCGCCGGGTCATCAGCAGCCCCTGGCCCGCGGCCGGTTCGTGCAGCTCCCCGGCCGGGGCGTACGGCGCCTGCGCGTAGTAGCGCCAGATGGCGACGGTCCTGGCGACCTCGCCGCGGGCCTCCGCGACCGGCTTGCCGACCTCGCGGACCACCAGCGCGGCGAGCTCCTCGGCGTGCGCCTCGAGCGCGGCGGCGGCCCGGCCCAGGGCGGCCGAGCGGCCCGCGGCGCCCGCGCCCAGCCAGGCCGCCCCGGCGGCCCGGGCCCGCTCCACGGCGGCGGCGGTGCCGGCCGCGCCGGGGGCCTCGACCCGGATCACCAGATCGCTCGGGTCGGCCGGGTTGTACGAGTCGATGCTCATGGTGCGGAAGCCTTTCAGAGCAGGAAGCCGGCCGGGAACGGGTCGTCCGGGTCGAGGAAGTACTGCGCGGTGCCGGTGATCCAGGCCCGGCCGGTGACGGTGGGGACGACCGCGGGCAGGCCGGCCACGGTGGTCTCCTCCACCAGGCGGCCGGTGAAGGTGGTGCCGATGAAGGAGTCGTTGCGGAAGTCCTGGTGCAGCGGGAGCTCGCCGCGGGCGTGCAGCTGGGCCATCCGGGCGGAGGTGCCGGTGCCGCAGGGCGACCGGTCGAACCAGCCCGGGTGGATGGCCATCGCGTGCCGGGAGTGCGCCGCGGTGGAGCCCGGCGCCAGCAGCTGGACGTGGTGGCAGCTGTGGATCGACGGGTCCTGCGGGTGCACCGGGCGGTCGGCCTCGTTGATGGCGTCCATCAGCGCCAGGCCGGCGGTCAGGATGTCCTGCCCGCGCTCGCGCTCGAACGGCAGCCCGAGCTCGGCCAGCGGCAGCACGGCGTAGAAGTTGCCGCCGTACGCCAGGTCGTAGCCGACGGTGCCGTAGCCGGGCACCTCCACCTTCCGGTCCAGCGCCACCGCGTAGGAGGCCACGTTGCGGATGGTGACGGCCTTGGCCGCGCCGTCCTGGACGGCCACCTCGGCGATCACCAGCCCCGCCGGGGTGTCCAGCCGGACGGTGGTGACCGGCTCGACCACCTCGACCATGCCGGTCTCCACCAGCACCGTCGCGACGCCGATCGTGCCGTGGCCGCACATCGGCAGCAGCCCGGAGACCTCGATGTAGAGCACCCCGAAGTCGGCGTCCGGCCGGGTCGGCGGCTGCAGGATCGCCCCGCTCATCGCGGCGTGGCCGCGCGGCTCGTACATCAGCAGGGTGCGGAAGTGGTCCAGGTGCTGCTGGAAGTGGACCCGGCGCTCGGCCATGGTGCTGCCGGGGATGGTGCCGAATCCGCCGGTGATCACCCGGGTCGGCATGCCCTCGGTGTGCGAGTCGACGGCGTGGAAGACGTGGCGGCTGCGCATGGGTTCGATACTCCCTCGTACGGGCCGGGGCGGGCCGGCTGTCCCCGCAGCCGGCCCCGCTGACAGTGCGTTACTTCAGGCCCTCGGCCAGCGACTTCTCGGTGGCGGCCCGGACGGCGGCCTCGATCTCCGGGGAGAGCGGGAAGCGCGGCGGGCGGACCGGCCCGCCGGGGCGGCCGGCGATGTCCATCGACAGCTTGATGGCCTGGACGAACTCCACCTTGGAGTCCCAACGCAGCAGCGGGTGCAGGGACTTGTAGAGCGGCAGCGCGGTGGCCAGGTCACCGGCCACGGCGGCGTGGTAGAGCGTGGCGCAGGCCTGGGGCAGGGCGTTCGGGTAGCCGGCGATCCAGCCGACGGCGCCGGCCAGGGCCAGCTCCAGCAGCACGTCGTCGGCGCCGATCAGCAGGTCGAGACCGGGGGCCAGCTCGGCGATCTCGTACGCCCGGCGGACGTCGCCGCTGAACTCCTTGACCGCGACGATCGAGCCGGCCGTGTGCAGCTGCGCCAGCAGCTCGGGCACCAGGTCGACCTTGGTGTCGATCGGGTTGTTGTAGGCCACGATCGGCACGCCGGCCTCGGCGACCTCGGCGTAGTGCGCCCGGACGGCGGCCGCGTCGGCCCGGAAGGCGTTCGGCGGCAGCAGCAGCACCGAGCCGGCCCCGGCCTCGCCGGCCTGCTCGGCCCAGCGGCGCGCCTCGGCGCTGCCGTACGCGGCGACGCCGGGCATCACCCGGGAGCCGTCGCCGGCCGCCTCGACGGCGACCGTGACGACGCGGGCGCGCTCCTCGTCGGTGAGGGTCTGGTACTCGCCGAGCGAACCGTTGGGGACGACGCCGTCGCAGCCGTTGTCGATCAGCCAGCGGACGTGCTCGGCGTAGGCGTCGTAGTCGACGGAGCGGTCGTCACGCAGCGGGAGTGCGGTGGCGACCATGATGCCGCGCCATGGACGGGTGGGGTCATGGGGTGCGTGGGACACGGGGGATTCTCCTGTGTGGTGAGGTGTGACATTTTATAGGATTTGACGGGGTGGCCACAAGAGCCGCCCCGCAGAAATCCGCCGGACGGCCTAGGCCGGCACCTCCGGCTCCGCCGAGGCCTGCGGCTCCTGCGCCGGCAGCCGCTCCAGCTGGGCCAGCGGCACCGGACAGGCCAGCGGGCGGCTGTCCGCCCTGGTCGAGGGATCGCCGGACAGGCAGGCCACCGCCGCCCCGCACATCCGCCCCTGGCACCAGCCCATCCCGGCCCGGGTGAGCAGCTTGACCGTCCGGGCGTCGGTGGCCCCGAGCTCCTCGACCGCCTCGCGGATCCGCCCGGCCGGGACTTCCTCGCAGCGGCAGACCTCGGTCTGCGGGGTCAGCCACTGCGTCCAGCCGGGCGCGGGCCGGTGCGCGGCGGCCATCAGCTCCGCGAACGCCCGGCGGCGGTCGCGGCGGCGGGCGACCCCGGGCGGGGCCGCGCGCCCGGCGACGGCGTGCGCGGCCAGCACCCCCTCGGCCAGCGCCAGGTCGGCCCCGCCGACCCCGCAGGTCTCCCCCACCGCCCACAGGCCGGGCAGGCTGGTGCGCTGCTCGGCGTCCACCCGCAGCGCGACCGTGCCGTCCGGGATGACCCGGGTGTCGGCGCCCAGCTCGGTCGCCAGCTCGATCTGCGGGATCAGGCCGTGGCCGACCGCCACCGCGTCGCAGTCGATCCGGCGTCCGGTGCCGGGCACCGGCCGCCAGTCGCGGTCCAGCCGGGCCACCGTCACGCCGGTCACCCGGTCGTTGCCGTGCACCTCGACCACCGCGCTGGCCCGCCGCAGCCGGACCCGGTGACGCAGCAGCCGCGCGCCGTGGCCGGCGCCCTCCACCAGCTTGGCGGGGTTGCCGAGCAGGGTCGGCAGGCCCCGGGCGTAGCCGAGGTAGGTCCCGGCCTCGACGATCGCCGGCACCTCGGCCCCCGCGGTGACCAGCGAGGAGGCGGCGGCCAGCAGCAGCGGGCCGCTCCCGGCCACCACGATCCGGCGCCCGGGCAGCACCAGCGAGGACTTGAGCATGGCCTGCGCACCGCCGGCCGTCACCACACCGGGCAGCGTCCAGCCGGGGAAGGGCAGCTGGCGCTCGTACGCGCCGGTGGCGAGCAGCACCGCGCGGGCCCGCAGCACCGCCGCGTCCCCGGCGTCGCGGCCGGTGGTGGCGTGCAGGCGCCAGGGTGCGCCGGGCTCGGCGGTCCAGACGTGGTGGCCGCTCAGGTAGCCGATCCGCCGGTGGCCGATGTGCTCCCGCAGGCGGCGGGAGAGGCCGGCGAAGGCGGACCAGCCGTGGTGCAGCCGCTCGGGCCGGGCCGCGCGCAGGCCCGGCGCGGGGTGGCGGTAGTACTGTCCGCCCGGGCGCCCGCCGGCGTCCAGCAGGGCCACGCTCAGGCCCAGGTCGGCGGCGGTGACGGCGGCGGCCAGCCCGCCCGGCCCGGCCCCGATCACGGCCAGGTCGTAGACGGCGGCAGCGTCCTCGGCGGCGGGGCCGCGCTGGTCAGACGGCGAGGTCGGCACGGCCGTGGCCCTCCTGGGTGGTGACGCTGTCGCCGGGCCGGGCCGGGAGCAGGCAGGTGCGCCGGTTGGGCTCACCGTTGACGGTGGCCAGGCAGTCGAAGCAGACGCCGATCCCGCAGAACGCGCCGCGTGGCCGGCCGCCGACCCGGGTGGTGCGCCAGGCCAGCACGCCGTCCGCCCAGAGCGCGGCGGCGATGGTCTGGCCCGGCAGGGCGGGCACGGGGCGCCCGTCGAACTCGATGGTGTGCCCGGGCCCGGGCTCGGCCCCGACCAGCTCGGCGGGGGTGCGTCGGGTACTCATGCCTCTCCCTCGGGGGCGGGCCGGCCGGCGAAGCGGTCGGGCCGGAACGGGCTCGGGTCCAGCTCCGGCGGTGCGCCGGTGAGCTGCGCGGCGATCAGCCGCCCGGTGGCGGGGGCCAGCCCGATGCCCGCGCCCTCGTGGCCGCAGGCGTGGTACAGGCCGGGCGCCCGCGGGTCGGCGCCGATCGCCGGCAGGTGGTCCGGCAGGTACGGGCGAAAGCCCCGGTAGGCCCGCTGCACGGCGACCGTGCGCAGCACCGGGAAGAGCGCGGCGGCGTTGCCGGCCAGCCGGCGCAGCACCTCGACGGACAGCGTCCGGTCGAAGCCGACCCGCTCCCGGCTGGCGCCGATCAGCACCGGTCCGCCGGGGGTTCCCTCGACCACGGCGGAGCTCTGCAGGGCGGCGGAGCCGCTGGCCACGTCGGCCACGTAGTCGGCGGCGTAGACCTTGTGCCGGACGATCCGCGGCAGCGGCTCGGTGACCAGGACGAAGCCGCGCCTGGGCAGCACGGGCAGCTCGACCCCGGCGAGCCGGGCGAGCTCGCCGCCCCAGGTGCCGGCGGCGTTGACCACGGCAGCCGCGTCCAGCCGGCGGCGCTCGGTGGTGACCCCGAGCACCGAGCCGTCGGCCCGGGTGCGCACGGCCCGCACGGCCTCGCCGAGGATCAGCTCGGCGCCGCCGGCGCGGGCGGCCCGCAGCAGGTGGGCGGCGGCCAGCGCGGGCTGGACCTGGGCGTCCTGCGGGTAGTGGAAGCCGCCGGCCAGGTCGGCGGCGAGGTGCGGCTCCAGCTCGCCGAGCTCGTCCCCCTTGACCTCGGCGGCCTCGACCCCGGCCGCGGCCTGCGCGGCGGCGAACCGCCGCAGCAGCGCCATCCCGGCCGCGTCCCGGGCGACCACCAGGCCGCCCTTGGGCTCGTACTCGACCGCGACCCCGAGGGTGTCGGCCAGCTCCAGCCAGAGCCGGGTGGAGAGCAGGGCCAGGTCCAGCTCGGGGCCGGGCTCCTTGTCGGAGACCAGCAGATTGCCTTCACCGGCGCCGGTGGTGCCGCCGGCCACCGGGCCGCGGTCGACCACGGCGACCCGCAGGCCGGCCTGGGTGGCGTAGTAGGCGCAGGCGGCGCCGACGACACCGGCGCCGATCACCACGACGTCGTGGGGGGATCGCATGGACACGGCAGTAATATGTCACATGGCGATGGAGCTGCCAAGGTGGCCCGCCGGACCGGCGCGGTCATGGCGAAGGCCCCGCCCCGCCGGGCGGCGGAACGGGGCCTTCGTGGGCGTCGATCAGGTGATGTCGTCCATCTGCTCGTGCCGGGCGGCGGGCACCGGGGCCGGAGCGGCCGGCGTGGCCGAGGCCGCCACCGACTCGGCGCCGTCCACCTCGTCCACCGAGAGGTCGACCTGCGAGGCCTCGTCGTCGTCCAGCCCGGCGTCCGGGTTGCGGCGCAGCCGGCGGCGGTCGTTCAGCACCGAGATGCCGACGGCCAGGAAGTACAGGCCCCACATCGGCGCCGCCAACGCCAGCATGGTCAGCGGGTCGGCGCTCGGGGTGGCGAAGGCGGCGAAGACGGTGATCGCCATCACCATCGCGCGCCACCAGCCCAGCAGCCGCTTGCCGGTGAGCACCCCGATGACGTTCAGCATCACCAGGAACAGCGGGAACTCGAACCCCAGGCCGAACACCACCACCATCCGGGTGACCACGTCGAGGTAGTCCTCGACCGGCAGGATGTTGGAGACGTGGTCGGCCGTGAAGGAGATCAGCATCTGCGCGGTCAGCGGCATGACCAGGTACGCGAAGGCCGCGCCGGCCAGGAAGAGCGGGGTGCCGGCGCCGAGGAAGGTGAGCGAGTACCGGCGCTCGTGCTTGTGCAGGCCCGGCGAGACGAACTTCCACAGCTGGTACAGCCAGACCGGGGTGGCGGCCACCAGACCGGCCGTGAGGCTGACCTTGAGCACCAGGGTGAACGGGGTCAGCAGGCCGATGTTGACCACGCTGGCGCAGTTGGTGTCACCCGGCAGCGGCTTGCCGTCCGGGCCGCACTGGGGCAGTGGCGCGGTCAGGAAGTCGATCAGCGGCTTGTTGAAGTACGCGGCGATGATCGTGAACAGCAGGATCGCCAGGACCGACTTCACCAGCCGGCTGCGCAGCTCGCGCAGGTGATCCGCGAGGGCCATCCGGCCTTCGGGATCCTTGGGTGCTTTGGAAGACTTGCTCAACCCCGGTCCTCGAACTCGTGCGACGAAACCCGCCGGGCGGCGGGCCCCCGTGCTGAGCATCGGTCAGCTCAGCCAATCCGGGTACTGCCCTGCTGCGGGCGATGGTAGCCGCTGCCGATGTCGGCCCGGCAACCGCCCGGTGGCCGAGGCGGCAGGCCCCTCCCGCACCGCAGGGACCTGCCCTAGAGGGTAACCCGCTACCGCCGGTGTCCGGCGAGGGCGCCGGCCGCCTCGGCGAGCGCCCGGGAGGCGCCGTCCACCTCCCGGGCCAGCACCCGGACCTGCAGCCAGAGCCGGCAGCCGAGCACGCCGAGCACCAGCAGGCCCGCGGTGGCCGTCAGGACGGCCGCGATGACGATCCACTCCATGGCGCCGACCCTATCCGTCCAGCGGCAGCAGCCGCATGGTCCGCACCCCGGCCGCGCTCAGCGCGGCGACGATCTTCTCCCCGGCGGTCTTGCGCACCGCCGCGCCGCACTCCGGGCAGGTGAAGCTGTAGAAGGTCCGCTCCGCGGTGGCCCCCAGCGCCAGCCGGAAGTCGGTGACCGGCAGCTCCACCTTCTCCCGGCACTGCGAGCAGTAGACCTTGAATCTGGTGCCCTCCACCACCCCGGATCAGACCTGCCCGTCCCGGTAGGCGTCCAGCGCGGCCAGCGCCGCGGCCCTGGCCTGCTCGGCCGGCTCGGGCGGGGAGACGATCCGGCCGTCCCGGCCCAGCCGCAGCGCGAGCGGGCGCAGCCCGGAGGGGTCGGCGCTGCGCAGGGTGATCCGCAGACCGCCGTCGGGCAGCTCCTCGGCCGAGTCGTGGGTGTAGTACTCGGCCACCCAGCGCCCGCCGGGGCCGACCTCGACCACCACCTCGGGGTCGTCGGCGGCCGGGTTGACCAGGCCGGCCGACAGGTCGCGCGGCTGCAGCCGGGGCGCGTCGGCGGCCTCGTCCAGCACCTTGATCTCGGCCACCCGGTCCAGCCGGAAGATCCGCCGGTCCTCGGAGACCCGGCACCAGGCCTCCAGGTAGGTGTGGCCCTCGGTGACCAGCCGGATCGGGTCGACCTCGCGCTCGGTCATCCCGCCGCGCCCGTGCGACCAGTACCGCAGCCAGATCCGCCGGCCCTCGCTGAGCGCCCGGTCGATGTCGGCGAAGACCTGGCCCTCGGCCTCGAAGGTGACGCCGACCCGGGCGCTTGACTCGGCGCTCTCGCCGGCCGCGTCCTCCAGCTTGGCGACGGCCCGGGTGAGCGCCTGCCGGTCCCGCTCGCGCAGACCCGGCAGCCCGGCCACCGCGCGGGCGGCGACCAGCAGCGCGGTCGCCTCGTCGGCGGCCAGCCGCAGCGGCTGGGCCACGTCGTCGACGTTGTGCCACCAGATCCGCTCGCCGTCGGTGTCGATGTCCAGCAGGTCGCCGCCGCGGAAGCTGGTGCCGCACATCGGCAGCACGTTGAGGTCGCCGATCAGCTCGCGCTCGGTGATGCCGAAGGCGCGGGCCACCTCGGCCACCTCGGCACCCGGGCGCTCGCGCAGGTAGGTGACCAGGGAGAGCATCCGCCGGGTCTGGTCGATCGCGTTGCTCATGGCCTTACTCCCCCTCGGCGAGGCCGGCCACCGCGCGCAGCCGGTCGATGACGTCGGCCCGCAGGTCGTCCGGGCCCAGCACCACCACGTCCGGCCCGAACTCGGCCAGGTCGGCGCCCAGCCCGTAGCCGTACGGGATCTCCAGCTCGTCCCACTGCTCGTCCACCCGGACGCTGCCCAGCGCCTTGGTCCGCAGCGGGAAGGCGGCGCCGCGGCGCAGCCGGACGGTGGCGGTGCTGGTGGCCCCCTCGCCGGCGAACCGGGCCACGTAGGCCCGGACGTCCACGTGCTCGGGCACCGCGCCGGTGAAGGCGCCGGCCCGCGAGCGGACCTTGCCGGTGATCCGGCTGAGCCGGAAGACCCGGGCGTCCTGCCGGTCCCGGTCGTAGCCGGCCAGGTACCAGTGGCCGCGCCAGCACTCCAGCGCCCACGGCTCGACCGCGCGCTGCTCGGGGACGGCGGCGCCGGCCTTGCGGTACTCGAAGCCGACCGGGCGGCGGTCGCGGGCGGCGGTGAGCAGCGGCTCGAAGGCGGCCTCGCGGGCCGGGATCCGCGGCTCCAGCGCGCTGTGCTCGGTGTCCTCGGCGAACGGCACGCCGGCGGCCCGCAGCTTCTGCAGCGCACCGCTGGCCGCGCCGGACATCTTGGCCTGCTGCCAGACCCGGGCGGCCAGGCTCAGCGCGGCGGCCTCCTCGGCGTCCAGGGCGATCTCGGGCAGCCGGTTGCGGTCGCGGCGGGCCAGGTAGCCGATCTCGCCGTCCAGCGCGTTCTCGTCCACGTCGATGACCAGGCCGAGCTCGCGCAGGTCGTCCTTGTCCCGTTCGAACATCCGGTTGAAGGCGTCCTCGCTGCCCTGCTGCCAGGCCTCGCGGTAGGCCTCGATGGACTCCCGCAACTCCTTCTTGGAGAGCGGGCGTCTGGTGTTCATCAGGCACAGCGCAAGGTTCATCAGCCGCTCTGCCTTGGCGATCGCCATCGCGGACCTTCCTGGGAGTCTCGGCGGGACATTCTTGATCCGGCGGACCCGACCGTACCGGTACGGGCACGCTGCGCAAAAGCCGAGTCCGTGAACGCCGCAGGGGCCGCATCCCGCCGGGCGGGATGCGGCCCCTGCGGGCGGGCTCAGACGCCGAGCAGGTCGACCACGAAGATCAGGGTCGAACCCGGCGGGATGAGCGGGCTCGGCGACTGGTTGCCGTAGGCCAGGTGGGCCGGGATGACCAGCTCGCGGCGGCCGCCGACCTTCATGCCCTGGACGCCCTGGTCCCAGCCCTTGATGACGCGGCCGCCACCCAGCGGGAAGCGGAAGGACTGACCGCGGTTCCAGGAGGCGTCGAACTCCTCGCCCGACTCGAAGGTGACACCCACGTAGTGGACCTCGACCATCGCGCCGGACTTGGCCTCGGCACCGTCGCCGACCACGATGTCGCGGATCTGCAGTTCCTTCGGCGGCTCGCCGCCCGGGAAGTCGATCTCCGGCTTGCTGATGCTCACAACAGACTCTTCTCGTTCGCTGATAGACACATGACGCGGCGGCAGCCGCCCGCGCCGAAGTCCTGTCCAGGACCACGGTACGACCGGCTGCCGCCCGTCGAAGTCAGGCCCGGCCGCGAGTTGCCCCGCGCCGGATCACCTTGACATTGTGTCTCAGCCGCTGCCGCCGCCGATACCGGCATCCAGGATGTCGACCACGAAGACCAGCGTGGAGTTGGCCGGGATGGTGTCCTTGGCCTGGTCCTTGTAGGCCAGCGAGGCGGGGATCACCAGCTCGACCCGGCTGCCGATGGCCTGCCCGACCAGGCCCTTGTCCCAGCCCTCGATGACGTTGCCGCCACCGGTGACGAAGCTGAACGCCTGACCCCGGTCGAGCGAGGAGTCGAACTTCTTGCCGTCCTTGTAGAGCGCGCCGGTGTACTGGACGAGGACGCCCTCACCGGACTCGACCTTGCGGCCCTTGCCCTGGATCAGCACCGCGGTCTTCAGCTCGGTCGGGTCGGCCGCGCCCGGCACCGGGGTGATCTCGGCGGCCTTCTTGCCGTTGTCCTTGACCTTCGGGAAGTCGGACGGCGGGGGCGTGACGTCACCGCTGAGCACGGCGTCCGGCGCGTTGGCGTTGCGGATGTCGATCACGAAGACCAGGTTGTCGGTCGGCCCGACGCCCATGCCCTGGCTGCCCTGCTCGCGGAAGGCCGCGGCCGGCGGGGCCACCACCAGCAGCCGGCTGCCGACCTTGTGGCCGGTCACGGCGGCGTCCAGGGCGGGGATCAGCTGGCCCCCGTCGGCCTGGAACAGCTGCGGCTTGCCGCCCTCGTACGAGCCCTGGATCTCCTTGCCGGTGGTCCAGTTCATCGCGGTGAAGTCGGCGGTGACCCAGCTGTTCTTCTCCACCTTCGGGCCGTTGCCCGCGCTCAGCTCCTTGACCACGAAGGTGCCGTCGGCCGCCTCCTTGGGCAGCGCGATGGTGGCCTTCTGGCCGAAGTCGCCGGTGACCGTCGGGAGCACCTTGGCGGTGTCCTTGATCGGCGGCACCGGGGCCTCGGTGGGCGACGGCGACGCGGTGGGCGCGGCGTCGGCCTTGGTGGCGGGGGAGCTCTTGGAGTCCGGCTTGTAGGCCAGGTAGAGCGTGATGCCGCTGCCGACCAGCAGCAGGGTGAGCACCGTGCCGAGGATCACACCCAGCTTGCCCACTCCGGGCGGGTTCTCGTTGTAGCCGGCCTCCGAGACCTCCTGCTTGCGCTTGGTGGAGGCGAAGACCTGCGGCTGCTCGTCGTCCTTGGGCGCGGCAGGGGCGGCCGGGGCCTGGCCCCAGCCGGCCTGCTGGGCCAGGATCGCCGGCGGCACGACGATCGACTCGCGGTCGGGCGATGCCGGGCCTGGGCCGACCGCGCCGTTCGCGGTCCCGGCCTCGCCCGGGCCCGACGCTTTCTCAGACATGACTCCCCAATTCATCTCGCCCGACGACAGGTACCAACTGCGGAAGGGCAGCAGTATGTCAGGTCACCATGAGGACGGACGTTCAGGTTCGCGAACGCCCGCCCGACCCCATGGGATCAGACCGCCTCAAGAATGTCGATCACGAAGACCAGCGTCGAGTTCGCCGGGATGGCACCGCTCGCCTTGTCCCCGTAGCCCAGCGCCGGCGGCACCACCAGCAGCACCCGGCTGCCGACGGTCTGGCCGACCAGGGCCTGGTCCCAGCCCTTGATCAGGCTGCCGGTGCCGACCTGGAGCGCCTGCGCCCCGCCGTGGCTCCAGGAGGAGTCGAACTGCTTGCCGTCCGCCCAGACCACGCCGGTGTACTGCACCAGCAGGGTCTGCCCGGAGCTGACCTCCTTGCCGTCGCCCTTGATCAGCACGAAGGTCTGCAGGTCGGTCGGCGGGGCCTGGCCCGAGGGCACGGTGATGGTCGGCGCGGCCTTCCCGTTGTCCGTCACCTGCGGCATGTTCGCGGGCGGCTCGGACATCGTGCCGGTGATCGTGGAGTCCGGCGGGACGTCCTGCATGATGTCCAGCACGAAGACCACGGTGTCGTCCTTGCCGATCCCGAGCGCGCTGTTGCCCTGGCTGCCGAAGGCCGCCGCCGGCGGGGCCACCACCAGCACCCGGCTGCCCACCTTCTGGCCCACCACGCTCTGGTCGAAGGCGGGCACCAGACCGCCGCTGCCGGCCTGGTAGAGCTGCGGCTTGCTGCCCTGGTCGTAGGAGCTGGGCAGGTCCTTGCCGGTGGTCCAGTCCTTGGCGGTGTAGTTCACGGTGACCCAGTCGTTCTTGGCCACCGTCGCCCCGCTGCCCGCCGAGACGGTGTTCACCACGAACTGGCCGCTGGGCTTCGCGTCGGGCAGCGTGATGGTCGCCTTGCTGCCGAAGCTGCCCGTCACGGTCGGCATCGGATCGGCCGAGGCGACCGGGCTCGGCACCTCCACCGGGGAGGCGGCCGTGGCGGTGGACGAGGAGCTGCCCGACGAGGACCCGGATCCGCTGCTGCACGCGGCCAGCAGGACGGCGAGGGGCACAACCAGAAGACCGGCGAATCTACGCATGCGGCTCAGCGTATGGCCCGATTCGTCCGGGTTGTCGGAGACACAAGCACAAGACAAAGGGGTGGTGATCGGACAATCCGCCCGACCACCACCCCGGTGCACCGGTCACATGCCGGCGATCAGCTTCTCCACCCGCTCGTCCACCGAACGGAACGGGTCCTTGCAGAGCACCGTCCGCTGCGCCTGGTCGTTCAGCTTCAGGTGCACCCAGTCCACCGTGAAGTCCCGGCGCTGCTCCTGGGCCTTGCGGATGAAGTCGCCGCGCAGCCGGGCGCGGGTGGTCTGCGGGGGCACCGACTTCGCCTCGAAGGTCTTCAGGTCGGTGGTCACCCGGGTGGCCTGCCCCTTGTTCTGGAGCAGGTAGAACAGCCCGCGGCGGCGGTGGATGTCGTGGTAGGCCAGATCGATCTGGGCGACCCGCGGGTTGGACATGGTCATCTGGTGCTTCTCGCGGTACCGCTCGATCAGCTTGTACTTCATGATCCAGTCGATCTCGTTGCCGACCCGGGCCAGGTCCTCGGTGCGGACCGCCTCCAGGGTGCGGCCCCACAGCTCGAGCACCCGGGCGATGGTGCCGGTGTTGAGGCCCTTGCGGTCGGCGAACTCGAGCGCCTTGGTGAAGTACTCCTCCTGGATGTCCAGCGCGCTGGCCTCCCGGCCGTTGGCCAGGCGCACCTGGTGGGTGCCGGTCAGGTCGTGGCTGACCTCGCGGATCGCCCGGATCGGGTTCTCCAGGGTGAGGTCGCGCATCACCACGCCGGCCTCGATCAGCCGCAGCACCAGGTCGGTGGCGCCCACCTTGAGCAGGGTGGTGGTCTCCGACATGTTGGAGTCGCCGACGATCACGTGCAGCCGGCGGTACCGCTCGGCGTCGGCGTGCGGCTCGTCCCTGGTGTTGATGATGGGTCGGGACCGGGTGGTCGCCGAGCTGACGCCCTCCCAGATGTGCTCCGCCCGCTGGCTGACGCAGAACACCGCACCCCGCGGGGTCTGCAGCACCTTGCCGGCCCCGCAGATCAGCTGGCGGGTCACCAGGAACGGGATCAGGACGTCGGCCAGCCGGGAGAACTCGCCGTGCCGGGCCACCAGGTAGTTCTCGTGGCAGCCGTACGAGTTGCCGGCCGAGTCGGTGTTGTTCTTGAAGAGGTAGACGTCGCCGGCGATGCCCTCCTCGTGCAACCGCCGCTCGGCGTCGACGAGCAGGCCTTCGAGGATCCGTTCACCGGCCTTGTCGTGCGTCACCAGCTCGGTGACGTCGTCACACTCGGGGGTGGCGTACTCGGGGTGCGAGCCCACGTCCAGATAGAGGCGTGCACCGTTGCGCAGGAACACATTGCTGCTGCGGCCCCAGGAAACTACGCGGCGGAAGAGGTACCTGGCCACCTCGTCCGGAGACAGACGCCGTTGTCCCCGAAACGTACACGTGACACCGTACTCGTTCTCCAGCCCGAAAATTCGGCGGTCCATGAGGCATCTTTTCTCTTCCGAGGGCCTTTCGAAACCCACTGCGACGATGCCAATCCGATCACGGCGAACCGCCAAATGCCCGTAGGCGCACGTGAATCCCGTACGGCGCGAATGCTCGCTCCGTACGGGATCCACCCCGCCGGGTCACTCGCCGGCGGACTCCGACCCGTCCTCGCCCGGGGCGGCCTGTGCGGCCCCGCCGGACGGCTGGTCGGCGGGCTCCGGCGCGGAGTCGTCCGCGGCCGTCTCGTCGCCGCTCAGCAGGCGGGCCAGCTGGCCGCCCAGGATGCGCTTGAACTTGCGCTGCTGGGGCCGCTGGCGGTCCAGCACCGCCACCTCCAGCTGCTCCGGGGTGAGGGTGCGCGGGCTGCCGCCGTTGGGGTCGCGGGCCAGCGCGTCCACCGCCACCCGGAGCGCCTCGACGAGGGTCATACCGGCCCGGTGGCGCTGGCCCAGGTAGTTGCCGATGGAGTCGGCGTTGCCGCCGACCACGACGGAGTTCTTCTCGTCGACCACCGAGCCGTCCGGGGTGAGCCGGTAGATCTGGTCGTCGTCGCCGGTGCGGCCGACCTCGGCCACGATCAGCTCGACCTCGTACGGCTTCTCGCCGACCGAGGAGAAGATGGTGCCCAGGGTCTGGGCGTAGACGTTGGCCAGCCCGCGGGCGGTCACATCGGCCCGGTCGTAGGAGTACCCGCGCAGGTCGGCGTAGCGCACGCCGCCGATCCGCAGGTTCTCGAACTCGTTGTACCGGCCGACCGCGGCGAAGGCGATCTTGTCGTAGATCTCCGACACCTTGTGCAGTGCGCGGGAGGTGTTCTCGGCGACGAACAGGATGCCGTCGGTGTAGGTGAGCACGACCACGCTGCGCCCGCGGGCAATGCCCTTGCGGGCGTACTCCGCGCGGTCCGCCATGGCCTGCTGAGGCGAGACGTAGAACGGTGTGGACACCGGTGGACCGTCCCTTCCGGGTGAGGAGTGCGCGGACTAGAGGAGCGGGGCCTGCGGGCCGTTGGGGTGCTCGCGGCGGCCGGCGGTGATGGAGACCGCGATCGCGGACACCTCGTCGTCGGACAGCCGGCGGAAGCCGTCCTCGGTGATCACCGAGACGATCGGGTAGATCCCCCGGGCGACGTCCGGGCCACCGGTGGCCGAGTCGTCGTCAGCGGCGTCGTAGAGCGCCTGCACGGCCAGCGTGGCGGCCTGATCGGCGGTCAGGCCGTCCCGGTAGAGCTTCTTCATCGCGCCGCGGGCGAAGACCGAGCCCGATCCGGTCGCGGCGAAGCCGCGCTCCTCGGAGCGGCCGCCGGTGACGTCGTAGGTGAAGATCCGGCCCCGGCCGAGGTCGAGGTCGTAGCCGGCGAAGACCGGCACCACGGCGAGGCCCTGCATGGCCATCGGCAGGTTGGACCGGATCATCGTGGTGAGCCGGTTGGCCTTGCCCTCCAGCGAGAGGACGGCGCCCTCGATCTTCTCGTAGTGCTCCAGCTCCAGCTGGAACAGCCGGACCATCTCGACCGCGAGGCCGGCGGTGCCGGCGATGCCGACCGCGCTGTACTCGTCGGCCGGGAAGACCTTCTCGATGTCGCGCTGGGCGATCACGTTGCCCATGGTGGCCCGGCGGTCACCGGCGATCACCACACCGCCGTCGAACACCGCCGAGACGATGGTGGTGCCGTGCGGCGCCTCGATCGTCAGCCCCTCGGGGAGGGTGCGGCCGCCGGGCAGCATGGACGGCGAGTGCTGGGCCAGGAAGTCGATGAACGACGAGGACCCCGGGGTCAGGAAGGCAGCCGGTAGACGCCCGGTGCCACCAGTGTTGGCTTCCACACGTTTCCTTCCAGTGGACGATCAGTGCAGCTGATGACCCGGACCTTACCCGCTTCCGGCCCGTGATCCACATGTCGGGACCGGTGCGCTTGCGGGCACTGCGCCGGGTGGAACGGGAGGCCGCGGCGGCGGGCCGGACCGGCCCGGACAGCACGCAGCGCCACAGACGCGATTGGCGCCTGCAGCGCTGCCCGCCCCGAATTGTCTACGGTTTTCCAGGACCCGGGGAAAACTACTGGCCGCCCTTTTGCACGAATCCGCGGACGAAGTCCTCCGCGTTCGACTCCAGGACCTCGTCGATTTCGTCCAGGACGGCGTCGACGTCGTCGCTGAGCTTTTCCTGGCGCTCCTTGAGGTCTTCGGAGCCCTGCGCCTCCGCGGCCTGCTCCTCGACCTCCTCGGAGGAGCGGTTCGCCCGCTGCTGGCCGCCGTCGTTGTCCTTAGCCATTTCCCTCACCCCGCTCGCTCGATCGGTCTGGCACGGCTCGGTCTGCTTGAGTCAGACCCTATCCACAGGGTGCGGATCTCGCCCCCACTTACGTTCAACGTTCGGCTCTCCCCCGGATGATTCCCATCCGGACGCCGTTCACCCGTGGTGATCGAAAAGTTACCCGCCGGCCAGCACCCGGAGCAGGTCCTCCGCAGTGCGGCAGCGGTCCAGCAGCTCCTTGACGTGGTTCCTGGTGCCGCGCAGCGGCTCCATGGTGGGCACCCGCTGGAGCGAGTCCCGGCCGGGCAGGTCGAAGATCACCGAGTCCCAGGAGGCCGCCGCGACGTGCTCGGCGTACTGCTCCAGGCAGCGGCCCCGGAAGTACGCCCGGGTGTCCTCCGGCGGCTTCAGGACGGCCCGCTGCACCTCCTCCTCGGTCACCAGCCGGTCGAACCGGCCACGCGCCTCCAGCCGGTTGTACAGACCCTTGTCGGCCCGGACGTCGCTGTACTGCAGGTCGACCAGGTGCAGCCGCGGAGCCTCCCAGCCGAGGCCGTCGCGCTGGCGGTAGCCCTCCAGCAGCTCCTTCTTGGCGATCCAGTCGAGCTGCCGGGACAGGCTCATCGGGTCTCGCTCCAGGCGCCCGAGCACGTCCTCCCAGCGGGCCAGCACGTCCACGGTCTGCTCGTCCGCGTCCTGCCCGAACCGGTCCTCGACGTACTTGCGGGCCAGCTCGCAGTACTCCATCTGGAGCTGGACCGCGGTCAGCTTGCGGCCGCTGCGCAGCGTGATCAGGTACTCGAGGCCGGGGTCGTGGGAGACCCGGTGCAGGGTGCGGACCGGCTGGTCGACGGCCAGGTCGACGGCGATGAAGCCGTCCTCGATCATCGACAGCACCAGCGAGGTGGTGCCCAGCTTGAGGTAGGTGGAGATCTCGGAGAGGTTGGCGTCGCCGATGATCACGTGCAGCCGGCGGTACTTCTCGGCGTCGGCGTGCGGCTCGTCCCGGGTGTTGATGATCGGGCGCTTGAGGGTGGTCTCCAGGCCCACCTCGACCTCGAAGTAGTCGGCCCGCTGGCTGATCTGGAAGCCGTTCGCGGAGCCGTCCTGGCCGAGGCCGACCCGGCCGGCGCCGGTGACCACCTGGCGGGAGACGAAGAACGGGGTGAGGTGGCGGACGATGTCGGCGAACGGCGTCGCCCGCTGCATCAGGTAGTTCTCGTGGGTGCCGTAGGAGGCGCCCTTGTTGTCGGTGTTGTTCTTGTAGAGGTGGATCGGCTGCCCGTTCGGCAGCTCCAGGGCGCGGGCCGCCGCCTCGGCCATGATCCGCTCACCGGCCTTGTCCCACAGCACGGCGTCGCGCGGGTTGGTGACCTCGGGCGAGCTGTACTCGGGGTGCGCGTGGTCCACGTAGAACCGGGCGCCGTTGGTCAGGATGACGTTGGCGAGGCCGATGTCCTCGTCGGTGAGCTGGCTGGCGTCCGCCACCTCCCGCGCGAGGTCGAAGCCCCGGGCGTCGCGCAGCGGATTCTCCTCCTCGAAGTCCCAGCGGGCCCGCCGGGCCCGGTGCATCGCCGCCGCGTAGGCGTTGACGATCTGGGACGAGGTGAGCATGGCGTTGGCGTTCGGGTGGCCGGGCACGGAGATTCCGTACTCGGTCTCGATCCCCATCACGCGCCGTACGGTCATGCGGCCCTCCTTGCCCGGTACCCCGCCCCGCCGGGCTGGGTACTGACGTACCGCTGTGTTCACCTGTGTTCACCGCCGCCGGTGCGAGACCGGCGACAGGTCGAGCTTGGACCGGCCCCCTGCGGCCGGCCCCCGAGACACGCCGTCCGGCTGCGGGGCCCGCAGGCTCCGCAGCCGGACGGAGGGTGACCGCCGCTTAGAGGTACTGCCCCGTGTTGGCGACAGTGTCGATGGAGCGGCCGGACTCGGCGCCCTGCTTGCCGGTGACCAGCGTGCGGATGAAGACGATCCGCTCGCCCTTCTTGCCGGAGATCCTGGCCCAGTCGTCCGGGTTGGTGGTGTTGGGCAGGTCCTCGTTCTCCTTGAACTCGTCGACGCAGGCGGCGAGCAGGTGGGAGACGCGCAGACCCCGCTGGCCGTGGTCGAGGAAGTCCTTGATGGCCATCTTCTTGGCCCGGTCCACGATGTTCTGGATCATGGCGCCGGAGTTGAAGTCCTTGAAGTACAGGACCTCCTTGTCACCGTTGGCGTAGGTGACCTCCAGGAAGCGGTTGTCCTCGGTCTCCGAGTACATCCGCTCGACCACGGACTGGATCATCGCGGCCACGGTGGCCGGCAGCGAGCCGTCGTGCTCCTTGACGTCGTCCGGGTGGAAGGGCAGCGACTCCTTGAGGTACTTGGAGAAGATGTCCTTCGCCGCCTCGGCGTCCGGCCGCTCGATCTTGATCTTGACGTCCAGGCGGCCGGGCCGCAGGATCGCCGGGTCGATCATGTCCTCGCGGTTGGAGGCACCGATGACGATGACGTTCTCCAGGCCCTCCACGCCGTCGATCTCGGCGAGCAGCTGCGGGACGATGGTGTTCTCCACGTCCGAGCTCACCCCCGACCCACGGGTGCGGAAGAGCGACTCCATCTCGTCGAAGAAGACGATGACGGGGGTGCCCTCGCTGGCCTTCTCCCGGGCCCGCTGGAAGACCAGGCGGATCTGCCGCTCGGTCTCACCGACGTACTTGTTGAGCAGCTCCGGGCCCTTGATGTTGAGGAAGTAGCTCTTCCCCTGCGGCCGACCGGTGACCTCGGCCACCTTCTTGGCCAGGGAGTTGGCCACCGCCTTGGCGATCAGCGTCTTGCCGCAGCCGGGCGGGCCGTAGAGCAGGACGCCCTTGGGCGGGCGCAGCTCGTACTCCTTGAACAGCTCGGCGTGCAGGTACGGCAGCTCCACCGCGTCGCGGATCTGCTCGATCTGGTTGCCCAGGCCGCCGATCTGCCGGTAGTCGATGTCCGGGACCTCCTCGAGGACCAGCTCCTCGACCTCGGACTTCGGCACGACCTCGTACACGTAGCCGGAGCGGGGCTCCAGCAGCAGGGCCTCGCCCGGGCGCAGCTTGATGCCGCGCAGCGGTTCGGCGAGCCGGACCACCCGCTCCTCGTCGGTGTGGCCGGTGACCAGGGCGCGCTCGCCGTCCTCCAGGACCTCCTTGAGGGTGACGATGTCGCCGATGCTCTCGAAGGCCATCGCCTCGACGACGTTGAGCGCCTCGTTGAGCATCACCTCCTGGCCGCGGCGCAGCGCGTCCAGGTCGACGCCGGGGCTGATGTTCACCCGCAGCTTGCGCCCACCGGTGAAGATGTCGACGGTGTCGTCCTCGTTCCGTTCGAGGAAGACGCCGAAGCCTGCGGGGGGCTGGGCGAGCCGATCCACCTCCTCCTTGAGGGCCACGATCTGGTCGCGGGCCTCTCGCAGGGTGGAGGCGAGCCGTTCGTTCTGGGCGGAGACCCCGGCCAGATTGGTCTGGAGTTCGACGATCCGCTCCTCGAGAACTCTCGAGTTGCGGGGCGATTCGGCCAGCTTGCGGCGCAGCACGGCGATTTCCTGCTCAAGGTACGAGACCTGTGCGGCCTCGTCTGAACCACGAGCAGGCCGGCCGGCGCTGCGGTTGTAGTCGTCATCGTGGGCGGCCACGGTCCTCACCTCCTCCTGGGGGAGCTGGACGCTTCCAGACCCTACCTGGGACCAGGGGTCCGTAAACCCCTAGATCAAGAAAGATGGAGTGGGCGTGTCCGATCTTCGCCCTCGCGTGCTTCCCCTCTGGTAGAGGAGATGCCCACCGGTCGACGATTCAAAGCGGACCAGATGTATCGTCGATCGAGTCAATACCTGATCGTGACCGTGGAAAGCGGTGCGATCGTTGTACGAATGGCGGGATTGCCTACGAAATCGGGGCAACTCGGAGCAGAAACGGCAGGGGACATGTCGGCGACCGGCGACGCGCTCGAAGTATGGATCGACCAGGACCTGTGCACCGGCGACGGCATCTGCGCGCAGTACGCGCCCGAGGTCTTCGAGCTGGACATCGACGGCCTGGCGTACGTGAAGGGCCCGGACGACGAGCTGCGCCAGCAGCCCGGCGAGACCGCGCCGGTGCCGCTGACCCTGCTTCAGGACGTGGTGGACTCCGCCAAGGAGTGCCCCGGCGACTGCATCCACGTGCGGCGGGTCACCGACCGGGTCGAGGTGTACGGGCCGGACGCGCCGTAGCGGCGCAGCGGCCGCGCGCGAGGCCTCAGGCCTGCGCGGCCGACGGGACGCTCTCGCCGCGGGTCCACCGGCCGTCCTTGCGGACCCAGTTCAGGTCCTTGGAGACGTCCGGGCAGCAGCGCGGCACCTCGTCGTCCGAGTAGCCCTGGACGTGCGCGGTGACGTAGCCGCCGGCCGGGGCGAGCCGGGTGACGGTGAGGTTCTCGTCCGGGCGCAGCAGGGTCTCCAGCACCACCGGGCGGCCGCCTTGGCCGGGCCCGAGCAGCCAGACGCCGTCGGGCGGGGTGCCGTTGTCGGCGGCGCAGTGCGCGGCCACCACGGTGACCGGGTGGTGGTCGCCCAGGTCGGCGGGGAAGCTCGCGCCGACGGCGACCGGGAACGGGCCGCAGTCCAGTGGCAGTTCGGCCGCGGCCGGGTCGGGCGCGGCGGCCGTCGGGGTCGGGCCCGCGGCCGGCCGGCCGGCGGTGACGGTGCCGGTGGCGGGGGTGGCGGCGAGGGCGCCGCCCACCAGGGCGAGGCAGCCGGCGGCCACCAGGGCCCAGTGCCGCACTCCGGGGCGGGCGTGGGCGGGTATGCCCCCCGCGCCGCTCGTCGTCATCGTCCGCGCCGTCTCGACCGCTGCTTCCACCAGGCAGTCCCCTCCACCGGTACGGTGCCCCTGATCGGCACGGTGGGTGCTGTGAGCGAGCATCGTCCCACACCCGAACGGCCGTGTCCGCACCGGGTCGCACAGCAGGTCGACGAGGGTCCGAGCCGGTACGACAAGAAGCCCGCGAGGGGTGGCACCGCGGGCTCGCGCCCGGTGTGCCACCCCTCGCGGGCCGGTGCTCCCGAGGTCAGTCGAGCTCGCGCGCGTCGGCCGCGGCGGCCTGGCGGGTGGCCCGCCGGATGGCGGCGCGCTCGGCCAGGGTGAGCTCCGGCTCGGCGCCGTTGTCGTAGTCCTCGCCGTACGCGCCCTTGGCGGGGCGGCGGCGGCGCAGCGGCGGCTCGACGCCGTCCGCCAGCCGGCGGGCGGTGAGCAGGAAGCCGGTGTGGCCGATCATCCGGTGGTCCGGGCGGACGGCCAGGCCCTCCAGGTGCCAGGTGCGGACCATGGTCTCCCAGGCCTGCGGCTCGGTGAAGGTGCCGTGCTCGCGCAGCGCCTCGACGGTCCGCGACATCTGGGTGGTGGTGGCCACGTAGCAGCAGATCAGGCCGCCGGGCACGAGCGCCTTGGAGGCGACGTCCAGGCACTCCCAGGGGGCGAGCATGTCCAGGATGACGCGGTCGACGTCGGTCTCGACCAGGTTGTCCTGGAGGTCGCCGATCGTGAGCTTCCACGCCGGGTGCGGACCGCCGAAGTAGCGCTCGACGTTCCCCTTGGCGATCTCGGCGAAGTCCTCGCGGCGCTCGTACGAGGCGAGCATCCCGGTGTCGCCGACGGCGCGCAGCAGGTAGCTGCTCAGCGCCCCGGAGCCGACGCCGGCCTCGACCACGCGGGCACCCGCGAAGATGTCGGCCATGGCGAGGATCTGGCCCGCGTCCTTGGGGTAGATCACCGCCGCGCCGCGGGGCATGGACAGGACGTAGTCGGGGAGCAGGGGTCGCAGCGCCAGATAGGGCACGTTGCCCGTGGTACGCACAACAGTGCCCTCAGGGGCACCGATCAGCTCGTCGTGGGGGAACGCACCCTTGTGGGTGTGGAACTGGTTCCCGGCCTGCAGAGTGAACGTGTAGTGACGGCCCTTGGGGTCGGTCAGCTGAACCTGGTCCCCGACCTGGAAGGGCCCGCGTCGGCGGGTGGCACCGGTCGGTTCGGACATGCGGACAATCTTAGGGGAAGCCGGACGCCCGTCCGACCAGTGCCGCCGCGCTACCGGCCGGCGAGGGCCGCGGTCAGCCGGCGCTCCAGGTCGGCCAGGGTGAGCACGCCGTACGGGGAACCGTCGGCCCGCACCACCAGGTACTCGGTGGCCGGGGTGCGGCGCAGTGCGGTGAGCAGTTGCTCGCCGGTGAGGTCCAGCGGGATCCGCAGGCCCGGTTCGAGGTCGCGGGCGAGGGCGCCGACGGACATCCAGGGGCGGCGGTGCTCCGGGACGGCGCTGACGGCGTGCTCCTTGACCAGCCCGATCGGGTCGCCCCGGCCGTCCACCACCAGGATCGCCCCGGCCTCGGCCTCCCTGGCCTGCCGCATGGCCTCGCCGAGCGGGGTGTCGGCGGTGACGTGCACCGCGCGCCGGGTGAAGTCGCGGACCTCCAGCAGCGGCAGCGCCTCCTTGAGCCGGGCGTTGCGGACGCTGTTGGTGGCGCCGCTCCAGATGATCACCGCGAGCACCGCGGCCAGCACCCCGTCGATCACGCTGTCCACCCCGGAGCGGTCCGGACCGGCCTGGGCGGCACTGAACAGCGGCAGGCCGAAGAGGACCGCCAGCGCGAGCACCCGGCCCGCCCAGGCGGCGGCCACGGTGCCGGTCATCGGCCGCCCGGTGATCCCCCAGACCACGGCCCGCAGCATCCGGCCGCCGTCCAGCGGCAGGCCGGGCAGCAGGTTGAAGGCCGCGACCACCAGGTTGGAGACCATCAGGCCGGCCAGCAGCACGCCGGGCACGGTGCCCGCGTCCACGGCCCGCACGGCCAGGTAGAAGAGGCCGCCGAGGACCAGCGAGAGCAGCGGCCCGACGAAGGCGAGCCAGAACTCCCGGGCGGGGCTCTGCGCCTCCTTCTCGATCTCCGACACACCGCCGAAGAACTGCAGCCGGATCCGCCGCACGCCGAGCCGGTAGCGCAGCGCCACCACGGTGTGCGCCAGCTCGTGCACCAGCACCGAGGCGTAGAAGGCGACGGCGAAGGAGAGCGCGACCAGGTACCGGGTGTAGCCCAGCTCGGGGAGGATGTCGGCGAGCCGGCCGCCGAAGATCCAGGTGATCAGGGCGGCGATCACGAACCAGGACGGGGTGACGTAGACCGGCACCCCGAACGGGCGTCCCATCAGGATCCCGCCGCGCGGCTCGTCGCCGTCGGGCCCGTCCGGCTCGTGGGCCGGTGGTGGCCCCGCCGAGGTCTGCTGCCCCCTGCTGTCGCTCACGCTGCCCCTTCGCTCTTCGATCCCGTGGTCGGTCGGTGCGTGCCCGCGGTGGCACCTGCGGTCGGTGCGCCCACGCTACGTGATCGCGCAGACGATTCGGCGCGCGCCCCTCGCATGGGTCTATACCCCGTACAACGCCGCGTGCGCCCCCGTTGGTGCCGTCGGCTGGCCCGGGATCGCGCCGCGGCGGGCGTCGGCCCGGTGCCCTGACAGCGAGATGTGAGCGCCGGGCAATAGGGTCTGGGTATGCAGCAGACCGACCGCGACCCCGCCGCGACCGCGCAGCCGAGGCCGGCCAGCGCCCCGACCGGCCTGTCCCCCTCCCGGGCCGGCGACTTCATGACCTGCCCGCTGCTCTACCGGCTGCGGGTGATCGACCGGCTCCCCGAGCCGCCGAGCCCGGCGGCCACCCGGGGCACCCTGGTGCACGCCGTGCTGGAGCGGCTGTTCGACAGCCCGGCCGAGGAGCGCACCCCGGAGCGCGCCCTGGACCTGCTGCGCCCGCAGTGGGAGCGGCTGCTGGCCGAGCGCCCGCAACTGGCCGAGCTGTTCGCCGCGCCGGGGCAGGACGAGGAGGCCGCCGCCACCGCGCTGGCCCGCTGGCTGGCGGACGCCGAGAAGCTGGTCGACCGGTGGTTCCGGCTGGAGGACCCGACCCGGCTGCACCCGGTGGAGCGGGAGCTCTACGTGGAGACGGCGCTGGAGTCCGGCCTGCTGCTGCGCGGCTACATCGACCGGGTGGACGTCGCCCCGACCGGCGAGGTCCGGCTGGTCGACTACAAGACCGGGCGGGCGCCCTCGCGGGACTTCGAGGGCAAGGCGATGTTCCAGATGAAGTTCTACGCCCTGGTGGTGTGGCGCTGGAAGGGCGTCATCCCCAAGCGGCTGCAGCTGGTCTACCTCGGCGGCGGGGGTGACGTGGTCACCTACGACCCGGACGAGGCCGACCTGCGCTCGGTGGAGCGCAAGCTGGAGGCGCTCTGGCAGACCATCTCGCAGGCGGTCACGACCGGGGAGTTCCCGGCCACCCGCAACCGGCTCTGCGACTGGTGCGACCACCAGGCCAGCTGCCCCGAGTTCGGCGGCACCCCGCCGCCGTACCCGCTGCCGATCCACATCACGCTGCCCGAGCAGGGCTGAGTTCGATCCCGACGGGGGACCAAGACATGAGCAAGAGGAGTCACAGGTGACGATCCGAGTGCTGCTGGTCGACGACCAGCCGCTGCTGCGCACCGGCTTCCGGATGATCCTGGAGGCCGAGCCCGACCTGGTGGTGGTCGGCGAGGCCGGGGACGGCCAGCAGGCACTGGACCAGGTCCGGGCGCTCCAGCCGGACGTGGTGCTGATGGACATCCGGATGCCGCGGATGGACGGGGTGGAGGCGACCAGGCGGATCGCCGGCCCCGGGCGGGACGGCCCGGCGAAGGTGCTCGTGCTGACCACCTTCGACCTGGACGAGTACGTGGTCGAGGCGCTGCGCGCGGGGGCCAGCGGCTTCCTGCTGAAGGACGTGCCGGCGGAGGAGCTGGTGCAGGCGATCCGGGTGGTCGCGGACGGCGCGGCGATGCTGGCACCCTCGGTGACCCGCCGCCTGCTGGACATGTACGCCACCCGGCTGCCCTCCGGCGAGGAGCTGCCGCCGCAGGCGCTCACCATGCTGACCGAGCGTGAGGTGGAGGTGCTCAGGCTGGTGGCCCGCGGCCTGTCCAACGCCGAGATCGCCGCCGAGCTGTTCGTCAGCGAGACCACCGTGAAGACCCATGTCGGGCACGTGCTGACCAAGCTTCAGCTGCGCGACCGGGTGCAGGCCGCGGTGTACGCCTACGAGAGCGGCCTGGTGCGGCCCGGCGCCCTCTGAGCCGGCCCGCCCGGCTCGGCGTACGGCGAAGGCCCGCCCCCTTCGCGGGGGGCGGGCCTTCGCCGTGGCGGGTCACCGGGTCGGGTCACCCGGCACGGGTCACTTCTTCTTGACCCGGCCGATCTCCCAGAACCGGACCACGCCGGTGGTGTCCATGGTGCCCTCGATGCCGGTGATGTTGTTGCGCGAGGCGAAGAAGGACTTGTTCTGGTACATCGGCAGCATCGGCACCGCGTCCGCGACCAGCTTCTGGATCTGGGTGTAGCTGCCGCCGGCCGTGCGGTCGGTGGACCTGATGCTCTCGGGCACCAGGGTCTGGCTGATCTTCGGGTCGTCCCAGCCGTTGTGGAAGGCGCCGCCGTCCACCACCAGCGGGGAGATGAAGTCGTCCGGGTCGGCGTAGTCCGGGGTCCAACCGACCGTGTAGGCCTGGTACTTGCCGGACTTCCAGCCCTCCTTGTAGGCGGTCCAGTCCGGCTCCTGCTCGACCGTGATCTGGAACAGGCCGCTGGCCTCCAGCTGCTTCTTGACCAGGTTGAGCTCTTCGGCGCCGGCCCGGGCCCGCGACCAGGTCATGGTGATCTTGATCGGAGTGGCGACCTTGGCGTTGCCCAGGATCTTCTTGGCCTTGTTGACGTCCGGCTCGCCGTACTTGTCGAAGAAGGCGGTGTTGTGCGCCGTGATGCCGGTCGGGACCACCGAGTAGAGCGGCTGGACGGTGCTCGCGTACACGTCGCGGGCCATCGCCTTGCGGTCCAGCAGCTGCGCGACGGCCTGGCGGACCGCGACGTTGCCGCCGACCGGGTCCTTGGCGTTGAAGACCAGGAAGCGGGTCTCCGCGCCGTCGCCCTCGGCCACCTTGAGGTCGCCCTTGCCGGCCAGCTCGTCGTTCTTGATCTGGGCGGCGGCGGTCGGCTCCAGGCTGTTGTCGGCCACGTCGACGTCGCCCTTGTCCAGCGCCGACTTCAGCTCGTCCGCCTTGGCGAAGAAGCGCAGCGCGAACTTGTCGCTCTGCAGCTTGGCGTCGCCCTTGTAGTTCGAGTTGGCCGAGAGCGAGACCTTGCCGAGCGAGTGGCTCTCGGCGTCCGCCTCCTCCATCGAGTCGACCTTGTACGGGCCGGAGCCGACCAGCTTGGAGTTCTCCAGCAGCTTGTCGGCCGGGTAGACCTGGTGGTCGACGATCGAGCCGGCCGCCGAGGCCAGCTTGGCCGGGAGCACCGCGTCCGGCGAGGTCAGGTGGAAGGTGACGTCCGCGTCGCCGCTCGCCTCGACCGACTGGATGGTCGACAGCAGCCCCGAGGGGCCGTTCTCGTCGTTGATCTTCTGCATCCGCTGCACCGAGAAGACCACGTCGGCGGCGGTCAGCGGGTGGCCGTTGGAGAACTTCAGGCCGCTGCGCAGGGTGCAGTGGTAGGTCTTGGCGTCCGAGCCGGTGAACTCGCAGGACTGCGCGGCGTCGGGCTGCGGCACGGTCGCGCCGGCCGGGAACTTGAGCAGCGACTGGAAGGTGTTGTTGAGCACCATCCAGGAACCGGCGTCGTAGGCGCCCGCCGGGTCCAGCACGCTGGTCACGTTGGTGGTGCCCATGGTGATCGCGCCGCTGGAGTCACCACCGGTGACCACCTTCGTCGCGGAGGCGCAGCCGGCGGCCGTGGTGGCCACCAGGGCCGCGCAGCTGAGGACCGCCAGGCGGCGGTTGGCGGAAGTCATTCGGTTGGGTTCCTTCTGCATGCGGCCGGCTGCGGTGGGCGCCGGGGGCCTCCTCGACCTGCCGGTGTGGGGCAGGCTCCGGAGGGCCTTACGACCGCGCGCGCACCTTCGACCGGATACCCGGCGACGGGGCTGACGCGGCATGAGGTCAGGGCACTGATTCGGATGTAGCGTGCCACATCGAACATGTACGAATCGTGCCCGTTCGCCCCACCCTGACGGGCCGTCGCCGGAGCACCCCGACGAGTTGTCAGCCAATGCCCGTTTTGCCCCTGGTCATGAGCACGCAGTGTCGCCGCCGGTGCGCGGTACGGAAGCGGCGAATCGTCCAAAAGAGAGCAATCTCACACCCGGGCGGCGACCACGGCCCGCAGCAGCTCCAGATCCACCTGCTCCAGCGAGGCCAGCACCGTCCGTCCGGGGGCGGGCTCGATCGCGGCCACCGAGGGGACCGCGATCACCGGGCAGCCGGCCGCCTCCGCGGCCCGGACGCCGGTCGGCGCGTCCTCGACCACCACGCAGCGGCCCGGCTCGGCGCCGAGGCGGGCCACCGCGGCCAGGTACGGGTCCGGGTGCGGCTTGGTGCGCACCACCTCGTCGCCGGCCACCGAGAAGGCGAAGTGGTGGGCTCCCAGGCTCTGCAGCACGATGTCGATGATGTGCCGGTGCGAGGCCGACACCAGGGCGGCCGGGATGCCGTGCGCGCCCAGCGTGTTGAGCAGCCGCTCGGCGCCGGGCATCAGCGGGACGCCGCCGGCCAGCAGGTCGACGAAGCGCTGGTTGATCAGCACCGTCAGCTCCGCGGGGCTGAGCCGCACCCCGGTGCGGCCCAGCAGGTAGTCGATCACCCGGCTCATCGGGCCGCCCACCACCTGGGCCCGGTCCGCCTCGTCCAGCTGGTGGCCCAGCTCCGCGAAGAGCGAGGCCTCGGCCTGCCACCAGAAGTCCTCGGTGTCGACCAGGGTGCCGTCCATGTCGAGCAGGACCGCCTGCAGGCCCGCGCCGTCGCCGGTGGTACGGGCAGAGGTGGAAACGGTCGTCATGCGGGTGGTCCCTTCCGAGTGCCGACCATCCCGGGGGATGGCACAGGCCGGCCCGCTGGTGAGCGGACCGGCCCGTTCAGGATCATCAAGCTTACGCCCGGTGTCCGCTTTTGCCGCGAACGGAGCGCAAGGCACGGATTACCGGGCGTTGAAGTACTTGGCCTCGGGGTGGTGGATCACGATCGCGTCGGTGGACTGCTCCGGGTGCAGCTGGAACTCCTCGGAGAGCACGACCCCGATCCGCTCCGGCTTCAGCAGCTCGGCGATCTTGGCGCGGTCCTCCAGCTCGGGGCAGGCCCCGTAGCCGAGCGAGAAGCGGGCGCCGCGGTACTTGAGCGCGAACATGTCCCGGACGTCCTGCGGGTCCTCGTCGCCGAAGCCCAGCTCGAACCGGACCCGGGCGTGCCAGAACTCGGCCAGCGCCTCGGCCAGTTGGACGGACAGCCCGTGCAGCTCCAGGTAGTCGCGGTAGGAGTTGTTGGCGAACAGCTCGTTGGCGGCCTCGGAGACCCGGTTGCCCATGGTCACCACCTGGAGCCCCAGCACGTCCCGCTGGCCCGACTCCTCCGGGCGGAAGAAGTCCGCCAGGCACAGCCGCCGCCCGCGCCGCTGGCGGGGGAAGGTGAAGCGGGTGTGCTCGGAGCCGTCCTCGTTGAAGACGATCAGGTCGTCGCCCTTGGAGTTGGCCGGGTAGTAGCCGTAGATCACGGCGGGCTCCAGCCAGCCCTCGGTCTGCAGCCGGTCCAGCCACATCCGCAGCCGCGGCCGGCCCTCGGTCTCCACCAGCTCCTCGTACGAGGGGCCCTCGCCGGTGCGGGCGGCCTTCAGGCCCCACTGCCCCTTGAACAGCGCGTCCTCGTCCAGCCAGGAGGCGTAGTCGGCGAACGGGATGCCCTTGACGATCCGGTCGCCCCAGAACGGCGGGGCGGGCACCCGGTTGTCCACCGCGACGTCCGAGCGGATCTGACCGAGGTTCGGCTCCTCCAGCGGCTCCTCGACCTCGACCCGGGCGTGCCGGCGCTGGCGCAGTTCGGGCAGCGCGGCGCCCGGCACCCCGCGCTTGACCGCGATCAGCGCGTCCATCAGGCGCAGGCCCTCGAAGGCGTCCCGGGCGTAGCGGACCTCGCCCTCGTAGATCTCGTGCAGGTCCTGCTCGACGTAGGCGCGGGTGAGCGCGGCGCCGCCCAGGATGACCGGGTAGTCGGCCGCCAGCTTGCGCTGGTTGAGCTCCTGGAGGTTCTCCTTCATGATCACCGTCGACTTGACCAGCAGCCCGGACATCCCGATGACGTCCGCCTTGTGCTCGACGGCGGCGTCCAGGATCGCCGAGACCGGCTGCTTGATGCCGAGGTTGACCACGGTGTAGCCGTTGTTCGACAGGATGATGTCGACCAGGTTCTTGCCGATGTCGTGCACGTCGCCCTTGACGGTGGCCAGCACGATGGTGCCCTTGCCCTCGTCGTCGGACTTCTCCATGTGCGGCTCCAGGTGCGCCACCGCGGTCTTCATCACCTCGGCGGACTGCAGCACGAACGGCAGCTGCATCTGGCCCGAGCCGAACAGCTCGCCGACCACCTTCATCCCGGCCAGCAGGGTGGAGTTGACGATCTCCAGCGCCGGGCGCTCGGCCAGCGCCTCGTCGAGGTCGGCCTCCAGGCCGTTTCGCTCACCGTCGATGATCCGGCGCTGCAGGCGCTCCTCCAGCGGCAGCGCCGCCAGCTCCTGCGCCTTGGACTCCGCGCTGGAGGCCACCGACACGCCCTCGAACAGCTGCAGCAGCCTCTGCAGCGGGTCGTAGTCCTCGGTGCGGCGGTCGTAGACCAGGTCGAGCGCGACCTCGCGCTGCTCCTCGGGGATCCGGGCCATCGGCAGGATCTTCGAGGCGTGCACGATCGCCGAGTCCAGGCCGGCCTCGACGCACTCGTTCAGGAAGACCGAGTTGATCACCATCCGGGCCGCCGGGCTGAGGCCGAAGGAGATGTTGGACAGGCCCAGCGTGGTCTGCACCTCGGGGTGGCGCCGCTTCAGCTCGCGGATCGCCTCGATGGTCTCGATGCCGTCCCGCCGGGACTCCTCCTGGCCGGTGCCCAGGGTGAAGGCCAGACAGTCGACCAGGATCGAGCTCTCCTCGATGCCGTACTCGGTGGTCAGCTGCGCGATCAGCCGCTCGGCGATGGCGACCTTGGTGTCCGCGGTGCGGGCCTGGCCCTCCTCGTCGATGGTCAGCGCGATCAGACCGGCGCCGTGCTCCCGGGCCAGCCCGGCGACCTTGCCGAACCGGGTGTCCGGGCCGTCGCCGTCCTCGTAGTTGACCGAGTTGAGCAGCGCCCGCCCGCCCAGTGCCTCCAGGCCGGCCCGCAGCACGTCCGGCTCGGTGGAGTCGAGCACGATCGGCAGCGTGGAGGCGGTGGCCAGCCGGCCGGCGATCTCCTTCATGTCGGCCACGCCGTCCCGGCCGACGTAGTCCACGCACAGGTCCAGCAGGTGGGACCCGTCCCGGATCTGCTCGCGGGCGATCTCCACGCAGGCCTGCCAGTCCCCCGCCAGCATCGACTCGCGGAACTTCTTCGAGCCGTTGGCGTTGGTCCGCTCGCCGATCGCCAGGTACGAGGTGTCCTGCCGGAACGGCACCGCCTGGTACAGCGAGGCCGCGGACGGCTCCGGGCGCGGGTCGCGCACCGCGATCTCGCGGCCCTGCACCCGCTCGACCACCGCGCGCAGGTGCTCGGGGGTGGTGCCGCAGCACCCGCCGACCAGCGAGAGGCCGTAGTCACGGGTGAACACGTCGTGCGCGTCGGCCAGCTCGGCCGGGGAGAGCGGGTAGTGCGCGCCGTCCTTGCCCAGCACCGGCAGACCGGCGTTCGGCATGCAGGACAGCCCCACCCTGGCGTTCTTCGCCAGGTAGCGCAGGTGCTCGCTCATCTCGGCCGGGCCGGTGGCACAGTTCAGGCCGATGTAGTCGACGCCCAGCGGCTCCAGCGCCGTCAGCGCGGCACCGATCTCGGAGCCGAGCAGCATCGTGCCGGTGGTCTCCACCGTCACCTGCACCAGCACCGGCAGGTCCAGGCCCGCCTCGGCCAGCGCCCGCTTGGAGCCCAGGATCGCCGCCTTGGTCTGCAGCAGGTCCTGGCTGGTCTCCACCAGCAGCGCGTCCGCGCCACCGGCGATCAGGCCGGCGGCGTTGCGCTGGAAGCCGTCCCGGAGCAGCTCGTACGGGGCGTGGCCGAGGGTCGGCAGCTTGGTGCCGGGCCCGATCGAGCCGAGCACCCAACGGGTCCGGCCGTCCTGCTCGGCGAAGGCGTCGGCGGCCGCACGGGCGATCCGGGCACCCGCCTCGGAGAGCTCGAAGACCCGCTCCGGGATGTCGTACTCGCCCAGCGCCGCGTGGTTGGCACCGAAGGTGTTGGTCTCCACGCAGTCCACGCCCACCGCGAAGTACGCGTCGTGCACCGCGCGCACGATGTCGGGGCGGGTCACGTTGAGGACCTCGTTGCAGCCCTCCAGCTGCTGGAAGTCCTCCATCGTGGGGTCCTGCGCCTGCAGCATGGTGCCCATCGCGCCGTCGGCCACCACCACCCGGGCGGCGAGGGCTTCACGCAGGGCGTTCGCACGCCCCTGCTGGACGGAGGCTGTCTGGGCGGACGAGGGGACGGCTGTGGCCATGTGGCTGCTCCTGAGTGCGACGGCTGTCGGCTATGCGGTCCCGCTCCTGTGATCCGGGACGCACCCGGTCAGGGTATCCGCCCGGGGCCCCGCGCACGGAACCCGTTTCGCATCGTGGGCGTCCTGATGGACGCCGGACGAGAACGGGGAGGCCTTGTGCGACGGGCGATACGGGCGCGACTGAGGGTGCTGCGGGCACGCTGGCGCGGGTGGGGCCGATGGCGCCGGACGGGTGTGGCGGCCCTGCTGGGCCTGGCCCTGTTGCTGCTCCCGGTGGCCGGCGCGGCCGCCGCGCTGCGGCTCGCGTACACCGGAGAGCCGGCCGCCGAGGCCCGGAGCAGGGGCCGCGACGCGCTCTGGCTGGGCCACGCCTGGGTGGACGGCCGAAAGGGGGACGCGGAGCTCGCCGAGCTCGGCCGGCGGCTGGCCGGCACCGGGATCCGGGACCTCTACGTGCACACCGGGCCGCTCGCGCACGACGGCTCGCTCGACCCTGCGCTGTACCCGACCGCCCGGCGGTTCGTGGACCAGGTGCACCGGACGCTGCCCGGGGTCCGGGTGCAGTCCTGGCTGGGCGACGTGGTCGCACCCGAGAAGGAGGGGCTGCACCTCGACCGGGCGGACGTCCGGGACCGGATCACCGCCTCCTGCGTCCAGGTGCTGGACCTCGGCTTCGACGGGGTGCACTTCGACATGGAGCCGGTGCACTCGGAGGACCCCGGCTGGCTCGCCCTGCTCGACCAGGCGCACGCGACGACCGCCGCCCGGGGTGTCCCGCTGTCGGTGGCGGCGCCGCAGATCGACCCGCTGCCCGGGCTGCACGTGGCCGGCACCGGGCTGACCGGGCACGGCAAGTGGTGGTCGCAGGCGTACTTCGCCCAGACCGCGCGCCGGGTCGACCAGGTCGCGCTGATGTCCTACGACACCAGCATGCAGCTGGAGTCGCTGTACGGCGGGTACGTGGTGCGGCAGACCCGGCTGGCCCTGGAGGTGACGCCCGAGCGGGTCGACCTGCTGATGGGGCTGCCCGCCTACTGGGACGACACCTTCAGCCACCGTGGCTCGGCGGAGACGGTGGCCGCGGCCGTCCGCGGCGCCCGGCTCGGGCTCGGCGACAGCCCGCGGCGCTCCTTCGGGCTGGCGCTGTACGTCGACTTCACGGCGACCGACGAGGACTGGGCGGCGTACCGGGACGGGTGGGGGCGGGTCTGAGACGCGCGTCCGGGCGGGGTGCGGCGCCGGTGCTCAGGGGAACGGGGTGCGGTGCAGGGAGATCAGCAGGCGCCAGACCTGGCCGGCCACGACCGGCGGGGCGGCGGGCTCGGGGCTGTGCAGCCAGTCGGCCAGCAGGGCGGTGAAGGCCCCGGCGACGGCGGCCGCGACCACGCCGGGGTGGGGGGCGCCGGCGCGTGCGCGTTCGGTGCGGCTGCGCTCGCGGAGTTCCAGGTTGAGCAGCTCGCCGAGCGGGCCGGTGCCGCCGGGGTGCAGCAGGGAGCGGTGGAGCCCGGCCTGCTCGCGGACCTCGCCGAAGAACTCCGCCAGCTCGGACGGCGGCGCCGCCGGATCCGGGATGCCCCGCCAGGCGTGCAGGGCGTCGTTCGCCGCCCGCACCACCTCCGCGCAGGCGTCCACCGCGAGCGCCTGGAGGTCCTGGTAGTGCAGGTAGAAGGTGGCCCGGCCGACCCCGGCCCGGCGCACCACCGCCGAGACGCTGACCTGGTCGAGCGGCCGCTCCGCGCATTCGGCGAGCAGCGCCGCCCGCAGGCCGGCCCTGGTCCGCTCGGCCCGCGGGTCGGCTGCGGCCGGGCTCATCCGGCCACCAGCACGGCGGCCAGCGCCAGTGCCCCGGGGAGGGCCTGGGCGAACAGGATGCGCCGGTTGGCGGTGGCCGCGCCGTACAGGCCCGCCACCACCACGCAGCTCAGGAAGAACACCTGCACCCGCTGGCCGGTGGGGTCGGCCGCGATCAGGCCCCAGACCAGGCCGGCCGCCAGGAAGCCGTTGTAGAGGCCCTGGTTGGCGGCGAGCGGCGCGGTCGCCCTGGCCAGCTCGGCGTCGAAGCCGGAGAGCTCGCGCCCCGGCTTGCGCTGCCACAGGAACATCTCCAGCACCAGAAAGTACAGGTGCAGCGCGGCCACCAGGGCCACCAGGACGACGGACAGGATCTGCATGGTCCCCACTCACTCACTCATGGACAACTGTCCAGTAATCATAGACAGGTGTCCATCAGATTGGCGAGCCCTGCAGCCAGACCGCCGTGTCCACCGGCAGCAGCCCGTCGGCGAGCGGCCCGCTGGCGAGCAGCACGGCCCCGTGCGGCGGCAGCGGCACCGGCTCGGCACCCAGGTTCACCAGGCAGCAGAAGCCACCCGAGCGCCGGAAGGCCAGCACCTCCGGAGCGGCCGGAAGCCAGTCGAACTCCCCCGCCACCACCGAACGCCGGATCCGCAGCGCCGCCCGGTAGAGCTCCAGCATCGAGGCCGGGTCCCCGGACTGGGCCTCGACCGTCAGCGCGGCCCAGCCGGCCGGCTGCGGCAGCCACGGCTCGACACCCGGCGGAGCGAAGCCGTACGGCGGCTCGCCGCCCGACCAGGGCAGCGGCACCCGGCAGCCGTCCCGGCCCGGGTCGATGCCGCCGGAGCGCAGGTGCATCGGGTCCTGGAGGCGCTCCAGCGGCAGGTCCTCCACCTCCGGCAGCCCGAGCTCCTCGCCCTGGTAGAGGTAGACCGAGCCGGGCAGCGCCAGCGAGAGCAGCGCGGCCGCCCGGGCCCGGCGGAGCCCGAGCGGCAGATCGGTGGGGGTGCCGAAGGCCTTGGCCGCGAAGTCGAACCGGGTGTCGGCCCGGCCGTAGCGGGTCACCGTGCGGGTGACGTCGTGATTGGCCAGCACCCAGGTGGCCGGGGCCCCGACCGGGGCGTGCGCGGCCAGGGTGGCGTCGATCGAGGCGCGCAGCTGCGCCGCGTCCCAGGGCCGGGCCAGGAAGTCGAAGTTGAAGGCGGTGTGCAGCTCGTCCGGGCGCAGGTAGCGGGCGAACCGCTGGGTGTCGGGCACCCAGATCTCGCCGATCAGCACCCGGGGCTCGGCGTACGAGTCGGCGATCTCGCGCCAGGAGCGGTAGATCTCGTGCAGCTCGTCCCGGTCGACGTACGGGTGCGGGTCGCGGCCCGGTACGAAGTCCGGCAGCCCGGGATCCTTGGCGAGCAGGCCGGCGGAGTCGATCCGCACCCCGGCCGCGCCCCGGTCGAACCAGAACCGCAGGATCGACTCGTGCTCCGAACGGACCTGCGGGTGGGCCCAGTTGAGGTCCGGCTGCTGGACGGCGAACAGGTGCAGGTACCAGTCGCCCGGCGTCCCGTCCGGGTCGCTGGTCCTGGTCCACGGGCAGCCGCCGAACTCGGATCTCCAGTCGTTGGGCGGCAGTTCGCCCTGCTCGCCGCGGCCGGGACGGAAGTGGAAGAGCTCCCGCTCGGGGCTGCCGGGGCCGGCCGCGAGCGCGGCGCAAAACCACGGGTGGGCCTCGGAGACATGGTTGGGCACCACGTCCACGATGGTCCGGATGCCCAGCTCCAGGCCCTCGGCGATCAGCTTCTCGGCCTCGGCCAGCGTGCCGAAGGCCGGGTCGACGTCCCGGTAGTCGGCCACGTCGTAGCCGCCGTCGGCCATCGGCGAGGGGTACCAGGGGTTGAACCAGACGGCTTGGACGCCGAGTTCGGCGAGGTACGCCAGGCGTGAGCGGACCCCGGCAAGGTCCCCGGTGCCGTCGCCGCTGCCGTCGGCGAAGCTGCGCGGGTACACCTGGTAGATCGCGGCGTCCCGCCACCAGTCCGAGTGCTCGGGCTGCTGTGCCACGGTGGGGCCCCTTTCGAGAGTGGACAGGCTTGGGGATGTGACGGGCGGTCAGCCCTTGAGGCTGCCTGAGGTCAGGCCGGCCATGATGTTGCGCTGGAAGATCAGGAAGAACACGACGGTCGGTGCCGAGGCGATCGCCAGGGCCGCGATGATCACGTTCTGCGAGACGCCGAGCGAGAGCGAGTTGATGCCGATGTTGAGCGGCTGGTTCGCCGGATCCGGCTGGACCAGCATCGGCCACAGGAAGTCCTTCCAGACGTTGACCACCGCGAAGATGGACACCACGCCGAGGATCGGGCGGGACATCGGCAGCACGATCGACCACAGGGCCCGCAGCGGGGTGGCCCCGTCGATCGCCGCCGCGGCCATCAGCTCCTCCGGGATCGAGTCGAAGAAGCGCTTCAGCAGGAAGATGTTGAAGGCGTTGGCGACGGTGGGCAGCCAGATCGCCCAGGGGGTGTTGATCAGGTTGACGTGCAGCAGCGGCAGATCCAGCACGGTCAGGTACTGCGGCACGATCAGCACCGCCGCCGGGATCATCAGGGTGGCGAGCATCATCCCGAGGATCAGCTTGCCCAGCACCGGCCGGAGCTTCGACAGGGCGTAGGCCGCGGCGACGTCGAACACCAGCTGGAAGGCGAGCGCCCCGAAGGCGTAGTAGAGGGTGTTGAACAACAGCCGGCCCATCCGCAGTTGGCTCCAGGCCTCACTGTAGGTGTCGGTGCGGATCTGCGCGGGGAAGAGCGTCGGCGGGTTCTGCAGCACTTCCCGGGTGGACTTCAGCCCGCCGGTGACCAGCCAGTAGAGCGGGCCGAGGAAGACCAGGGTGAAGGTGACCAGCACCAGGGTGAGCACGATCCGGTACACGATCCGCCCGCGGCGGCGGTTCAGCTGGGTGTCGGAGATCAGGGTGCGCATCGCGGCCGCTCCTCAGTCGGTGGTGCGGCTCAGCCGCGCGTAGAGGGCCGAGAAGCCGGCCAGGACGACGAGCATCACCAGGCCCAGCGCGGAGGCGCTGCCGTAGTTGTTGAAGTTGAAGGCGTACTGGTAGATCAGGTAGACCACGGTGGTGGTGGAGCCCTGCGGGCCGTTGCCGCCGGTGAGCAGGTAGGGCTCCACGAAGACCTGCATGGTGGCGACGACCTGGAGCAGCAGCAGCATCGAGAGGATCAGCCGGGTCTGCGGGATGGTGACGTGCCAGATCCGGCGCAGCAGCCCGGCCCCGTCCAGCTCGGCGGCCTCGTACAGCTCGCCGGGGATGCCCTGCAGGGCGGCCAGGTAGATCAGGGTGGCGCCGCCCATGTTCATCCAGGTGGCGGCGATCACCACCGAGACCATCGCGGTGCCGGCGGAGTTCAGCCAGGCCGAGGTCGGCAGGTGGAGGGCGCTCAGGATGCTGTTGAACAGGCCGTGCCCGGGGTCGTAGAAGTACTTGAAGAGCAGCACCGAGGCGACCGGCGGCATCATCACCGGCAGGTACACCAGGATCCTCAGGTAGGCCTTGGCGTGCCGGAGTTCGTTGAGCAGCACGGCGACCACGAAGGGCATCGCGAAGCCGAGCAGCAGGGCGAGCAGGGTGAAGAGCAGGGTGTTGCGCCAGGCCTGCCAGAAGGCCGGGTCCTGGAGGATGTGGTCGAGGTTGTCCAACCCCACCCAGGTGGTCCGGCCGCGCTTGGTCTTCTGGAAGCTCATGATGACTTCGCGGACCATCGGGTACCAGGCGAAGTAGCCGAAGCAGAGCAGCGCGCCGAGCAGGAAGCCGTGCGCCGTGAGGTGCTGGCGGACGCGCTGGCGCAGACCCGCGCGGCGGGAGGCGGGGGCACGGTCCGGGGGCGGCCCGGCGGGCTTCTTGCGGGCCAAGACGCTGATCGCTGCCATCGGAGGGGGCTCCTGGGTCGGCGGGCTGGGCGGGTGCGGGCGGCGCCGGGGGCCGGCCCGGCGGCCGGCCCCTGGCGGACCGTTACTGGAGGCTCGCCAGCACCTGGTTGACCTGGCTCTCGGCGTCCGAGAGCAGCTTGTCCACCTTGGCGTCCTTGTCGGTCAGGACGGCGGAGACGGCGTTGTCCAGCACCTTGTAGATCTGCTGGGCGTTGGCCGGCTCGGTCTTTCCGGGCACCGACGCGGCCAGGTACGGCGCGTAGTTCTGCACCGGGACGGTGGCGTCGGTGGCCTTGGCCTTGTTGTCCGCCTGCAGGCTGGCGCCGGTGAAGAAGAACGGCTGGGGCAGGCCGACCGGCAGGCCGTCGGTCTTGTTGCGGGCGTAGTCGAACTGGCCCTTGCCGATGGTGAGGAACTTGAAGTTGATCCAGGCGATGCCGGCCTTGATCTGGTCCGGGCTCGACCCCTTCTTGAAGAGGTAGTCGTTGCCGCCGAGCAGGGCCGCCCTGCCGCCCGGCATCGGGCCCATGCCGTAGTCCGCGTAGTTGCCCTTGAGGGTCTGCACCATGTACGTGATGTCGTCCGGGGCGCCGACGTACATGCCCAGCTTGTCGGTGGACATCTGGGTCATCAGGTCGGGCCACTTGAGCCCCTGGGTGGCGCCCATGCTGTTGTCGGTCCAGCGCATGTCGTACAGGTTCTGCAGGACCTGCTTGCCCTCGGGGGTGTTGAAGGCGGCCTTCTTGCCGTCCGCGGTGGTCATCGCGCCGCCCAGGCCGTACAGCTCGGCGGTGTAGTGCCAGCCGCCCTGGTTGGTGGCGCTGTAGTCGCCGTAGCCGTTGACGCCGTTGCCCAGCGCGGCGATCTTCTTGGCGGCCTCCCGGATGCCCTCCCAGGTGGTCGGCGGCTTGTCCGGGTCGAGGCCGGCCTGGGTGAAGAGCTTGCGGTTGTAGAGCAGGCCCATCTTGTAGTTGGAGTAGGGCAGTCCGTACAGCTTGCCCTCCGACTTCAGGGTGGCCAGCACGGACGGGTCGATGTCCTTCAGGGCCGGGACGGACCTGTCGTTGACGTAGGCCGAGATGTCCTCGACGCCGTCGGCGTCCAGCACCTGGTTCAGGTCGGTGAAGTAGCTGTAGAAGACGTCGGTCTGGGTCCTGCCCTTGAGCTGGGCGGTGAAGGCGGCGGGCTCCTCGCAGGGGAAGCCGTCCTTGGCGTCGACCGTGACGTTCGGGTAGAGCTTGTTGAAGGCCGCGACGTCGTCCGCCCACTGCTTGCGCTCGGCGGCCTTGGTGACCGGCGGCTGGCAGTCGATGCTGATCGTCACCTTGGTGGCCGGGTCGAGCGGGGCCGCGGCGTCGGCGGAGCCGCCCTTGGCCGAACCGCCCTGGTCGGCCGAGCCCGAGGAGCCGGAGGAGCTGCAGGCGGCGGCGCTGAGCGCCAGGCCGGCCGCGGCGGCGAGGGCGACGGATCTGCGGATGAGCCGGTCTCTGTTCATGCGGGTGGACCCTTTCGAGCACGTGGGCAGCGCCGGGGCGCGGGAGTAGCCCGTGATTTCCGGTGGGGGCCGCCTCCGAGAAACACAGTCGGGTGGCGGGGAAGCGCGTGCGAGGTCGTACCTCTGCCGCTGCGGTGACGCATCGCCTGCTGGCGTCGACCACTTAACCAGCCTCGACAGATGACCACAAGATGTCGACGAGATTTCGCAAAAACACGACTTCTCGCTTGCGTAGCCGCCCGTCGACGCAGGCTGCGGGCATGCCGGAGCAGGGCGGGCACCCCGGTGCCCGCCCTGCTCCGGAGCGTCGGTGCTACGGGTTGACGGTGATGTGGAAGGTCGAGGTGGTGTTCTGGATGTCCTTGGCGTTGCCGCTCAGGGTCAGGTGGTCGAAGGTCACCGAGCCGACCGCCGGGCCCTGGCCGGCCTCCGGCATCTCGTTGGCCCAGATGCCGTAGCCGGACCTGGCGTCGAAGGCGTCACCGCTCCGGCGGGCCCCGGTGATCGAGACGTTGGTGAACACCGTGTCGGTGACCGGGTTCTGCGGCTGGCCGCCGCTGTAGTTGGTCTGGAACATGATGCCGCTGTAGGTCGGGTCGACGATGTCCACGTCGCTCACCCGGATCCCCTGGAAGACCTTGGAGGCCGAGAAGACCCAGATCGCCGGGAAGACCTGGGCGCCCCAGAAGTGGCCGCCGGCCCGGACCAGGGAGATGTTCTGCAGGTTGGTCGGGTCCGTCCCGAAGCCGTTCATCGGGTAGCCGAAGTCCAGCGAGGAGATGGTGACGCCCGAGTAGCAGAGGGTGTCGGCGATGTAGATGTTGCGGAAGGTGTTGGCGTAGCCGCCGTACACCGCGATCCCGGCCGCCCGCCAGGTCAGCACGGCGGTGAGGTTCTCGAAGACGTTGTTCTTCTCGTCCGCGCCACCGGCGTCGATCGCGGAGAACAGCGCGAAGCTGTCGTCGCCGGTGGCCCGGGCCTCGTTGTTGGAGACCAGGTTGTCGGTGGAGCCGTTGGTCATGTTGATGCCGTCGGCGAAGGTGTCGCGGATCCGCGAGTTGGTGATCCGCATGGAGTCGGTGTTGGCGCCCCAGTACATGCAGACCATGTGCTCGGTCCAGATGTTGTCGATCGTGATGCCGGCGACGTTGGAGAAGTCGAAGACCTTTCCGGGGCCGTCGATCCGGGAGGTGTAGTTGCCGAAGTAGGCGAAGCCGGCGAAGGTCGAGCCGTTGGCCGAGGCCTCCGCGCGGAAGCCGACATCGGTGTTGGACTGCCCGCCCGGCGCGTAGAACCGGGTGAACCACGGCCCGGCCCCGATCACCTTCACGGCCTTGCCGTAGACCTGGAACTTGTTGGCGGTCTGGTAGTCACCGGCCGGCAGGTAGACGCCCAGCAGGGTGCCGGTGGTGTCCATCCGCACCCGGTCCAGCGCGGCCTGCACGTCGTTCTGGGTGAAGCCGGCCGGCACGGCGTATCGGGCCGGGTCCGGGTCGGCGGTCTGGGTCGCCTGCTCCAGGCTGACGAAGTCGATCGCGTACTGGCTGGAGTTGGCGGCGTCCTTCTGCAGCTTGATCCTGCTGCCGGCCGGCACCGTGGTGCCCAGCAGGAGGTTGGCCTCGTCGTAGACGTGCCGCGGTCCGCCCGCGCTCGGTCCGTTGCCCGGCGAGGTCTCGTTGCCGTACAGCCAGGCGTACTTGGAGGTCAGGTCGATCGCCTTGAGGAAGCTGCCGTTCACGTACACGTCGAGGGTGGAGTCGATCCCGTCGCCGCCCGGCGCGTCCGGGATGGAGAACCTGGTCACCAGCGTGTTGGTGGCCGCCTTGGTGGTGAACTCCACCGAGGCGCCGGTGGAGTTGAGCGTCACGGCGCGGCGCCCGGAAGCCTCGCCGGCCAGGTCGCCGATGGTCCGGTTCGGGCCGACCACGGCCGCGCCGCCGGCCAGCACGCCGTCCTCGGCCTCGTAGGTGTCGTACGGCATGTTGGCACCGCGGCCGACGTACAGCGGCTGGCTGCCGGTGTTGTTGCCCTGCTTCAGGGGCAGCTCGTTGCCGTCCGCGGCCAGCACCGTCCTGATGGTGTACTTGCCGTTGGCGGCCGTCCAACTGCCCAGCGGGACGGGCGCGGTGGTGGCGCCCGGGGCGATCGCACCGGTGGAGGAGCCGGTCAGCGTCCGGACCACGGCGCCGGTGGTGGCGTCGGCCACCGTGAGGGTGACGCCGTGGCTGCCGCCGGTCGTGGCCACGGTGCCCTGGTTCTTGATCGCCACCGTGAACGCGACGTTGTTGCCGGCGGCCGGGTTGCCCGGCGTCCAGCCGACCGCCGCGGCGACCAGGTCGGAGCTGGCGACCGGGCTGACCGTGAGCGCGGTGGGGCTGGTGCAGTCGTTGTTGGTCTCGTCCCGCTCGATCACGGCGTTCGGCTCGTCGGCCTTGGCCGTCAGTTGGTAGCTGCCCGCGTTCTGGGTGCCGATGCCGGTGCTCACGGTGCTGGTGGCACCCACCGCCAGCGCGCCGACCTGGGCGGTGCCGACCTTGGTGGTGCCCAGGTAGAAGGTGACGCTGCTCGGCCCGGCCGCGGCCGTGCCGGCGTTGCGCACGGTGGCGGAGAGCTGGACGGCGTCGGTCTCGACCGGGTCGGCGGGCGAGGAGGTGATCCCGGTGACGGTGAGGTCCGGGTTGGGCGCCGGGGTGCCGATCACCTGGAACTCGGCCACCTGGCCGGCCGCGGAGCCGCTGTTGGCGGTGATCTTCAGCTGGACGTCGGCCACGGTCGCACTCACCGGGATGGTGACGGTGTTCCCGGTGGCCGGGTCGAAGGTGTAGCTCTGCGGGGCGACCAGCCGGGTGGGACCGGTGGCGCTCTGCTCCCGCCCCAGCACCTCGATGGTCTGGGTCCTGGTCGACCAGGCGCTGTTGGGGTTGAGCTTGACCACCACCGAGCTGGTGGCGGCGTTGGCGCCGAGCGCCACCGTCAGGGTGTCCGGGTAGCTGCCGGGGGCGCCCTCCCAGTAGGTGGCCGTGTCGTTGTCGTTGGCGTTGGCCGCCACGAAGGTGAACACCGAGGAGGAGCCGGTGATCGGCTTGCCGGCCGCGAGGTTGGTGCCGGTGCCGCCGCCCTGCCCGGTCCGGATCACCGTGTTGCTGCTGCCGGACTGGTTGCCCGCCGCGTCCTTGGCCTTCACGTAGTAGGAGACCGTCGCGCTGTCGGGCTGGCTGTCGGTGTACGTCAGGACATTGCCCGCCACCGAGGCGCGCAGCGCGCCGTTGGCGTACACGTCGTAGCCGGTGACCTGGACGTTGTCGGCCGAGGCGCCCCAGGTCAGCCTGATCTGGCCGGAGGCCGGCTGGGTGTACGCCAGGCCGGCCGGCGCGGACGGGTCCTGGGTGTCGCCGCCCTGCCCGGCCCGGGTCACCGTGTTGCTGCTGCCGGACTGGTTGCCCGCCGCGTCCCTGGCCTTCACGTAGTAGGAGACGGTGGCGCTGTCCGGGCGGCTGTCGGTGTAGCTCAGCACGCTGCCAGCGACACTGGTGAGCAGCACGTTGTCGGCGTAGATGTCGTAGCCGGTGACGCCGACGTTGTCGGTGGCCGCGTTCCAGCCGAGCCTGATCTGCCCGGAGGCCGGCTGGGTGTACGCCAGGCCGGTCGGCGCGCTCGGCGCCTGGACGTCGCCGGTGGCCGGCCCGTACGCCTCGAACTCGGCCAGCTGGGCGGCCGGCCAGGCCGAGTTCGCGGTCACGGTGAGGCGCAGGTAGCGGGTGGTGGTGGTCGCCAGGTTGACCGTGACGGTGTTGCCGCTCGCCGGATCGAAGGAGTAGGCCGTGGCGGCCGCCAGATCGGTGAAGTTGCTGCCGTCGGTGCTGCCCTGGACCTTCAGGGTCTCGCTCCGGGCGCCCCAGCCGCCGGGCAGCCCCAGCACCAGCTTGTTGACCGGCACGGCGGCCCCGAGGTCACCCTGGATCCACTGCGGGAAGGCGTTGTTGGCGCTCTCCCAGTAGCTGCCCCGGTTGCCGTCCGCGGCATTGCTCGCGCTGTACGGGGAGTTGGCGCTGCTGCTGGTGATCGGGCGGCCGGCCAGCAGGTTGCCCGAGGCCGACGCGGCGCCGTAGACCTCGAACTCGGAGAACTGGGCGGCCGGCCAGCCGGTGTTGGCAGAGACGTTGATCCTGACGTAACGGGCGCTGGTGGCACCGAAGTTGATCCGGACGGTATTGCCCGCGCCCTGGTCGAAGGAGTAGACGGCGGAGCCGACCAGGGTGGAGAGGTTCGATCCGTCGGTGCTGCCCTGCAGGGTGAGCGTCTCGGTCCGCGACTCCCAGGAGGTGGGCAGCTTGAGCACCACCTGGTCGATCGCGGCGGCGCTGCCGAGGTCGACCTGGACCCACTGCGGCAGGGCGTTGCTCGCGCTCTCCCAGTAGCTGCCCTGATTGCCGTCGTTGACGTTGCCGACCACGTAGACGTCGCCGACGCTGCTGGCGGTGACGGCCTTGCCGGCGGCGAGGTTGGGGCCGCCCGCGGCCCGGGCGGCCGGCAGCAGCGGCCCGGCCAGCAGGAGCATGCCCAGCACGGCCGCCCCTGCGGTCAGCCGTGGCTGTATGCGCTTCGATCTCATTGCGTCCCTCTGTCTCTGATTCTGCGATCACTGACAGCTCACCGGGCCGCCGCTGTCGGACGGCGGCCCGGAACTCCGGTGCTGTGCGCGGCTGCGCGCCGGGCCCGCCGCTGAGGGTCGGCGGGTGAGGGCCCCGAACGGCCCACCACTCGGCCGTTCCGGGGAAGTTGCAGCTTGAATCAAGAAAACGACATTGATCTGTGCAGGATTTGCGCGATGGCAGCCAAGAGTTACAGAGGGGCTACGGGCATGTCAACGGCTCGTACCGACGCACAGTCACCTCCGGACCGGCCGCGGGCATACCGAAGCGGGCGGGCACCGAAGTGCCCGCCCGCCCGGTGAAGCCTCGTCAGACCGTGGCGGCGCCGCCGCCGGCCGCCACCGTCAGCCCCGCTCGCGGACCGGCGCGGTCGACCCGCGCACCACCAGCTCCGGCTCGAACAGCAGCTCGTCGTGGGTCACCTTGACCCCGGCGATCTCCCCCACCAGCAGCTCGACCGCCGCCCGGCCCATCGCCTCGATCGGCTGGCGGACGGTGGTCAGCGGCGGATCGGTGCACATCATGAACGAGGAGTCGTCGTACCCGATCACCGACACGTCGTCGGGCACGGCCAGCCCGGCCCGCCGGACCGCGCGCACCGCCCCCAGGGCCAGCGGGTCCGAGGCGCAGACCACGCCCGTGACACCCCGCTTGAGCAGCCGGGTGGTCGCGGCCTGGCCGCCCTCCAGGCTGAACAGGGCCCGCTCCACGTGCTCCTCGGGGAGCTCCAGGCCGGCCTTGGCCATCGCGGTGCGGGCCGCGGCCAGCTTGCGGTGCGAGGGCACGTGGTCGGCCGGGCCGAGCACCAGCCCGATCCTGCGGTGGCCCAACTGCTTGAGGTGGCCCACCGCCTGCTCGACCGCCACGGCGTCGTCGCAGGAGACCCGGGGGAAGTCCAGGTGGTCGATGGCCGCGTTCAGCAGCACCGTCGGCAGGCTGCGCTCGGCCAGCCGGTCGTAGTGCTCGTGCGGGGCGTCGCCCTGGGCGTACAGGCCGCCGAAGAACACCACTCCGGAGACCTGCTGCTCCAGCAACAGGTCGACGTAGTCGGCCTCGGAGACGCCGCCGGCGGTCTGGGTGCAGAGCACCGGGGTGAAGCCCTGGCCGGCCAGCGCGCCGCCGACCACCTCGGCGAACGCGGGGAAGATCGGATTCTGCAGCTCGGGCAGCACCAGCCCGACCAGCCGGGCCCGCTCGCCGCGCAGCTGGGTGGGGCGCTCGTAGCCGAGCACGTCCAGGGCGGTCAGCACCGCGGCCCTGGTCGCCTCGGAGACGCCGGGCTTCTCGTTCAGCACCCGGCTGACGGTCGCCTCGCTCACCCCGACCTTCTTGGCCACCTCGGCAAGTCGTCGTGTCATGGCCGCGAGTGTACGACAGATCGCGCAAACGGCTTGCGCTGATTTGCAAATCAAGGCATCCCCACGCTTCGCATCCAACCGACTACCATGCGTGATCGAACGGTCGCGCCGCTCGGCCGGCCGGCCCGTGCACCCCGGAGAAGCCCGTGCGCCACCGCCTGCTCGCCGCCCTCGTCGCCGCTCCCCTGCTGCTCATCGCCACCCCGGCCGCCGCCGCCCCGCAGGACACCTACGCCGCGCTGGGCGACTCCTACGCGGCCGGCGTCGCCGCCGGCGCCTACGACCCGGCGAGCGGCGACTGCCGCCGCAGCGCCCGCGCGTACCCGGCCCTGTGGGCCGCCGGGCAGCACCCCGCCGCCTTCGTGCACGCGGCCTGCAACGGGGCCACCACCGAGGACGTCCGGCGCGACCAGCTGCCCCTGGTGCCCGCCGACGCCACCCTGGTCACCCTGACCATCGGCGGCAACGACCTGGGCTTCGCCGACGGGGTGGTCGCCTGCCTCCAGCCCTTCAGCACCGACGGCCGGTGCGACCGCGCGCTGGACGAGACCGAGCGCCGGCTGCGCGAGGACCTGCCGGGGAGGCTGGGCACGCTCTACGGCGAGCTGCGCGCGGCCGCCCCGGCCGCCCGGGTGGTGGTGACGGGCTACCCGCACCTGCTCCACACCGGCACCATCTGCACCATCGGCACCGACGCCCGCCGGGTCCGGTTCAACGCCGTCACCGACCGGCTGGACGAGCTGATCCAGCAGCAGGCCGGCAAGCAGGGCTTCGAGTTCGCCGACGTCCGGCCCGCCTTCGCCGGCCACGGCGTCTGCTCCGGCGGCTCCCAGGAGTGGATCACCCGCTTCGTGCTCACCCACCTCCAGGAGTCCTTCCACCCCACCGCCCGCGGCCAGGCGGACGGCTACCTCCCGGCCGTCACCGCGGCGCTCGGGTGACCCATCGCCCGGCAGCGTCGGCGGGGTAATTCCGCCCTGCCTCGAGGCCCCTCCGATAGGCTCTCCCACTCCGGGCCGGGGCAGGTGTCGAAGACCGTAGGCTGGGCAGGTAGGGACCGTGGAACGGGGCGTTCCACGCGCGAGTTGAACAGTCGGCGGCCGGCCAGCCGGTGCGCACCGGACGGGGGCGGCGGCTGACCGATGGAGGGAGACGCTGGGTGATCGAGCTGGAGGACGTTCCCGAGTTGATCGACCCGGTGATGGTCTGCGCCTTCGAGGGCTGGAACGACGCCGGTGACGCGGCCTCGGCGGCCGTGGGGCACCTGGACGAGACCTGGGGCGGGAAGGTGTTCGCCGCACTCGACGCGGAGGACTACTACGACTTCCAGGTCAACCGCCCGACCGTCTGGCTGGACGGCGGCGTCCGCCGGATCACCTGGCCGACCACCCGCCTCTCGGTGGTCCGGGTGACCGAGCCCAAGCCGCGCGACCTGGTGCTGGTCCGCGGCATCGAGCCCAGCATGCGCTGGCGCTCGTACTGCAACGAACTGCTCGGCTTCGCGCACGAGCTGGGCGTGGAGCTGGTGGTGATCCTGGGCGCCCTGCTCGGCGACACCCCGCACAGCCGTCCGGTGCCGGTCAGCGGGGTGACCTCGGACGCCGCGCTGGCCCGGACGCTGGATCTGGAGGAGAGCCGCTACGAGGGCCCGACCGGCATCGTCGGCGTGCTCCAGGAGGCCTGCGCGCACGCCGGGGTGCCGGCGGTGACGCTCTGGGCCGCGGTGCCGCACTACGTGGCGCAGCCACCGAACCCGAAGGCCACGCTGGCGCTGATCAACAAGCTGGAGGACCTGCTCGACCTGCGGATCCCGCCGGGCGAGCTGGCCGAGGACTCCCGGGCCTGGCAGCTCGGCGTCGACCAGCTGGCGGCCGAGGACAGCGAGGTCTCGGAGTACGTGCAGCAGCTGGAGGAGGCCCAGGACACGGCGGAGCTGCCGGAGGCCTCGGGTGACGCGATCGCCCGGGAGTTCGAGCGCTACCTGCGCCGGCGCGACAACCTGGGGCCGACCGGCGAGAAGCCGGTGGCCGGGCACGCCACCGCGGGCCCGGCGGACACCGAGCCGAGGCCCGCCGAGGACAGGGAGCCCGGCCCGGCGGCGGAGCCGGACCAGGCCGAGGAGCAGGACAGCGCGCAGGACAGCGCGCAGGACCAGGCCGAGGACGGCGCCGACGGGCGCGACGAGGGCCGGGACGGCTGAGCCGAGCAGACCGGAAGGGGCGTCAGGACCTGGTCCCGACGCCCCTTTCCGATGTGGTGCCCGGTGCTACAGCGCGATGCCCAGCAGCGCGTCCACCGTCCGCGAGACCAGGCCGGGCGCCCCGATGTCGGTACCGCCGGTCCCGGCCTGCAGAGCGGCCCAGCGGTCGACGGCGGCCAGCGCGGCCGGCGCGTCCAGGTCCTCGGCCAGGGCCGCCCGGACCTCGGCCAGCAGGCCCTCGGCGGACGGGCCGTCCGGCCGGGAGACCGCGGCCCGCCAGGCGGCGAGCCGCTCGACGGCGCGGTCCAGGTCGGCGCCGGTCCACTCCCAGTCGCTGCGGTAGTGGTGCGCCAGCAGGGCCAGCCGGATCGCCGCCGGGTCGACGCCCTCGCGCCGCAGCGCCGAGACGAAGACCAGGTTGCCGCGGGACTTGGACATCTTGTGCCCGTCCAGCGCGACCATGCCGGAGTGCAGGTACGCCTGGGCGTAGGGGTGCTCGCCGGTGGCGACCTGGGCGTGCGCGGCGCCCATCTCGTGGTGCGGGAAGGACAGGTCGGTGCCGCCGCCCTGGATGTCGAAGGACATCCCGAGGAACTGCAGGGCGATCGCCACGCACTCGATGTGCCAGCCGGGGCGGCCGTGGCCGAGCTCGGTGTCCCAGGCGGGCTCGCCCGGGCGGGCGGCCAGCCAGAGCAGGGCGTCCAGCGGGTGCTTCTTGCCGGGCCGCTCGGGGTCGCCGCCGCGCTCGCCGAAGACCGGCAGCATCTGCTCGCGGGTGAGCCCGGAGACCTCGCCGAAGCGCGGGTCCGACTCCACCGAGAAGTAGATGTCGCCGTCCAGCTCGTAGGCGGCGCCGCGCGCCAGCAGCTTCCTGACCAGCGGGACGATCCACGGGATCGACTCGACGGCACCGATGTAGTGGGCCGGGGGCAGGATCCGCAGCGCGGTCATGTCCTCCCGGAACAGGGCGGTCTCGCGCTCGGCGAGCACCGTCCAGTCCTGCCCCGTGGCCACGGCCCGCTCCAGCAGCGGGTCGTCCACGTCGGTGACGTTCTGCACGTAGAGGACGTCGTGGCCGGCGTCCTTCCAGACCCGCTGCACCAGGTCGAAGGTGTTGTAGGTGGCAGCGTGGCCCAGGTGGGTGGCGTCGTACGGGGTGATGCCGCAGACGTACAGGCGAGCGGTCGGCCCCTGGGGCACGATCTCTCGGACACTGCTCGTGGCGGTGTCGTGGATGCGCAGGGGAAGCCCCTGACCGGGCAGGGCGGGAACCTCGGAGGCGGGCCAGGAATGCATGGCTCCGACTCTAACCTTGCGATCATTTGAAAGGCTAACCAGTCACCAGGATCGGCTTGAATCACTTTCCGATCGTTCCGGGTACGAGCCACCCGCCGCAGCCCGTGCCGGTCAGACCGGCGGCCACGGGATCGACGGCCAGTCAGCCGACGGCAGCGGGTGCCGCCCGGTGCGCCGCAGCAGCTCGATCCGCTGCCCGGTGGCGGCCAGTTCGGCCTCGGTCAGGTGCGGGCGGAGCTCCTCGGCCAGCGCCCCGCCGAGGTCGGCGCCGAGGCCGGCGGCGAGCCGGTCGAGCACCTCGCGGGCCTCCTCGGGGAGGGGCTGTTCGGCCCACCCCCACAGCAGCGTGCGCAGCTTGCCGGGGACGGCGAAGGTCACCCCGTGGTCGATCCCGTAGATCCGGCCGTCGGCGGCCGGGAGCCAGTGGCCGCCCTTGCGGTCGGCGTTGTTGAGGACGGCGTCCAGCACGGCGAGCCGGCGCAGCCGCTCGTCGTCGCGGTGCACCAGCAGGGCGGTGCGGCCCTCCCCCACCTCGGCCCGGACGATCGGCAGCCAGCCCGGCTCCGGCCCGGCCGGGTCCTGCAGGGCGAGCAGCTCGGGGGCGCCGAGGTCGGGCTCGATCCACAGCTGGACCATGCCGGGGCCGTGCGGGCCCTCGCGCAGCACGGTGGGCGGGATCAGCGCCCAGCCGGTCGCCGCGGCCAGCCGGTAGGCGGCCACCTCGCGGCCGGCCAGGGTGCCGTCGGGGAAGTCCCAGAGCGGGCGCTCCCCGGCCACCGGCTTGTAGACGCAGGGGGCGGTGCGGCCGTCCAGCGCGACGGTGCAGTACAGGACGGCGTTGGAGGCGTCGGTGACCCGGCCGTGCACGGTCAGCGCGCCCGAGCCCAGCAGCCGGAGGGCGGTTTCGGGGTCGGCCGCGAGGGCCGCGCTGGCCTTCGGGTCGGTGCCGGGGACGGCCTCGCTGGGCGACGGGGTGTTCAGCGCCGGTAGCCGTTCGCGCGCGGGCACAGGTGGCCCTCCGGGTCGAGCGGGAGGTTGCAGAACGGGCAGGGCTTGCGGCCGGCCGCGACCAGGTCCAGGGCGCGCTTGGCGAACACCCGGGCCATCGCGCCGCTGAGCCGCACCCGGAGCATGTCCGGGCCGTTCTCCTCGTCCTCCAGCGCGGCCTCCTCGTCCTCGTCCTCGGTCACCGCCTGGGCCTCGACCACCAGGCACTCGTCGACGCTGTCCCAGGCCAGGGCCATGGTGCCGACCCGGAACTCCTGCTCCAGCGGCAGGTCCAGCGGGGCGGTGTCGATGAGCTCGGCGGGGGCCACGGCCGGGATCGCCGGGGAGCCGGAGCTGCGCCGCAGGGCCTCGTCCAGGACCTCCTCGACCCGCTCGGCCAGCGCCGCCACCTGGGTCTTCTCCAGCAGCACGCTGGTCATCCGCCCGCGTGAGCTGGCCTGGAGGTAGAAGGCGCGGGAGCCGGGTTGGCCGACCGTACCGGCCACGAACCGCTCGGGCTGGTCGTAGAAGTAGACCTGACGGGGCACTCTCTCGCTCCGGATCGGGATCGGGCAGGGGCTGTCTCAGGCCAGCCTACGGCTTGCGCGGCGGCCGGGTGAGGGGTGGGTTCAGGACGCGGGCGCCGGTGCGGGCGCGCCGGTGTCGCCGCCGACCACCGCGTCCCCGCTCGGGGCCGGGCCGTCGGTTCTGGGGGCCAGCGAGGCGAGGCTGCCGGTGTCGCCGAGGCGCAGCAGGTAGGGGCGGTGCTCGGTGTAGCGGATCGCGGTGACCGAGCAGGGCTCGACCGAGATCCGCTGGAAGTGGTCCAGGTGCAGGCCGAGCGCGTCGGCGACCACGGCCTTGATCACATCGCCGTGCGAGCAGGCCGCCCAGACCGCGTCCGGGCCGTGCTCGGCGGCGATCCGGTCGTTCCAGTCCCGGACGGCGTCCACCGTGCGGTGGCTGAGCTGGCGCAGCGACTCGCCGCCGGGGAAGGCGGCGGCCGAGGCGTGGTCCTGGACGGTGCGCCAGAGCGGCTCCTTGGCCAGCTCGCCCAGCGGGCGTCCGGTCCAGTCGCCGTAGTGGCACTCGCCGAACCGCTCGTCGAGCTCCGCCGGGCCGAGCTCGGGGCGCGCCGCCAGCAGCGGCTCCAGGGTCTGCCCGCAGCGCTCCAGCGGGCTGGAGACCACCGTGGCCAGCGGGATCCCGGCGAGCCGGGCGGGCAGCTCGGCGGCCTGGGCGCGCCCGGTCCCGTCGAGGTCGACGCCCGGTGTCCAGCCGGCCAGGACACCGGCCGTGTTGGCGGTGGAACGGCCGTGGCGGACGAGCAGCAGGGTGGGCATGCGGCCAAGCCTACGGGGTGCCCGCGGGCGCCCGCACCGGGTGGTCGGCTCGTGCGCGTTCGGTGGATGTGACGGCCCTTCGGCGCCAGGCGCGGGACAATGGCCGACATGATCGTCGACTGCGCCGTCTATCGGGACGGCCACCGCACCGAGGGGCCTGACGACTTCTCGGACGCCCTGGACGCCGCCCGGGCAGCCGGGAACTCCTTCGTGTGGATAGGGCTGGCCGAGCCGACCGCCGAGGAGTTCGACCTGGTCACCGCGGAGTTCGGGCTGCACCCGCTGGCGGCCGAGGACGCCGTGACGGCCCATCAGCGGCCGAAGCTGGAGGAGTACCAGGACGCGCTGTTCCTGGTGCTCAAGACGATCGGCTACCACCCGGCCGACCGCACCATGAGCATCGGCGAGGTGATGGTCTTCGTCGGCGACTCGTATGTGATGACCGTCCGGCACGGCTCGGACAGCCCGCTGCGGAAGTTGCGCTCGGAGCTGGAGAAGCAGCCCGACCTGCTGAGGCTCGGCCCGGCCGCGGTGCTGTACGCGGTCTTCGACCTGGTGGTCGACAGCTACCTGGACCTCGCCACCACGCTCCAGGGGGACCTGGACGAGCTGGAGGCCGATGTGTTCGCCCCCGGCCGGGCCCAGGGCGTCGCGGAGCGGATCTACGCCTTCAAGCGCGAGGTGATGCGCTTCCGCCGGGCCACCCTGCCGCTCCAGGAGCCGGCCGCCCGGCTGCTGCGGCCGGACGTGCCGTTCGTGCCGGAGCAGCTCCAGCCCTACCTGCGGGACGTCGCCGACCACCTGACCAGGGTGAACGAGCTGGGGGAAGGCCTGGACCGGCTGCTCTCGGACATCCTGAACGCCAATCTGGCGCAGGTCAGCGTGCAGCAGAACAACGACATGCGGAAGATCTCGGCCTGGGCGGCGCTGGCCGCGGTGCCGACGATGATCGCCGGCATCTACGGCATGAACTTCACCCACATGCCGGAGCTCCACCAGATCTGGGGCTATCCGGCGGCGCTCTCCCTGATGACGGGCGCCTGCGTGTGGCTGTACCGGGCCTTCAAGCGCGCCGGCTGGCTCTGAGGGCCGCCCGCGCGTCCTGCCCTGCCCTGCCCTGCCCGGGAGCGGTCGTCCGCCCCCGGGCACCCGGCCTCTGCCCCGGGCCTCAGGCCAGGCCGGCCAGCTCCAGCGCCTCGACCCCGGTCCGCAGGGCGGTGATCCGCTCGTCCAGGGTGAAGCCGGCCGGGGCGAGGGTCAGCGTGGTGACGCCCGCGGCGGCGTAGGCCTGCATCCGGTCCGCGATCCGCTCCTTGCCGCCGAGCAGGGCGGTGGAGTCGATCAGGTCGTGCGGCACGGCGGCCGCGGCGCCGGCGTAGTCCCGGGCCAGGTACTTCTCCTGGATCTCGTCGGCGGCCTGCTCGTACCCCATCCGGCGGGCGAGCTGGTTGTAGAAGTTCTTGTCCTTGCTGCCCATGCCGCCGATGTACAGGGCCGCGTAGGAGCGCTGCGAGTCGGCGGCCGCCTTGACGTCCTCGCCGACCGAGATCGCCACGGTCGGGCAGAGGTCGAAGCCCTCCAGGCCCTGGCCGGTCTTGGCGCGGCCGGCCGTCAGCGGGTCGAGGGAGAGCGCGGCGTGCTCGGGGGCGAAGAAGATGCCGAGCCAGCCGTCGGCGATCTCGCCGGTCTGCTCCAGGTTCTTCGGGCCGATCGCGGCGATGTACAGCGGGATGTGCTCGCGCACCGGGTGGACCGTGAGCTTGATCGGCTTGCCCGGCCCGCCGGGCAGCGGGAGCGTCCAGTTGGCGCCCTCGTGCACCAGACGCTCCCGGGACATCGCCTTGCGGATGATCTCCACGTACTCCCGGGTGCGGGCCAGCGGCTTGTCGAACTTGACGCCGTACCACCCCTCGGAGACCTGCGGGCCGGAGACCCCGAGGCCCAGCCGGAAGCGGCCGCCGGAGAGGGTGTCCAGGGTGGCGGCGGTCATCGCGGTCATCGCCGGGGTGCGGGCCGGGATCTGGAAGATCGCCGAGCCGACGTCGATCCGCTCGGTCTTCGCGGCGACGAAGCTGAGCACGGTGGCCGCGTCCGATCCGTAGGCCTCGGCGGCCCAGCAGACCGAGTAGCCGAGGCGGTCGGCCTCCTGGGCGACGGCGATGTTGTCGGCGTCCATGCCGAGTCCCCAGTAGCCGAGGTTGATCCCGAGTCGCATATGGGTGCCAAGCCTTCCAGTCGGTCCGTGGCGTGAGCGTAACCCTGCCTTCGACCGACATGCTACTGGCCGGTAGGTGTGTGCTGCGTCACCCGTGCGGGGGAGCGCGCAGCGGACTCCGCAAGCGGGTGGAGACGGGCGCGCGCGGCGTGTGCGCGGGTCTTTCGGGGTTGCGCCAGGGTGCGGGCGCTACGCTCGGCCGGCAGCGGGAGGCCACTCCCCAGCTCCGTGTTCACCTGCGTGTTCGTCAGCTGACGGAGGACCGCCCCGATGGAACAGCGCCACCTCGGACGGACCGGGCTGCGGGTCTCCCGCCTCGGACTCGGCACCATGACCTGGGGCAGGGACACCGACGAGCACGAGGCCGCCGAACAGCTCAAGGTCTTCGTCGACGCCGGCGGCACCCTGCTGGACACCGCCGACGTCTACGCCGACGGCGGCGCGGAGTACCTGATCTCCCGCCTCACCGACAGCCTGGTGCCCCGCTCCGAGCTGGTGATCGCCACCAAGGCGGGCAGCGTGCCGGGCACCGACCGCCGCTTCGACGGCTCCCGGGGCCATCTGCTGGCCGCGCTGGACGCCTCCCTGCGCCGGCTCGGCACCGACCACGTCGACCTCTGGCAGGTGCACGCGTTCGACCCCGCCACGCCGACCGAGGAGACCCTGCACGCGCTGGACCTCGCGGTCGCCTCCGGCCGCGCCCGGTACGTGGGGGTCTCCAACTTCAGCGGCTGGCAGCTCGCGAAGGCCGCCACCTGGCAGCGCGGCACCCCCGACCGGGTCCCGCTGGCCAGCACCCAGATGGAGTACTCGCTGCTCCAGCGCGGCATCGAACGCGAGATGCTGCCCGCCGCCCTGGACGGCGGCCTCGGGCTGATCGCCTGCTCGCCGCTGGGCCGCGGGGTGCTGACCGGCAAGTACCGGCACGGTGTGCCACCGGAGTCGCGCGGTGCCTCCGCGCACCTGTCCGGCTTCGTCCAGCCCTACCTCGGCGACCGCTCCCGGCGGATCGTCGACGCCCTCGCCACCGCCGCCGACGGCCTCGCCAGCAGCCCGCTGGCGGTGGCACTGGCCTGGGTCAGGGACCGGCCCGGGGTGGCCAGCGCGCTGGTCGGCGCCCGGAACGCGACCCAGCTGCTGGCAGCGCTGTCGGTGGAGACCCTTACGCTTCCGGATGAGATCCGCGGCGCGCTGGACGACGTGTCAGCCCCACTGCGCCGCTACCCGGACCAGGGCTGGACGGAGCTGTAGCGCCGGCTGTGAGGAGCGAACCCATGACCGAAGCGGCGAGCAGCGAGACCGAGCCGATCACCCCGGAGCAGCGGGCGGGCACGGTGGCCGCCCTCGCGGAGGCGATCCGGGCGGTCGGCCAGGGCGGCGCCGGTGAGGGCTCCGCCGAGCGCCCCGCCGCCGCGGACGCCACCGGCCCGGCCGCCGACCAGCAGCGCGAGGCCGCGCTGCGGGCCACCGCCGAGGTCCTCGCCGCGGGCGGCGCGCCCACCTCGCTGGCCCCCGCCGCCGTCGCCGAGCTGGGCGAGGGCGCCGCCGAGGCGCTGCGGGCCGACCCCTGGGCCGTCCTGGCCCTGCCCGGGGTCCGGCCCGAGCACGCGGACGGCTTCGCCCGCGGCCTGCTCGGCCAGCAGGCCGGGCCGGGCGACCCCCGGCGGGCACAAGCCCTGGTGCCGTGGCTGCTGGAGCAGGCGGCCCTGCGCGGGCACTCGGCCCAGGAGATCGGCGAGGTGGCCACCGGTCTGGAGCGGCTCGGCCTGCCGGACCCGGCCGCCGCCCTGCAGGCGGTGGTGGTGGACGGCCTGGTGATGGCGTTCCAGGAGGAGCTCCCCGGCCGCCCCGGCGCCGACGACGAGGAGGAGCCGCCGACCCGCACGGTGCTCGCCCTGGAGCGGCTCGCGCTGGCCGAGGAGAGCCTGGCCGACGGGCTGGTCCGGGTGCTCTCCACCTTCACCCCCGGCTCGGACGAGGAGTACCGGGCGTACCAGGAGTCCCGGGCGCAGCAGGCCGACGCCGGGGACGGGACCGAGGCCGGGATCGACAGCGAGACCGAGGCCGACGCCGGGGACGGGACCGAGGCCGGCACCGACGCCGCCGGGCCCGCTCCCGCTCCCGCGCCCGGTCCGGCCGCCTGGGCCGAGGCGGTCGCCGCCGCACCGTCCTCCTCCGCCGCCGCGCTGCTGCGGGCCGTCGCCGACGGCGCGCTGGTGGCCCACACCGGCGGCGAGGCCGCCCGCGCCGAGAGCGCCGCCGTGCTGGCCGCCGCGCACGGCCTCGGGCTGCGGGCCTGGGCCGCCACCTGGACGGAGCAGGGCCGCGACAGCCTGGCCGCGCTGCTTGCCGAGCCGGCCGCCGACTCCTGTGGCGCGGCCGGGCAGGTGGCCACCCTGGCCGACCTGCTGGCCGGTACGGCCGGTCCGGGCCGCGCCGAGGACGGCACCCTGGCGCTGGACCTGCTGCTGGTGCTGGACGCGCCGCTGCTCGACGTCGAGCTGGCCGCCACCCTGCTGGAGGCGGTCGCGGACGGCACCCGGCTGGTGCTCGGCGGAGACCCGGGCCAGCTCTGGTCGGCCGGCCCCGGCCGGTTCTTCGCCGACCTGATCGCCGTCAAGCTCTGCCCGGTGGTGGCCTCCCGGACTCCTGACTTCGGTCCGATCGGCGAGCTGGTCTCCGGCATCGGCATCGGCGAGTTGCTGACCGTCGAGGCACCGGAGAAGGAGGTGGTGATCCTCGGCGCCACGGACGACGGCGAGGCGGTCCACCGCGCGCTGCAACTGCTCGGCGACTCGATCCCGCGCGCGCTCGGCATCCCGGCCGAGGAGACCGTGCTGCTCACCCCCGGCCACGGCGGCAGCGCCGGCACCCGGGCGCTGAACGCGGCGGCCAAGGCCCGGCTCAACCCCGGCCCCGGCCGGTTCGGCGGCTTCGACCCGGGCGACCGGGTGGTCCACTCCCCCTCCCTCGGGGTCACCCTGCCGGGCCGGGTGCTGGACGGCGACGCGGCCGGTCTGCACCTGGAGCTGGCCGACGGCGAGCGGCTGACCCTCTCCCCCGACCAGGCCGCCGGGCTGCGGCACGGCTGGGCGCTGACCGCCCACCAGGCCGTCGGCCGACGCTGGCCGGCCGTGGTCGCGGTGCTGCCCCAGGACGCGGCGGCCGGGCTGACCAGGCAGTGGGTGTACACCGCCTTCGGCCGCGCCGAGCGGCACCTGTCCGTGGTCCACGCGGCCGGCCAGGCCCTCGCCCAGGCCGTCGCGCAGCGACCCGCGCAGCCGCGCTCCACCCGGCTGCGGGCCATCCTGGCCGAGCACGCCGAGCAGGGGTGAACCGAGAGCGGGCGGCGGCGGCCTTCGGTAGGCTCGCCGCCGGTCGCCCGGATCGGGCACGGGGCCACCGGGGCACGGGACTGTCGGGTACGGGGCCGCCGGGGTACAGGACTGTCGGGGCACGGGGCTGGAGGCGTCATGGGGACGGGTACGACGGGGACACCGCAGGCCGGGCCGCTCGGCGTACGGTGGATCCACGGGTCGACCTCCGCGAAGCACAACACCGACCCGGACATCCAGGTGCACGCGTACGACGAGCACACCGTCATCCTGCGCCAGAACATGGCGGTCGACTACGAGGCCCCGTTCCTGTTCCTGCTGTTCGGCGAGGAGCGGGCCGTCCTGATCGACACCGGGGCCACCGCCGACGCCGAGTTCTTCCCGCTGCGCCGGGTCGTCGACGAGCTGCTCTCGGCCTGGCTGGCCGACCACCCGCGGGACGGCTACGGGCTGCTGGTGCTGCACACCCACGCCCACGGTGACCACGTCGCGGGGGACGCCCAGTTCGCCGACCGGCCGGACACCGTGCTGGTGCCGGCCGGGCTGGACCACGCCTGGGAGTACTTCGGCTTCGCCGACGACCCCGACCGGGTGGCCCTGGTCGACCTCGGCGGCCGGGTGCTGGAGTGCCTGGCCACGCCCGGCCACCATCCGGCGGCGGTGACCTACTACGACCCGCGCACCGGCTTCCTGCTCACCGGGGACACCGTCTACCCGGGGCGGCTCTACGTGGCCGACTGGGCGGCCTTCGGCCGGACGATCGACCGCCTGATCGACTTCGCCGCCTCCCGCCGGGTCACCCACGTGCTCGGCTGCCACATCGAGATGACCACCGAACCCGGCGTGGACTACCCGATCCGCACCGTCCACCAGCCGGACGAGCCCCCGCTGGAGATGACCGTGGCCCAGCTGCGGGACATCCGCGCGGCGATCGAGGAGATCGGCGACCGGCCCGGCCGGCACGCCTACCCCGACTTCGTCGTCTGCCGCGAGTGACCGGCGCACGGCGGGGGGTGGGGTACGCGAGCGCGTGCCTCACCCCCCGCCGTGCGCGCAGGGCTCAGAGCTCCTGCTCCAGGCCGTCCAGCTCGTCGTCGTAGACCTCGCTGACGTCGAACCGGCAGATCAGCAGCTGCGGGTCCAGCCCGTCGAAGGGCTCGGGCAGCCACTCGCCGGGGTCGGTGGGCTCGGTGGCCGAGACCCAGAGCGTGGAGTCACCCTCCTCCAGGCCGAACTCGTCCGCCCGGGCGGCGATCTCGTCCGGCTCGTACTCGCCGAACAGCACGCCGATCGCGGCCGTCACGGCGTCCCCGGCGCCACCGCCCGGGGTGAGCGTGCTGTCCACCCGCTCGGCCTGCGCCCGCAGCCGGGAGGGGTCGGCGACCAGGTAGTCGCGGCGGATCAGCACACTGATCGCCTCGGGCTGGTCGGGGCCGTGGTAGGCACCGCCCGCCTCGTCGCCGGGCACTTCGAAGGGGGTGACCTCGTCGTAGGCTTCGTAGAGAAGTTGGTCGTAGGCGATGGCCGCCGCGGCGAGCTCCTCGTAGGCAGTGACCACAGCGGGTTCGCCGGCTTCGGTGGCGCTCGAAACTGCTTCCAGGTGGCGATCGATTGCGGCCTTGACCGCCTCGGCGGCGGCGCGTACCTCGTTGACGGTGAGCTGCGCGGCATCAGACATGGTGCAGACGCTATCCCCACCCGGCGGCGACACGCACAGCGGTTGTCACCTACAGCCGTGAATTCCCGGCAAGTTACCCCCCGATGTCCGATCCGGGCGGATCTGTACCGGACCCGGCCTCCAGCGGAACGGGTGATTCCGGGGGTCGGCGGCCGAACGCTGGGTATCTCGTCCACAGTCGAAAACTGATGGACGGTCATCCCGGACCAGGGCAGGCTCGGCGGACAACCCGGCAGGCCGGAGGGAGTGCGCCGCCCGTCCGCCCGGCCCGGTTGTCCGCGGCAGGCCCTAGGCTTGCCGACAGCCGAAACGCAGGAGGAGAGACTTGACGCCACCCAAGCTGACCCGGCAGCCGGAGTACGAGTACCAGTCCCTGCGGCTGCCGCGGGGCACCACCCGCAACGCGGCCCGCCAGCTGCTGACCGAGCACGCCGAGTACGGGCACTGGGAGCTGGACCGCCTGCGGCTCTTCCCGGACGGCAGCCGGACGGTACTGCTGCGGCGCCGGATCATCCGGCAGGTGCGCAGCAGCTGGTGACCGGCGGGCGGGGCCTTGGGCGCCGACCCGGGGCAGTGCCCCGGGGCAGCGGTGCCAGGCGCCCGTAGTCGCCCCCCACGACCACGGGCGCCTCGATGGCGGGCGGTGTCAGGCCGCCGCGCGGGCCCTGCGGTAGAGCACGCCGCCGCCGAGCAGCAGCAGCGCGCCGGTGCCCGCCAGCAGCTCCACCCCGGCCGCGCCGGTGGAGGCCAGCTGGGTCTGGGTCACCGCCGGCGCCGAGCCGGTGCTCGCCGGGGTGACGCTGCCAGGGGTGCTCTGCGACGGACCGGAGCCCTCGGAGCCGCCGCCGGTGCGCGGGGTGCCACCGCTCGGGGTGCCGGTGGGGGTGGTGGTGCCCGGAGGGGTGGGGGTGGTCTCACCGGGCGGCGGCGGGTTGTGGGCGCCCGGCTGGTCGGGGCAGTCGTCCCCGGCCGGGGGCGTGACCGGGTGGCTGGGGTGCGTCGGGGCCGGGTGGCTGTGGTTGGCGCAGTCGTTGCCGAAGGCCGGGTTGCCGATGCCCACCACGTTGACCGAGTTGCCGCAGGCGTCCACCGGGACGCTCACCGGGGCCTGGACCGAATTCCCCGAGCCCACGCCGGGCGACCCCTGGGTGGTGCCGCTCGCCGACGCGCCGCCCGCGTGGGCCGGCGCGTGGGCACCCCTGGTGTGCGACGCGTTGCCGCACTGGTTGCCGAAGGCCGGGTTGAGCAGGCCGACGACGTCCACGGTGTTCCCGCAGGCGTTGACCGGGATGTCCACCGGGACCTGGACCGCGTTTCCCGAACCCACGCCGGGCGAGTTCGCCGCCACGCCCTGGGCCTCGCTGGCGGCGTAGGCGTAGCCCGCCGTCGAGGCCAGCACACTGCCGGTGGCCACGGCAGTGAGGAGGCCCTTCTTAGCGACCTGTCGCAATTGACTCCCCTGACTTCTGTACTTGTCGGAATTCCCGACGAATGCCTCCGCCGGTACACCTGTAAACGAGTGGCCGCGGCCGATGTTGAGCCATAAGGCCGCAATTCATTCGATCGAGTGATGTCTTCGATGCCGTGTCCGACGACCCCCGAATGGACGCGGGTGAAAAACCGCCACGCCCCCTGAGCCGCGGATCCACGGCTCAGGGGGCGCTCCGGTCGGCCGGCCGTCACCGGCCGGCCGTCACCGGCCCATCGACGTCGGGCCGGGAGCGGCTCAGAAGTTCGCGCAGCTGTTGCCGAACGCCGGGTTCAGCAGGCCGATCACGCTGATGGTGTTGCCGCAGACGTTGACCGGCACGTGCACCGGGACCTGAATCAGGTTTCCCGACAGCACGCCCGGGGAGCCGACCGCCGCACCGTGCGCGGTGGCGCCGCCGTGGGCGGACGCGACACCGGCACCGGCGAGCACCAGGCCACCCGTGGCAGCGGCGACAGCGGCGATCTTCTTGACCTTCATGGTTTCCTCCTGGTCGATTCCGCAGACCGTTCTCCGGACTGCATATGGGTGAACGAGGGTGTGGCAAACGGGGTACGGAGCCGCCCGCCCATTCACTCCCAGCGGTGACAGCTCGCACACCTGATCGACCCGGAATTCCAAGAGGTATCGTTTCTTCACCAGCGTGTCGCATTGTCCCTAATCATCAGCTCCGACAATGCGGACGGCCCGCCCCGGGAATCCCGGGACGGGCCGTCGGACGGCCGCCGACGCGGCGTTTCGGCAGGCGTTTCGGCTGGTGCCTCGGCAGGTGCCTCGGCGAGCCGCTCAGCAGGCGTCGAAGAAGCGGTCCAGCACCCGGACGCCGAACTTCAGACCGTCCACCGGCACCCGCTCGTCCACGCCGTGGAACATCCCGGCGAAGTCCAGCTCCGGCGGCAGCTGCAGCGGCGCGAAGCCGAAGCAGCGGATGCCGAGGTCCTGGAAGGACTTCGCGTCCGTGCCGCCGGACAGGCAGTACGGCACGGCCCGGGCGATCGGGTCCTCGGCGCGCAGCGCCAGCTGCATCGCGTCCACCAGCGCACCGTCGAAGCTGGTCTCGATCGCCTTGTCGGTGTGCAGGCTCTCCCGCTTCACCCGCGGGCCGAGCACGCTGTCCAGCTCGGCCAGGAACTCCTCCTCGTAGCCGGGCAGGAACCGCCCGTCCACGTGCGCGGTCGCCTGGCCGGGGATGACGTTCACCTTGTAGCCGGCGCCGAGCATGGTCGGCTGGGCGGTGTTGCGCAGGGTGGTGCCGATCATCTTGGCGATGCCGCCGAGCACCCGGAGCGTCTCGTCCATGTTCTCCGGGTCGAGCGGCACGCCGAGCGCGTCCGAGAGCTCGTCCAGGAAGGCGCGCACGGTCTTGGTGATCCGCAGCGGGAAGGTGTGCCGGCCGAGCCGGGCCACCGCCTCGCACAGCTCGGTGATGGCGTTGTCGTCGTTCTCCATCGACCCGTGCCCGGCCCGGCCCTCGACCGTGAGCCGCATCCAGTGCATGCCCTTCTCGGCGGTCTCGATCAGGTAGAGCCGGACGTCGTTGTTGACCGTGAAGGAGAAGCCGCCGACCTCGCCGATGCCCTCCGTGACGCCCTCGAACAGGTCGGGGTGCTTGTCGACCAGGTACCGGGCGCCGAAGGTGCCGCCCGCCTCCTCGTCCGCGACGAAGGCCAGCACCAGGTCGCGCGGGGGCTTGCGGCCGGTGCGCAGGCGGTCGCGGACCACCGCCAGGGTCATCGCGTCCATGTCCTTCATGTCGACCGCGCCCCGGCCCCACACGCAGCCGTCGGCGATCTCGCCGGCGAACGGGTCGTAGGTCCAGTCGGCCGCGTTGGCCGGCACCACGTCGAGGTGCCCGTGGACCAGCAGGCCGGGCCGCGAGCGGTCCTCCCCCTCGATCCGGACCACGGTGGACGCCCGGCCCTTGGCCGACTCGATGATGGTCGGCTCCAGGCCGAACTCGGCCAGCTGCTCCGCGACGTACTCGGCCGCCTTGCGCTCGCCCGGGCCCGACCCGTCCCCGTAGTTGCTGGTGTCGATCCGGATCAGGTCACGGCAGATCTCGGCGACCTCCGACTCCGCCGTCACCCGCGCGGCACCCGCCTGCTCCGCCCTCGACTCGCTCACGGTCACTCCTCGTCTCTGCCGACGTCTGCGGCCCGCGCGGCGTACCTGCACGCCGACCCCCGGCCCGGGGGCTCCGCGGGCACCGTCCCGCCATCCTCTCCCGGCCGACCGCCCGCGCCCAAGACCGAGTTTCCCGGCCGCGGGCCGCCCTCCCGGTGCCCCGGGCGGTTTTGGGTCCGCCAGCCGATCTTTGCTACAGTTACGGAGTCAGCGCGGCGGAGAGCGGCGCGGGCGAGACACCTGGTCCGGGTGGCGGAATGGCAGACGCGCTAGCTTGAGGTGCTAGTGCCCTTTATCGGGCGTGGGGGTTCAAGTCCCCCCTCGGACACCGAAGGTGAACCCAAGGGTTCACGGAGAGTGCCGGTCGAGATCCGTCTCGACCGGCACTTCTGCGTTCCGGGGCCGCCCGGGCGGTACGGGACGCCGCCCGGACCGCCCGCGGCGAAGGGCGTTGCCGCTCCGCGCGGGCGGTGGGCGAGCGGTGGGCGGTCGGGTCAGCCGACGGACGCGGCCTGCTCCAGGATCCCCATCTCGGCGATCTTCAGCGCGGCCTGGAACCGGGTCTGCACGCCGAGGCTGTCCAGCAGCCCCGAGATGGTCCGGCTCAGGGTCCGTGCGGAGACGCCCAGCTGGCGGGCGATGGTCTCGTCCTTCACACCTGCGGCGAGCATCCGGATGATCAGGTGTTCCTGGGCGGTGAGCGGCACGTCCACGGCCGCGCCCGAACCGCCGCGGTCCAGCGGGGCGGCGTCGTGCCAGCAGAAGTCGAAGAACGTCTGGAGCGAGCGCACGAGTTCGGTGCCCCGGATGGCGAAGGCACCGCGCGAGCTGTCCTGGGGGTCGATCGGCAGCAGCGCCAGGCCCTCGTCGAAGATCAGCATCCGTAGCGGCAGGTGCGCGGAGATCCGGACGTCCATGCCGAGGCGGGTGATCTCCGCCAGGTACTCGGCCATGTGCGGCACCTCGGCGACGTGCCGGGCGTAGAGCGTGCGGACCTCGATGCCACGGCCGATCACCTCCTGATCGCGCAGGAGCATGTCGTCCATGACCTCGACCGGCGGGATGCCGCCCGGGTGCATGGTGCTCTCGTGCGACTGCACCATGCTGACCGCGTCGTCGATGAAGGCGTTGACCTGGCTGCCGCTGCGCAGTGTCTCGATCTCGACGACGCCCCGTTCCTCGGCCCGCAGCCGGACGAATCCGCTCATGATGGTGCGGATCGACTCCCGGGTGCGGGCGATCTGCTGCTGGTGCAGCGTCACCTGCCGCTCCTCGGCGGCGAAGAGGCGGCTCAGGGCGGCCTCCGGGTCGATCGCGCTGTAGCCGCCGGGCGCGGTGGCGGACGGCGCGAGCAGGCCGAGCCGTTCCAACGGGTCCAGCGCGGCCTCGACCTCGGCGTGCGAGACGCCGGCGTCGGCCGCGATGTCCTCCACCAGCCAGGTCGGATGTTGATGGATCAGCCGGTACACGGCTTGGGTGAGTGACGCCTCGGTGTCCGTGCCGGCGAGGTGACGCCGCATCCTGCTCCCCTGTCCCCCGTGGGGCGCCGTGACCCCGTGGGTGGAGGTCGGCGCCCACCTGTCGCGGATCGACCGCGGCCTAGCACAGTACCTCGTGTGTTTTTGGCATGCCACCAACGGGTCCGTCTCATCAGGTGAGACGATCCGGTGCCGTGGCCAGCATCGGTCATGGCCGATGGCCGCAGCCCGCAACCGTGGATTACCGATCACGGGACGCGCAGGATTGTCGTCAGAAGGCCGGAGCGAGGCGCCGCCAGCGCCCCCCGGTCGACCATCCGAACGCCATCCACGGGGAGAGTCATGTCCAGGTCGTTCCGTTTCGTCCCATCGCTCGTCGGTGCCGCCACACTCGCGCTGGTCGCCTGCGGCGCCGCCGTCGCCGGCTCCGCAGGTGTCTGTGCCGGCCCGTCGGCCCAGGTCTCGGTGACCGCCGACGGCGCCGACGCCACCACCGCGCCGCACACCGACCCCAGCGGCACCCCCTCGCCCCAGGCCGGCTCGGACAGCAACGGCTGGTGGTAGGCCCGGCCGTCCGGGCCAGGCGCCGCCGGCCCCGCGGCGCCTGGAAGGGGTGGACGCGATGACGACTCCCGCAACCGGGGCGCGGCCGCCGGCCGGCCCGCCGCCGGCGCGGCCACCGGGCGCGACCCTGTGGCTGACCGGCCTGCCGAGCGCCGGCAAGACCACGCTGGCCCGGGCCCTGTGCGCCCGCCTCCACGGCGGCCGGCCGGTGGAACTGCTGGACGGTGACGCGCTGCGCGCCGAGCTCTCGCCCGACCTCGGCTTCACCCGGGCGGACCGCGACCAGCAGGTGCGCCGGGTCGGCTTCCTGGCCCGGCGGTTGGCCGCGCACGGCGTCCTCGCCGTCGTCCCGGTGGTCGCGCCGTACGCGGACGCGCGCCGCCTGGTCCGCCGGGCGCACCGCGCGGACGGCGTCCGGTACCTGGAGGTGCACGTCGCCACCTCGCTCGCGGCCTGCGAGGAACGCGACGTCAAGGGCCTCTACGCACGGGCCCGGGCCGGTCGGAGCACCGGTATGACCGGCCTCGACGCGCCGTACGAGGCACCCGAGGGCCCGGAGCTCCGGCTGGAGACCGAGGCCCGCACCCCCGACGCCTGCGTCGACGACCTCCTCGACCTCCTGACCAGGGAAGGACTGGTATGACCACGCTCGCCGAGCCGGCCCGGCGCACCGCCGGCGCGCCACCGGCGCCGGACGGACACCTGAACGACCTGCGGGACGAGGCGATCCACGTCCTGCGGGAGGTCGCCGGGCAGTTCGACCGCCCGGCCCTGCTGTTCAGCGGCGGCAAGGACTCCGTTCTGGTGCTCCACCTCGCGCTGCTGGCGTTCCGCCCGGCGCCCGTGCCGTTCCCGCTGCTGCACGTCGACACCGGCCACAACTTCCCCGAGGTGCTGGCCTTCCGCGACGCCACGGCCGAACGGGCCGGTGCCCGCCTGCTGGTGGCGCGGGTGCAGGACTCCATCGACGCGGGCCGGGTGCGCGAGCGCCCGGACGGACTGCGCAACCCGCTGCAGACGGTCACCCTGCTCGACGCCGTCGCCGAGCACCGGTTCGACGCCCTGATCGGCGGGGCGCGCCGGGACGAGGACCGGGCCCGGGCCAAGGAGCGGATCTTCAGCCTGCGCGACGAGTTCGGCCAGTGGGACCCGCGCCGGCAGCGGCCCGAGCTGTGGCAGCTGTACAACGGTCGCCACCTGCCCGGCGAGCACCTGCGGGTGTTCCCGCTCTCCAACTGGACGGAGCTGGACGTCTGGCGCTACCTCGCCCGCGAGGACGTCCCCCTGCCGGAGCTCTACCGGGCGCACCGCCGCCGGGTGCTGCGGCGGGACGGGATGTGGCTGCCCGAGTCCCCGCACGTGCCGCTGCGCGCCGGCGAGCGGATCGAGGAGCGGCTGGTGCGCTACCGCACCGTCGGTGACGTGACCTGCACCGGAGCGGTCGAGAGCAGCGCCGTCGACTATCCGGCGATCGTCACCGAGGTCGCCCTGAGCCGCACCACCGAGCGCGGCGCCACCCGGGCCGACGACCGGGTCGGGCAGGCCGCCATGGAGGACCGCAAGCGTGAGGGCTACTTCTGATGACCGACACTCTGTTGCGCGTGGTGGCCGCCGGCTCCGTCGACGACGGCAAGTCCACCCTGATCGGCCGCCTGCTGCACGACTCGTGCGCGGTGCCCGACGACCAGCTCGCCGCGCTGCTCGCGGCCGGGCACGACCGCGGCACCGGGCTCGACCTCTCCCTGCTGACCGACGGCCTGCGCGCCGAGCGGGAACAGGGCATCACCATCGACGTGGCGTACCGCTACTTCGCCACTCCCCGGCGGTCGTTCGTCCTGATCGACACCCCCGGGCACGTCCAGTACACCCGGAACATGGTCACCGGCGCGTCCACGGCGGACGCCGCCCTGCTGCTCGTCGACGTGCGCGCCGGGCTGACGGACCAGACCCGCCGGCACACGGCCGTGGTGGCCGCGCTCGGGGTGCGGCACGTCCTGCTCGTGGTGAACAAGATGGACCTGGCCGGCTGGGCCGAGCCCGCGTTCCGCGCCGTGGAGCGGGAGTTCCGCGCGCTGGCCGAGCGGTTGGGGATCGCCGCACCGGTGGTCGTCCCGGTCTCGGCGGCCACCGGCGACAACGTGGTCGAGCTCTCCGCCGCCATGCCCTGGTACGCCGGCGGACCGCTGCTCGCCCGGCTGGAGGACTGCTCGGCCGCGCCCGCCGACGCGCGGCCGGCCCGGATGCCGGTGCAGGTGGTGCTCCGCGCCGGCGAGTACCGGGGGTACGCGGGGCGGATCGAGTCCGGGGTGCTGCGGCCGGGTGACGAGGTCGTCGCGCTGCCGTCCGGTGCCACCGGCCGGATCGCCGCCATCGACGCGGCCGGCCGGGAGCTGGCCGAGGCCGGCGCGGGGCGGTCCGTGGTCCTGCGGCTGCACGAGGACCTCGACATCTCCCGCGGCGAGCTGCTCGCCTCGGCCGCCGACGCCCCGGAGCCGACCCGCGACCTCACCGGCACCGTCTGCTGGTTCTCCCCGCGCCCGCTGCGGGTCGGCGCCCGCCTCCTGGTGCGGCACGGCACCCAGGTCACCCGGGCGGTGGTCCGCGGGATCGGCGACCGCTTCGACCCGGCGACGGCCGGCCGGCTCCCCGGGGCGGCCGAGCTCGAACTCAACGCACTGGCCTCGGTCACCCTGCGCACCATGACCGAGCTCCCGGTCGACGCCTACGACCGGATCCGCGCGACCGGGGCCTTCCTGCTGCTGGACGAGCACGACGGCGACACGCTCGGCGCCGGCATGGCGGTCCGCCCGGGCAGCGCGGCATGACCGAGGACACCGCGCTCCCGCGGGTCGCCGTGATCGGGGCCGGCGCCGCCGGCACCCTGGCCGCCGTCCAACTGCTCCGGCAGGCCGACCGGCACGGCCTGCGCTGCGCGGTCGAGCTCGTCGACCCCGCCCCGGCACCCGGCCGCGGCGCGGCCTACCGCACGCACGACCCCCGCCATCTGCTCAACGTGCCCGCCGGCCGGATGGGCGCGCTCCCCGAGGACCCGGAACACTTCGTGCGCTGGCTCGCCGCCCGCACCGGCGACCGGTACGCGGCCACCGACTTCGTCCCCCGCGCGGTGTACGGGCAGTACCTGGGCGAGTTGCTGGTCCGCACGGCGCAGCGGTGCGGCCGCTCGGCCCGGCTCGTCCACCACCGGGACACGGTCGTCGACCTCGACGGCGGGCCGACCGGGCCGGTGCTGCACCTCGCCTCGGGCGCGCGTCACCGCGTCGACGCGGCGGTGCTCGCCCTCGGGCCCCTGCCGTCCGACGCCGCGTGGGCGCCCGCCGGCCTGCGCTCCGACGCCCGGTTCGTCCGCGACCCCTGGGCGGCGGGAGCCCTGGAGCGGATCCCGGACCGCGGGGACGTCCTGCTCGTCGGCACCGGACTGACCATGGCCGACGTGGCCGTGACCCTCGGCCGGGCCGGCCGCACCGTGCACGCCGTCTCCCGCACCGGGCTGCTGCCCGAGCGACACCGTTCGCACCCGCTGCCGCCGGTGGACCCGCCGGTGCTGGACGGCCTGCACGAGCTGGCCGCGCTGCGCCGCGCCACCCTGCGGCACCTGGCCGCGACCCGGCGGGCCCGCGGCGACTGGCGGCCGGGCCTGGACGGCCTGCGGCCGGTCACCGCGGCCCTGTGGGGCCGGCTGTCGCCGGTCGACCGGGCCCGGTTCCTGCGGGAGGACCTCCGGCGCTGGGAGGTCCACCGGCACCGGCTGGCCCCGGCGACGGCCGGGCGGCTGGACGCGCTGCGCGCCGCCGGCCGGCTGACCGTGCGGGCCTGCGAGATGGTCGGCGCGCGCGGTGCCGACGACGGCCTGCGGGTGCGGCTGTCCGACGGGCGGGAGCTGGAGGTGGTGGCGGTGGTCGACTGCACCGGCGCGCCGCTGGACCCGCGTACCGTGCCCGACCCGCTGCTCGGCGGCCTGCTGAACCGCGGGACGGCCCGCCCCGGGCCGGCCGGGGTCGGGCTGGACACCGCCGCCGACGGGCGCCTGCTGCCCGCCCGCGACCGGGCCTGGGCGCCACCGCTGTGGACGCTCGGCGCGGCCCGCCGCGGGAACCTCCTGGAGTCCACCGCGATTCCCGAGATCCGTTGTCAGGCGGCCGATGCGGCCGCCGCCCTGCTGCGCTCGCTCCCCGGCTGGGAGCGGCCCGCACCCACCCCCCGAAGGAGCGCCGTGGACCGCACCACCAGCCTGGGACCGGTCCGATGACCCTCGGCGTCGGGCTGGTCGGCTTCGGTGTCGCCGGCCGCCGGCACGCGGCAGCGCTGGAGGGCAGCGGGGTGGCGCGGATCAGGTCCGTGCTGGTGCCGGACCGGGCGGCGGACCTCGGGCCGCTGCGGCGCAGCTCCGGCTGGGCGGAGCTGCTCGGCGACCCGGAGGTGGAGCTGGTGGCGCTGTGCACGCCCCCCGGCGGGCGGGCCGAGCTCGCGGAGCAGGCCCTGGCGGCCGGCAAGGCGGTGCTGCTCGAACGGCCGGCTGCCTGCTCGCCGGCGGAGGTCGACCGGCTGCTCGCGGTCAGCCGGCGGGTCGGGCGGCCCGTCGGGGTGATGTTCCAGCACCGGCGGCTGATCCCGGAGCAGGTCCTGCGCTGGGACTGGGGGCCGGGCGCCACCGCCGTGCTGCACGTGTCCCGCTTCCGCCCGACCGCGCACTACCACCGGGCCGGCTGGCGGCACGACCCGGCCCGGGCCCTCGGCGGCGTCGGCGCCCACCTCGGCGCGCACTACCTGGACCTCGCCTGCCAGGTGCTCGGCGAGCCCGCCGCGGTCCACGTGGTGGGCCGCCGCGAGGTCGCCGCCGGGATCGACTCCCGGATCGCCGGGGTCGTCGACTACCGGGGCGGGGCGACGCTCGGTTTCGCCGTCACCGCCGAGTCCACCGTCCGCGTCGCACGGCTGGAGGTCCTCGGGGCCGACTGCCGGCTGCTGGTCCAGGACGGCGAGGTGACCACCGAGACCGGGGGCGTGATCGAGGACCACCCGGCGCTCCCGGGAGCGCGGCTGCGCCTGGAGGTCTACCGGGACATGGCCGAGGCGCTGGCCACCGGGAAGCCGCCGCGGCACTGCGGGTTGGACGCCGCCCGCGCCGTGACGACCATCCTGCACGCCGTCACCGAACGGGGCGTGCTGATGACCGCGCGGTGAGCGCGGCCGCCGCTCGGCCCCCACGGCCCGGCCCGCCCGACCCCGCGCCGTCCCTCCCCCTCCGTCGTACCCAACCCACGCCCTGGAGCTGGCTGGTGTCTCAACTCATCTCTTCGACCGAGCCGGTAGCACCGGCGGAACGGAACGCCGGGCCGAACGCGCCCGGCCCGACCGACGACATCGTCACCTGTTTCGAACAGCGGGCCGCCGAGCACCCGGACCGGCCAGCCCTGGCCCGGCCCGGCGAGGCGCTGACGTTCGGCCGGCTCAACGCGGCCGCCAACCGGCTGGCCCGCCGCCTGGTCGCGGCCGGGGTCGGGGCCGGCTCGCGGGTGGCGCTGCACGCCGGGCGCGAGGCGGTGTCGGTGGTGGCGATCCTGGCGGTCTGGAAGGCCGGCGGCGCGTACGTGCCGCTGGACCCGGCCCACCCGGTGGAGCGGCTGCGCCTGCTGCTGGACGACTGCCGGCCGCAGCTGCTGCTCGCCCGGGCGCAGGCCCTCGACGAGCTGCGGACCGAGGTGCCCGCGATCACCCTGGACGACGCCCTGGCCCGCGCCGACGGCCCGGCGGGAGCGTGCGACGACGAGAGCAACCTCGGACTCCCGCGCGCCGAGGACCAGTTGGCGTACGTCATCTACACCTCCGGCTCGACCGGCCGCCCCAAGGGCGTCGAGGTCGAGCACGGCAACCTCGCCCACCTGCTGCGCGCCAACCGGCACGTGCTGCACCCGGCGGCCGGCCCGCGGCCGCTGCTGGTCGGGCTGACCGCCTCCTTCGCCTTCGACGCCTCGGTCAACCAGCTCTCCTGGCTGCTGCGCGGCGACACCGGCTGGATCGTCGACGAGGAGACCCGGCGGGACACCCACGCCCTCGCGGCCCACCTGGCCGAACACCGGGTCGGTGTCATCGACGTGACGCCCTCGCAGCTGGCCGTGCTGGTCTCGCTGGGCCTGTTCGAGGACCAGGACCGGGCCCCGTCGGTGGTGGTCGTGGCCGGTGAGCCCACCGGCCCGGCGCTCTGGAACCGCCTGCGAGCGATCCCCGGCACCCGGTTCTTCAACCTGTACGGGCCGACCGAGGCCACCGTCTACGCCACCGCCCAGCCGCTGGACGAGGCCGGCGCCACCCCCACCATCGGCGCCCCGGTGACCGCCACCCGCGCCTACGTCGTGGACGAGCGGGGCGCGCCGGTGCCGGCCGGGGCGGCGGGTGAGTTGTGGATCGGCGGGGGCGGCGTCGCCCGGGGTTACCTGGGGCGGCCGGAGCTGACCGCCGAGCGCTTCCCGCCGGACCCGTTCCGCCCCGGTGCCAGGGTCTACCGCACCGGCGACCTGGTGCGCCGGCTGGCGGACGGCCGGCTGGAGTTCGTCGGACGGGTCGACGACCAGGTGAAGATCCGCGGCGTGCGGGTCGAGCCCGGCGAGGTGGCCGCGGAGCTGGCCCGGCACCCGGGCGTGGCCGAGGCCGCGGTCGTCGCCCGCGCCGACGCCTCCGGAGCCCGGCGGCTGGTCGCCTACGTCACGGCCGCGCCGGACACCGGGACGCCGGAGCGGACGGTCGCCTCCTGGCAGGAGGTGTTCCAGGCCGCGCACGCGGGCGCGGACACCGTGGACCCGCAGTTCGACGTCCGCGGCTGGGCCAGCAGCTACACCGGCCGGGCCATGGCCGAGGAGGAGATGCGGGACTGGGTCGGTCGCACGGTGGCCCGGATCGCCGAGCTCGGCGCCCGCCGGGTGCTGGAGATCGGCGTCGGCAGCGGCCTGCTGATGTGGCGCCTGGCGCCGCACTGCGAGCGGTACGCGGGCACGGACCTGTCCGCCACCACCGTGGACCTGCTGCGCGAGCGGCTGCGGGCCCGCCCGCTCGCCGGGGTCTCGGTGCACCGGGCCGAGGGCACCGACCTCGCCGCGCTCGCGGGCGAGACCTTCGACTGCGTCGTGATCAACTCCGTGGCGCAGTACTTCCCGGACCAGGAGTACCTGCGGACGGTGCTGCGCAACGCGCTGGCGGTGCTGGAGCCGCACGGCCACCTGTTCGTCGGCGACGTGCGCCACCTCGCGCTGCACGATGCCTTCCAGGTGGACGTGGTGCGGCACCGGCACCCGGACAGCACACCGGCGGAGCACCGCCGTCTGGCCCGCCAGGAGCTCGCCGACGAGGGCGAACTCCTGCTGGCCCCGGCCTGGTTCGAGCAGTTCGCCGCCGAGCACGGGTTGGCCGCGCCGCGCGTGGCGCCGAAGACCGGCCCGCACGACAACGAGCTGAACACCTTCCGCTACGACGTGGTGCTGACGCCCGCGGCGAACGGGCCGGCGGCCGTCGACGGCAGCTGGATCGACGCCGGGGCGCTCGACGCCCCGGGCCTGCGCCACCTGGCCGAGCGCGGGGATCGGGTGCTGCTGCGCGCCGTACCGCACCCGCGGCTGGCCACACTGGTCAGCTCCGCCGCCGAACTCCTCGACGGGGGCGGGTCCGTCGTCCCGGCCGGCGGGCTGACCCCCGCCGAGGTCGAGCGGGCCGCGGCCGCGGCCGGCCGGCCGGTGGCGGTGAGCTGGCGGGCCGGGCACCGCGACGGCGCGTTCGACGCGGTGATCGGCGCGCACACCTGGGAGGTGGTCTTCCCCGGGCCCGCCGGGCGGCCGCCGGGCCCGGCCAGCGCCAATGTGCCGCGCCCGCGCACCCACGGCCCGGCGGCCCGGCAGCTGCCGGCCGAGCTGGCGGCGCACGCCGCGCGGCACCTGCCCGAGCAGCTGCGGCCGTCCGCGGTGGTGGTCCTGCCGCGCCTGCCGCTGACCGGCAACGGGAAGCTCGACCGGGCCGCCCTGCCCGAGCCGCCCGGCGGCCCCGGCGCCGAGGGGCGGACCGCGGACACCGCCTCCGAAGCCCCGCTGACCGCCACCGAGCGGGACGTCGCCGCGATCTGGGCCGATGTGCTGGGCCGTACCGGCGTGGGCCGGCGGGACGGCTTCTTCGCCCTCGGCGGGGACTCCCTCACCGCCGCCAGCATGCTGGGCGCGATCGGCGACCGCTTCGGCGTCCGGCTCTCCCTGCGCCAGGTGATGGACACCGTGGACCTGGCGGACTTCTGCGACCGCGTCGACCTGGAGCTGCTGGCCGGGCTCGACGACACCGAACTCGAGCACCTGCTCGACGAGATCGAGGACACCGACCGATGAACAGCGGCATCTCGACCATGCTCCTCCCGAAGGGCGGGGGCGCCCGCCGGCTCGCCCTCGCCTGCGCCTCGGCCTGGGTGTCGGTGGCGATCATCGCCCTGGCGATCGTGCTCCAGGTGATCGACGCGACCGGCTCCTACTCGGCGGCCGGCCTGGCCGCGGCCGCCTACGGCCTGGCGGCGGCCCTGGTCAGCGTGCCGCGCAGCCGGCTGGTGGACCGCTACGGCCCCCGGCGCACGCTGCCGGCGCTCGCCGCCGTCCAGGTGACCGCGCTGCTGCTGATGATCGGCGCGGCCCGGATGCACGCCGGCGGCGCGGTGTTCGTGGTCCTGGCCGCCGTGGTCAGCGGCTCCACACCGCCGCTGATCGGCTTCGCCCGGGGCCGCTGGTCCGACGTGGTGCCCGAGGCGGACCTGCCCCGCGCCTACGCGCTGACCGCGATGCTGGGTGACCTGGCGCAGATCGGCGGCGCCCCGGCGGCGGCCCTGCTCGCCACCCTCCTGAACCCGTCCGCGGGCCTCGCGGTGGCGGCCCTGTTCACCACCCTGGGCCTGCTGCTGATCGGCCCGCAGACCGGCCCGGCCGGCGCACCCGCCACGGACGGCGCGGACGAACCGGCCGCCGACGGGCCGGCGCCGAAGGAGTCCCGCGGCGTGCTGGGGGCGATCGGCTTCCCCGGACTGCGCACGATCGCGGTCGGCGGCATCGGCGCCGGCCTCGGCCTCGGCGCGGTGGACGTGGTGGTGGTGGCGCTGGCGACGGACCGGGGCGACCGCTGGGCGGCCGGCCTGATGCTCGGCGCGCTCGGCGTCGGCGGGGTGGTCGGGAGCGTGCTGTCCCCGAAGCTCGCCACGTACACCCCGGGCGGCCGGTACGTGGCCGGGCTGGCCCTGCTGCTGGTCAGCACGCTGGCCCTGGTGCCGACGCCCCCCGAGCCGGTGGTCGGGGCGCTGCTGCTGGTGGTGGGCCTCGCCTGGGGCGTGACCAACGTCGTGCTCTACGAACTGCTCGACATCGTGGTGCCGAAGAGCCACTCCACCGAGGCGTGGGCCTGGCTGAGCACCGCCGAGTCGGTCGGCGCGGCCGCCGGGGCGGCGCTGGCCGGCGCCCTCGCGGCCCACTCGCTGACCCTGGGGTTCGCCGTGATCCCCGCCGCGGTCGCCGCCGGCCTGCTGGCCGGCCTGGTCGGACGCCACACGCTGACCGCGCCCGAGCCGGCCGCCGGGCCGAGTGTCCCCACCGTCCCCGCGCGATGACGCGCGATCAACAGGAGAGGTGTGCAGTGCCCAGGTTGACCCCGACCGACGCCGACGCGGGCGAGGTGGACTTCACCCGCGTGGAGTACCCGCCCCAGGCGACCGTACTGGAACTGTTCCACGCCCGGGTGGCCGAGACGCCGGACCGGCCGGCGATCGTCTTCGGCGACACCGTGCTGACCTACCGCCAGATCGACGGCCGGGCGAACGCGCTGGCCGCGCGCCTCACGACGGCCGGCGTGCGCCGCGGCGCCCTCACCCCGCTGCTGGTCGGCAACGACCCTCTGCTGCCGGTGTCGGCGATCGCCCTGATGAAGCTCGCCGCGCCGTTCGTCCCGCTGGACGAGGCCTGGCCGGCCGCCCGCACCGCCGCCGTGCTCGACCAGCTCGACCCCGCCGTGGTGATCTGCTCGCCGGGCCTGGCCGACCTCGCCGAGGCGGTGGCCGGCGGCCGCGCGACGGTGCCGGTGGAGCTCGCCGCCCTCGCGGACGACGCGCCGCCGCCCCCCGGCCCCGGCCCCACCTCGGACGACCTGATCTACGGGTTCTTCACCTCCGGGTCGACCGGGCTGCCCAAGTGCGCGCTCAACGCCCACCTCGGGCTGTTGAACCGGTTCCTGACCATGACCCGCCGGTTCGCCGCCGACGGCGCGGTCGTCCTGCAGAACAGCCGGCACGTCTTCGACTCCTCGATCTGGCAGCTGTTCTGGCCGCTGACCACCGGCTCCACCGTGGTCATCCCGGTGCGGCACGGCATCCTCGACCTGACCGAGACGGTCAACGTGATCGCCCGCCACGGCGTCACCATGACCGACTTCGTCCCGTCGATCTTCAACACGCTGGTGACGATGGTCGCCGACGACCCGCGGCTGCGTGCCTCCCTCGGCTCGCTGCGCCGGGTGCTGATCGGCGGTGAGGAGGTCAACGCGACCGCCGTGCGGCAGTTCCGCGCCCTCCTGCCGCAGGTCCGGCTGACCAACACCTACGGCCCGACCGAGTGCTCGATCGGCTCGGTGTTCCACGAGATCGACGACGCCGACGAGATCCCGATCGGGCGCGCCATCGACAACACCGTGGCGCTCGTGCTCGACGAGCGGCTGCGGCCCGTCCCGCCGGGCGTGCAGGGCGAGATCCACATCGGCGGCGACTGCGTCGGCCGCGGCTACCTCGGGGACCTGGAGAAGACCGCGGCCGCGTTCCTGCCCAACCCGTTCCCGAGCGTCCCCGGCCCGCTGATCTACCGCACCGGCGACCTCGGCTGGCTCGGCGAGGACGGTCTGCTGCGCTTCGCCGGGCGCCGCGACCACCAGGTGAAGCTGAACGGGGTCCGGATCGAACTGACCGAGGTGGAGGCGGCGCTGAGCCGGCACCCGGGGGTGCGCGAGGCCAAGGCCGTGATCGCGGGCGAGGGCTCCCGCCAGCGCCTGGTGGCCTTCGTGCTGCTCGCGGAGCCCGTCCCGGCCGGCCGGCTGCGCGAGTACGTGGCCGGGCTGCTGCCCGGCGAGGCGGTGCCGAAGGAGGTGGTCGAACTCCCCGCCTTCCCCCTCACCCCCAACGGCAAGGCCGACCGGCGCGCCCTGGCGGCGCTGGCCACCTCGGGTGTCAACCCGCAGCAGGAGACCGGCCCGGCCACCGAACTCGAACGGCGGATCCTCGCGGTCTGGCGGCAGGTCCTGAACCTGCCGGCGGTCGGCACGACGACCAGCTTCTTCGACGCCGGCGGTGACTCGCTCGCCGCCCACCGGCTCGCCGTGGCGCTGCGCGCCGTCCTCGGGCGCTCGCCCAGCGTGCGCGAGCTGGTCAGCCACCCGACCGTCCGGGCGCAGGTGGCGCTGGTCCACGAGGCCGACGCCACGGGCGAGGAGCCGGTCATCGGCCGGCTGCGGGCCGACTCCGTGCTGCCCGCGGACCTGCGCCGGTCCGCCGAGGACCCCTGGCAGCTCGGCACCGTCCTGCTGACCGGCGCGACCGGGTTCGTCGGCGCCCACCTGCTGCACGAGTTGCTCGCCCGCACCCCCGCCCGGGTGGTCTGCCTGGTCCGGGCGGCCGACCGGCGGGCGGCCCGGGCCCGGATGGACGCGGTGCTGGCCCGCTACGGCCTGGCCGAGGACACCGCGACCCACCGGATGGAGGTGCTCCCCGGCGACCTCGGCACCCCGCTGTTCGGGCTGACCCCCGAGGCCTTCGGCGCGCTCGCCGACGAGGTCGACACCGTCGTGCACAGCGGCGCCATGGTCAACCTGCTGCTCGACTACGAGGCCCACCGGCCGGCCAACGTCGAGGGCACCGGCGAGGTGCTGCGGCTGATGGCCACCGGACGGCGCAAGCACCTGCACCACATCTCGACCCTCGGCATCTTCCCGGCCGGAGCGCTGGACGGCGGCCGGATCGCCGAGGAGGCCGAGCCCCAGGAGAACTCCCTGCCCTCCCACGGCTACGGCCAGTCCAAGTGGGTCTCGGAGCGGCTGGTGCTGGCCGCGCGGCACCGGGGGGTCGAGTCGAGCGTCTACCGCCTCGGCGAGGTCGGCCCGCACTCGGGCACCGGCGTGCCCAGCGACCGCGGCCTGGTCGACGGGCTGCTGCGCGCGGCGGCCTCCCACGGCGTCTACCCCGGCACCTCGGTCTCCATCGACTACACCCCCGTCGACTACGTGGCCCGGCTGGTCGTCGCGGCCGTCGCCCGCGGGCGGGTGGGCGACACCTACCACCCGGTCCAGCGCACCGCCGTCGGGCTGGACGACCTGTTCCACGCGCTGGCCCGCCGGTCCAAGGTCGACCGGGTCTCCTACCGCGCCTTCTGGCGCTCGCTCGACCGCTCCGACGAAGCGGTGCTGCGGCTGCGCACCATGCTCCCCGAGCCGGTGGGTGATCCCGCCGCGGACGCCCGCTGCCTGGCCGACGTCTTCAGCGACGCCTCCCACCGGTTCGCCTCGCAGCGGGCCGACCGGCTCTGCGCCGAGGCCGGGATCGTCCTGCCGCCGCGCGAGGCGGTGCTCGGCCGCTACGCCCAGGGCTGCCTCCAGCGCGTGGGCACGCCCCGCCCCACCGCCCGGCCGGTCCCGCTGGCCCACGGTCGGGGGGTGCGCTGATGCGGTACCGACGCCTCGGCCGGCTCGGCCGCGAGGTCAGCGAGGTCGGCTACGGCATGTGGGGGGTCGCCGGCGGCGAGGGCGGCTGGACCGGCGCCGACGACGAACGCGGGCTCACCGCCCTCCAGGAGGCCGTCGACCTCGGCTGCACCTTCTTCGACACCGCCTGGATCTACGGGCGCGGCCACAGCGAGCGGATGCTCGCCGAGGTGCTGCGCGCCAACCCGGACCGCGGCCTGACCGTCGCCACCAAGGTGCCGCCGAAGGACCGCCGGTGGCCCTCCACCAGGGACTCCCGGCTGGAGGACGTGTTCCCGGCCGACCACGTCCGCGCGTACACCGAGCGGAGCCTGGCCAACCTCGGCGTCGAGCGGATCGACCTCCTGCAGTTCCACGTCTGGGAGGACGCCTGGGCCGAGGACCCGCGCTGGCAGCGGGCGGTGGCCGGGCTGCGCGCGGAGGGCCTGGTCGGGGGCATCGGCATCAGCGTGAACCGCTGGGAGCCGTGGAACGTCCTGAAGACCCTGCGCACCGGCCTGGTGGACGCCGTCCAGGTGATCCACAACATCTTCGACCAGGCACCCGAGGACGAACTCCTCCCGCTGTGCGAGGAGTTGGACATCGCGGTGATCGCCCGGGTGCCGTTCGACGAGGGCACCCTGACCGGCACCCTGACCGCCGACAGCACCTGGCCCCAGGGCGACTGGCGCAACAGCTACTTCGTGCCGGAGAACCTGGTGCCGGCCGTGGCGCGCGCCGACCGGCTCAAGGAACTGCTCCCGCCCGGCCTGACCCTGCCCGAGCTGGCCCTGCGCTTCATCCTCGACGAGCCGCGGATCGCCACCGTGATCCCCGGGATGAGCTCCCCGAAGCACGTCCGGGCCAACCTCGCGGTCAGCAGCCTGCCCGCCCTGCCCGCCCCGCTGGCCGCCGAACTCAAGCGGCACCGGTGGGACCGAACCCCGACGGAATGGTCCCAGTGAATCCTTCTGCCCCGCGGCCCCGCGTCATCGCCCTCTGGGGCCCGCCGCGCTCCCGGTCCACCGCCTTCACCCGGATGATGATGGAGCGCCGGGACCTCCTGGTGCTCCACGAACCGATCTCCAACCTGCTGAGCGTCGGCCACCTGGACCTCGACGGCGTCCGGGTGCACAGCCCCGCCGAGCTGCTGGAGCGGATCCTGCTGCTCGGCGAGGACCGCCCGGTGTTCTTCAAGGACACCACCGAGTACCGGTACCTGCCGTACCTGGACGAGCGGTTCACCACCGGCATCGTGCACACCTTCATCATCCGCGACCCGGCCGAGGCGATCGCCTCGCACTTCGCCGTCAACCCCGACCTCACGCTGGAGGAGGTCGGCTACGAGCGGCAGTTCGAGGTCTTCGAGCACGTCCGCCGGGCCACCGGCAGCACGCCGGTGGTGATCGACTCCACCGACCTGCTGGCCGACCCGGCCGGCGTGGTCCGCGCCTACTGCGAGCGGGCCGGGCTGCCGTTCCGGCCCGAGGCGCTCAGCTGGGAGCCCGGGCCCCGGGCCGAGTGGGAGCGCACCGCCCGCTGGCACCAGGACGTCGCGGCCAGCGGCTCGTTCGGCGCCCGCACCAACGAGTACCGGCGCACCGTCCACAACGACCCCCGGCTGGCCGGGTTCCGCGACCACCACCAGCCGTTCCACGACCGCCTCGCCGCGGTCCGGATCGGCTCCACCGCGAGGAGTGTGACGTCATGACCACGATTGCGAACGTACGGGACCTGCCCGGGCCCGTCGGGTTCTGCGTCTCGGAGGGCCTGCCCTCGCGGGCCACCGCCCTGTGGCTCGCCGAGCAGGGCGTCCCGATGCAGGCCTTCCTGGCCGACATCGGGCAGCGGCCGCGCGCCGAACTCGACCGGCTGGCCGCCGAACTGGTCGCGGCCGGCCTGCCCACGGAGGTCGTCGACCTGCGCCGGGAGATGGCCGAGCTGTGCGTCGACGTGGTGCGCTACCAGGCGCGCTACGACGACGGCTACTGGAACACCACCGGCGCCTCCCGGGCCGTCCTGGTCCGCGGTCTGGCGGCGGTGATGGGCGACCGCGGGCTGCGGGTCCTCGGGCACGCCTCCGTCAGCGGCGGCAACGACGAGCGCCGGTTCGCCGGCTACGTCTCCCGGATCCGGCCCGCCATGGACGTGTTCACCCCCTGGGCCGACCCGGCCTGCGGAGCGGCGTTCGCCGACCGCGCGGCGCTCGCCGCCTTCGCCGCCGCGCACGGCCTGTCCCTGATCGGCGACGAGGCGGTCCGCTCGCTCGACGGCAACCTCGGCGGCTACTCGCACGAGGGCACCGAACTGGAGCGGCTGGCCGGCCACGGGGCCGTCCGGCGGGTGATGAGCGTGTCCCCCGAGGAAGCGCCCGACCGGCCGGAGTCCTTCGCCATCACCCTGCGCAACGGCCGGCCGCTGAGCATCGGCGAGGAGCCGGTGGACGCCCTCGGCGCCATGCTGCAGGCCAATCTGGTCGGCGGCCGCAACGCGCTCGGCTTCTTCGACGTGCTGGAGAACCGGCTCAACGGCACCAAGTGCCGCGGCGTCTACGAGGCGCCCGGCCTGGACCTGCTCGGCCGCTGCGTGCGCCGGCTCTACCAGGCCGTGCTGTCGCTGGAGGACGCCCGCCGGCTGCAGTCGCTGTCCGCGGTGCTCGGCACCGAGCTGTACGCCGGCCGCTGGTTCGACGAGCGCGCCGCCGCCGCCCGGGCGGACGCCGACACCATCGTCGCGAGCGCGACCGGCACGGTGGAGCTCTCGCTCTACAAGGGCAACACCTCCTTCCGCTCGCTGCGCGACATCCCGGCCGGCAGCGCGGTACCGCGCCAGGCCCGCTTCGGTGCCGGCGGCTTCCGCTGGAAGGTCATGGACGAGACCGAGCGCAAGGAGACCAGCCTTGTCTGAGACCACCGCCCTGCGCGACCGGCTCTCGCCGGCCCAGCGCGCCGCGCTCACCGCCCGCCTGGCCGAGCAGCGCCGCACCACCGGCGACCGGATCCGGCCGCGCGAGCCGGAGCAGGCCGAACTGCCCGCCTCCTTCGCCCAGCAGCGCCTGTGGTTCCTGGAGCAGCTCGCCGCCGGCCGGCCGATCTACAACGTCCCCTTCTCGCTGCGGATCCACGGCGCGCTGGACGTGGACGCCCTGCGGGCCGCCCTCGGCGGCATCGTGGCGCGCCACGAGATCCTGCGCACCGCCCTGGTGAACCACGACGGCACCCCGCGCCAGCGGATCGACCCGGCCGGCGAGTTCCCCCTCCCGGTCCGCGACCTCGGCCGGCTCTCCGCCGCCCGCCGGCCCGCGGAGATCGAGCGGCTGGCCCGCGCCGAGGCCGCCAGGCCCTTCGACCTGGCCGGCGACCCGCTGCTGCGGGCCGTCCTGCTGCGGACCGCCGAGGACGAGCACGTCCTGCTGCTGACCATGCACCACATCGCCGTGGACGGCTGGTCGCTGAACGTCGTCGCCGGTGAGCTCGCCGCCCTGTACGAGGACTTCGCGGCCGGCCGGGACGCCTCGCTGCCGGCCCTGCCGGTGCAGTACGCGGACTTCGCGCTCTGGCAGCAGCGGTGGGTGGACGGCCCGGACGCCGCCCGCCAGGTCGCCTACTGGACCGAGCGCCTGCGCGGGCTCGCCACCCTGGAGCTGCCCACCGACCGGCCGCGCCCGGACCACCCGCCGTTCACCGGCGAGCGGGCCGAGCGCCCCCTGCCCGACGACCTGCTCGCCGGCCTGGAGAAGCTCTCCCAGGACCAGCACGCGACGCTCTTCATGACCGTGCTCACGGTCTTCCAGATCCTGCTGCACCGCTACACCGGGCAGGACGAGGTCGTGGTGGGCTCGCCGTTCGCCGGGCGCGCCCACCGCGAGGTGGAGCCGCTCGTCGGGATGTTCGCCAACATGCTGGTGCTGCGCACCGCCGTGGACGGCGAAGGGACCTTCCGCGAGCTGCTGGCCGCCGTCAAGGAGACCGTGCTGGCCGCGGAGGAGCACCAGCACGCCCCGTTCGAGCGGCTGGTGGAGGAGCTGCGCCCGGAGCGCGACCCCTCCCGCAACCCGCTGTTCCAGATCTCGTTCAGCCTGCAGAGCGCCAGTGGCGAGGGCTTCCGGCTGCCCGGCCTGGAGGTCGAGGAGCTGCCGGTCGACTCCGGCACCTCCCGGTTCGACCTCGCCTTCAACGTCGAGGCCCGCGCCGGCGGCTACCGGCTCTGGGCGGACTACTCGACCGAGCTCTGGGACCGCGAGCGGATCGACCGCATGTTCGGCCACTACGAGACCGTGCTGCGCGCCGTCCTGGCCGACCCGGACCGGCCGATCCGCGACCTGCCGCTGCTCACCGACGACGAACGGCAGCAGCTGGTCACCGGGTTCAACGACACCGCCCGGGAGTCGCCCGCCGACGTGACGCTCGACGCCCTCGTCGCGCGGCGGGCCGCCGCGCAGCCGGACCACCCGGCCGTCGTGATGGACGGCACCACCCTCAGCTACGCGCAGCTCGACGCCCGGGCCGACGCGCTGGCCGCCCGGCTGGGCGAACTCGGCGGCCCCGGCAGGACCGTCGCGGTCTGCCTGAACCGCTCGCCCGAGCTGGTCGTCGCGCTGCTCGGCATCCTGCGCAGCGGCGCCGCGTACCTGCCGCTCGACCCGAACGACCCGCCCGGCCGGCGGGCCGGCATCCTCGCGGACACCGGTGCCTCCGCGGTGATCGCCGCGGCGGGCGCCGACCTGGAGCTGCCCCCGGAGCTGCCCGTCCTGACCCCCCGGCCGGAGACCGGTCGGGTTGACCCGGCGCCCCGTACGCACGGCCCGGCCGACCCGGCGTACGTCATCTTCACCTCGGGCTCGACCGGCACCCCGAAGGGCGTGGTCATCGAGCACGCCGCCGCCGTCAACTTCGTCACCCAGGTGAACCGGCTGTTCGCGCTCGGCCCGGACGACCGGATGCTGCAGTTCGCGAACCCCACCTTCGACGTCTCGGTGTTCGAGATCTTCGCCGCCCTCACCGCCGGCGCCACGCTGTGCATGACCTCCCGCGAGGTGCTGCTCTCCCCGGACCGGCTCGGCGAGTTCATCAAGCGCAACGGCATCACCGTGATGGACATGGCGCCGGCCGTGATGGCGCTGCTGCCCGCCGAGGAGTTCGCCTCGCTGCGGATCGTCTTCGTCGGCGGCGAGGCCTTCCCGAGCGCCCTGGTCAATGCCTGGAACCTGCCCGGCCGCCGGTTCTTCAACGGCTACGGGCCGACCGAGGCCACCGTCACCTGCGTCGTGCACGAGTGCCAGGGCCGCTACCAGGCCTCCCCACCGATCGGCCGGCCGCTCGGCAACTACCGGGCCTACGTCCTGGACCGCTACGGCAACCCGCAGCCCGCGGGCGTCCCCGGCGAGCTGCACCTGGGCGGCGCCGGGCTGGCCCGCGGCTACCTCAACCGGCCCGAACTCACCGCCGAGCGCTTCCCGGTGCTGCGGGTCGACGGCGAGGACCAGCGGCTCTACCGCACCGGCGACCTGGTCCGCCAGCGCTGGGACAGCGAGCTGGTCTTCCTCGGCCGGATCGACCGCCAGGTCAAGATGCGCGGCCTGCGGATCGAACTCGGCGAGGTGGAGGCGGCCCTGACCGGCCACCCCGCGGTGCGCCAGGGCGTGGTCGAGCTGCTCGGCACCGGGGCCGACGCCCGCCTGGTGGCCTACGTCGTGCCGGACGGCGCGTGCGACGCGGCGAGGCTGCGCGCCCACCTGGGCACCACCCTGGCCGGCCACATGATCCCCTCGCAGTTCGTCTGGCTGGAGGCGCTGCCGCTCACCAGCAGCGGGAAGGTGGACCTGGCCCGGCTGCCCCGGCCCGAGCCGGGTGTCGACCGGGACACCGCGTACGTCCCGCCGACCTCGGAGACCGAGCGGCTGCTCGTCGGCCAGGTGATCGGCAGCGTGCTGCGGGTCGAGGACGTCGGCGTCCTGGACAACTTCTTCGACCTGGGCGGCAATTCGCTCCAGGCCACCCAGCTCGCCGCCCGCATCCGCAGCACCTTCGACACCGACATCGACCTCCAGGCCATCTACCGCGCCTCCTCGATGGCCGAGCTGGCCGCGCTCATCGACGACGCGCGCACCGCGGCCGAACAGGCGGCCGACGCCGAACGGCTGGACCTGGCGGCCGAGATCGCCGAACTGACCGACGACGAGGTGGCGGCCCTGCTCCGCGCCGACCTCGGGGGGGACCTGGCATGACCGACACCGCACTCGACCTCGGCGCCGCCCGGCGCGAGCTCCTGGAACGCCGGCTGCGGGCCGCGGCCCGCGAGCGCGCGGCGGCCGGACGGATCGTCCCGCGGGACCCCGCGACCACCGAGCTGCCCGCCTCCTACGCCCAGCAGCGCCTGTGGTTCCTCGACCAGTGGGCGCCGCAGCGGGCGACCTACACCGTCCCGTACCGCTTCCGGCTCAGCGGCGCCCTGGACGTCGCGGCGCTCGGCTCGGCGCTGGCCGGGATCGTGGACCGGCACGAGGTGCTGCGGACGACGTTCACCGCCTCCGACGGTGTGCCGCTCCAGGTGGTCGGCGCGCGCGGCGGCTTCCGGCTCCCGGTGACCGACCTCGGCGCGCTGGCCCCGGCCGAGCGTGAGCGCGAGGCCGACCGGCTCGCCCTCGCCGAGGCGAGGGCCCCCTTCGACCTGGCGAGCGGCCCACTGGTGCGCGGCGCTCTGCTGCGGCTCGACCGCGACGAGCACCTGCTCCTGCTGACCCTGCACCACACCGTCTTCGACGGCTGGTCGTTCCGTGTCCTGTTCGAGGAGCTGAACGCGCTCTACACCGCGTTCAGCCGGGGCGAGGACTCGCCGCTGGCACCGCTGGAGCTGCAGAGCGGCGACTTCGCCCTCTGGGAGCGCCGGCGCGTGCTGGACGGCGCGCTCGCCGCCGACCTGGAGCACTGGACGGCGAAGCTCGCCGGCGCCCCGATGGCCGAGTTCCCGACCGACCACCCGCGGCCCCGGGAGATCAGCGGGCGGGGCCGGCGACTGCTGCTCTCCTGGGACGGCGACCTCGCCCGGCGGGCGGCCGACCACGCCCGGGCGTCCGGCGCGACGCTGTACATGCTGCTGGTCGCGGCGCTGGCCGGCCTGCTGCAGCGCCACAACGGCGTCGGCGACCAGGTCTTCGGCGCCGCGGTGGCCGGCCGGACCCGCGCCGAGACCGAGCAGCTGATCGGACTCTTCGTCAACACCCTGGCGCTGCGGATCGAGACCGGGGACGACCCGACCCTGGAGACCCTGGTCCAGCGCGCCCGCAGCACCGCCATCGAGGCCTTCGCCCACCAGGACGTGCCGTTCGACCGGCTGGTCGAGGCGCTGCGGCTGCCCAGGGAGACCAACCGCAACCCGCTGTTCCAGGTCATGATCAGCATGCAGAACCTCAGCCACACCCCGCGGGCGGCGCTGCACGACGTCGACGTCACCATCGAGACCGTCGACCTGGACATCGCCAAGTTCGACCTCACCTTCATCTTCACCGAGGGCGAGGACCGGATCGGCCTGGAGGTCGAGTACAGCACCGACCTGTTCCGGGAGGACACCGTCCGCCGGCTGGCCGACCGCTTCGAGCGCCTGCTGGACGCCATCGTCAGCCGGCCGGAGCTGCGGCTGTCCGAGGTGCCCGTGCTCTCCGAGGCGGAGCGCCGGCACCTGTTCGAGCTCTCCGCGCCGGCGCCCGCCGAGCTGCCCGAGGAGTCCGTGACGGCCGCGTTCGACCGCTGGGTCCGCGCCACGCCGGACCGCACGGCCGCGTCCTTCGACGGCCGCGCGCTCAGCTACGCGGAGCTCGACGCCTGGGCGAACCGGCTCGCGCACCGGCTGATCGCGCACGGCATCGGGCGCGGCGCGCGGGTCGGCCTGTGCGCCCCCCGCTCGGTCGAGCTGGTCGTCGGCATGCTCGCGATCGCCCGCACCGGCGCCGCCTACGTACCGCTGGACCCGGCCAACCCGGCCGAGCGGCTGGCGTACATGCTCGCCGACGCCGAGGTCGAGGCCGTGCTGTACGAGCCGGGCGTGGCCGCGGCCGTGCCCGAGGGAACGTTTCTGCGGCTGCCGCTCGACCCGGCCGACGACCAGCCCGCCGGGGCGCCGGCGGTCGAGGTCGGGCCGGACGACCTGCTCTACATCATCTACACCTCCGGTTCCACCGGCCGCCCCAAGGGCGTCTGCATCCCGCACCGCGCCGTGCTGGCCCTCGTCTGGCAGGCGGACTTCGTCCGCCTCACCCCCGACGACGTGATCGGCCAGGCCTCCAACGCGTCCTTCGACGTCGCCACCTTCGAGGTCTGGGGAGCGCTGTGCAACGGCGCGCTCGTCGTCGGCGTGCCGAAGGAGGTGCTGCTGTCCGGGCCGGCCCTGCGCGACCACATCGCCGAGCACGGCATCACCGTCATGAACGTGCCGTCCTCGCTGCTCAGCGCGCTGGCCCAGGAGACGCCGGACGTCTTCGGCGGCCTGGACACCCTGCTCTTCGGCGGCGAGGCGGCCGACCCGGCGGCCGTGGCGGCCGTGCTGCGCCGCCCGCCCGGCCGGATGCTCAACGTCTACGGGCCCACCGAGACCACCACCTTCTCGGTCGCCGGGCTGATCGGCTCGGTCGCCGACGGCGACCAAGGCGTGCCGCTGGGGCGCCCGGTCAGCCACATGTGGGTGTACGTGCTCGACGCCGACGGCGCGCTGACCCCGCCCGGCGCCACCGGTGAGCTCTGGATCGGCGGCGCCGGCTTGGCACACGGCTACTGGAACCGGCCGGAGCTGACCGCGGAGCGCTTCCTCGACGACCCGTTCCGGCCCGGCGAGCGGGTCTACCGCACCGGCGACCTCGGCCGCTGGAACGCCGACGGGGAGCTGGAGTTCTGCGGCCGGATCGACGACCAGGTCAAGATCCGCGGCTACCGCGTCGAGCCGGGCGAGATCGCGGCGGTGCTCACCGAGCACCCGGGCGTGCGCGAGGCCGTGGTGGTGGTGCGCGCGGACGCGGGTGGTCCGGCCCGGCTGGTGGCGTACGCGGTGCCGGCCGGGCCCGGCGTGGACGCGGCCTCGCTGCGGCGGTTCGCGGCGGAGCGGCTGCCGGAGTTCATGGTGCCGGCCGCGGTGCTGCTGCTGGAGCGGCTGCCGCTCAACGCCAACGACAAGGTGGACAAGGCCGCCCTGCCGGCGCCGACCGGCGGCGAGGGCGGAGCGGTCGAGTACCTGGCTCCGCAGGACGGGACGCAGGCCGCGCTCGCGGAGATCTGGTGCGAGGTGCTGGGGTGCGCCCGGGTGGGCGCGCGGGACGACTTCTTCGCGCTCGGCGGCCACTCGCTGCTGGTGACGCAGGTGGTGTCACGGCTGGAGTCGCGGCTCGGGGTCCGGGTGCCGCTGCGGGCGGTGTTCGAGGCGCCGGTGCTGGAGCGGCTGGCCGCCCTGGTGGACGAGCGGGCCGCCCGCACCGACGACGTCCGCGAGATCGTCCGCGTCCCGCGTGACGGAGCGCTGCCGCTGTCGTTCGCGCAGCAGCGGCTCTGGTTCCTCGACCGGCTGGTGCCGGACAGCGCCTTCTACAACATGCCGGACGCCTTCCGGGTGCGCGGCGGCCTGGACGTCGCAGCGCTGCAGAGCGCGGTCGACACCGTGGTCGCCCGGCACGAGTCGCTGCGCACCACCTTCGCGGAGCAGGACGGCACGCCCCACCAGGTGATCCGCCCCCGGGTGGAGGTCGGCGTGCGGACCGTCGAGGCGCCGGGCCGGGAGGAGGCACTGGCCATCGCGGCCGCCGAGTCCGGGGCACCGTTCGACCTGGAGCGCGGCCCGCTGCTGCGGGTGCTGGTGGTCCGGCTCTCCGCGGACGAGTCCTGGCTGCTGCTGACGCTGCACCACATCATCGCGGACGGCTGGTCGACCGGTGTGCTGCTGGACGAGCTGTCGCGGGCGTACACGGCCGCGACGACCGGTACGCCCGTCGAGCTGCCGGAACTGCCGGTGCAGTACGCGGACTTCGCCGCCTGGCAGCGCGCCTGGCTGCGCGACGAGGTACTGGAAGGACAGCGCACGTACTGGTCACAGGCCCTGGACGGCATCACGCCCCTGGAGCTCCCGCTCGACCGGCCACGCCCCGCCGTGCAGAGCCACCGCGGCGCCACCCTGGAGTTCACCGTCGACCCGGCCACCGCCGAACGCCTGCGCACCCTGGCCCGCGACGGCAACGCCACCCTGTTCATGTGCCTGCTCGCCGCCTTCTCCGCCCTGCTCTCCCGCCTCAGCGGACAGGACGACGTCGCGATCGGCTACCCGATCGCCAACCGCAACCA
>NZ_JBFAQT010000022.1:0-106009 GCF_040678895.1 Kitasatospora sp. NPDC049258
CGGCGGAGACCACCACCGTGTGCGACACCCCGGGGGTGTTGTCCACGAAATTGGTGATCAGCCAGTTCAGGTTCTGTGCGGCCTGGCTCATCTGACTCAACTCAACGCTCCTGGTGCTCGGGGCCGAAGCCGTAGGTGCCATCGGCGTTGCGCTGCCCGTCATGACCGGGACGGTTGCCGCGTGCGGCGCCGCCGAAGCCGTCGAAGCCCTGCGGGGCCTGGCCGGCGCCGGGGTTGGCGCCGGTACCCGCCTGGCGGCCCTGCTGGATGCCGCGGCGCAGGTTGGTGAGCCGGCCGCGCACCTCCTCCGGGCTGCGGGACACCTGCGGGCCGGTCAGCGGAGAGGACTCCGCCGTGCCGGACACCAGGTTGGCCTGCGGGGTGCGGCGCGGGAGCCCGGAGGTGGTCAGGCCACCGGTCGAGGGCTCGCGCAGCTGCTCGGCCCGGCGCCAGCGCTCGTCGTTCGCCGACGGGCGCCACGGGGCTTCCGGCTGCAGGGGCGGCTGGGCCGGACCCTGCGGCGCCTGGCGCTGCTGGGGGGCCTGCTGCTGCGGGGCGTGCTGCTGCGGAGCCTGCTGGGGGGCCTGCTGCTGCGGCGCCGGCTGTGGCCGGCCCTGCGGTGCCTGCCGCTGCTGGGGGTGACCCTGCTGCGGACGGCCCTGCTCCGCGATGCCGGGGGCCGAGGTCCCCGGGCGCTGCGGCTGGTACGGGCGGGGGCGGTTGGACTGGTCGCCGTCCTCGGGGCGGAACCACTGGGTGTCCTCCGCGCCCGGACCGGTCGGCAGCGCCATCGGCTGCGGCCGCTCGGCGCCGGCCTGGCGCTGCGGGCGCTGGGCGCCCGGTGCCTGGCCCTGCTGCGGCGCGAACGCCTGCTGCGGCTGGCCGGGCTGGGCCTGCTGCTGACCGGCGGGGCCGGGCACGCTCGGCAGCACCGGCTCGACCAGGCCGAGGCCCAGCGGGTCCCGGGGGTCGATGTCGCTGGCCTCGAACCGGGGCCGGGCGAACTGGGCGGTGCTCTCCGCGGCGCTCTCGGCCGGAGCCTGCTGCGGCTGCGGCTGCGGCTGCTGCGGACGGCGCTGCGGGTTCTGCGGGCCCTGCGGGCGGCGCGGGGCGAGTCCGCCGCGGGCGCCCTCGGCGGACGGAGCCTGGTCGGCCCGGCCGTGCTGCGGACGCTCGCCGAACGGAGCGGCGCTCTCGGGCAGTTCGGCACCGGCCCGCGGCTGCGGGCGCTCGCCGGCCGGCCGGCGGCCGGGAGGGCCGTCCTGCGGGCGCGGCGAGCGGCGGGGCATCCCGCCGGGGGCACCGGCACCGGCACCGGGGGCGCCGGGCGCACCGGAGGCGCCGGGCGCACCGGAGGCGCCGGGCACCCGCCGCGGCGGCATGTCGGGGGAGGGGTTGCCCTGCGGGGCGGCCGGGCCGCCCTGGAGCGACTGGCCGACCTCGCGGGTCGGCAGGCCGCCACCTGCGGGGGCACCGGGGCCGCCCGAGGGCTGGCCGCCGAACAGCCCGCCACCGGCCTGCCCACGGCCCTGCTGGCCGCCCTGCGGGCCGTTGCCCTGGGGCGCGCCCAGCTGCGGGCGGCCGTTCCCGGCACCGCCCGGACCCTGGCCGAGCGCGGCGGCCTGGCGGCCGGACAGCGCGTCGGCCGCACCGGCCCGGCCCTGCTGGCGCGGGGTCGGACCGACGCCGCGCTGCTGCTTGCCGCCGGGACCGCCCTGGCCGGGACGGCCGCCCCGGCGGTCGGCGGAGTTGGTGACGTCCACCGGGAGCATGACCAGCGCGGTGGTGCCACCGGAGTCGCTGGGGCGGAGCTGGATCCGGATGCCGTGTCGCAGGGACAGGCGGCCGACCACGAACAGACCCATCCGGCGGGACACCGAGACGTCCACCACCGGCGGGCTGGCGAGGCGCTCGTTGATGTCCGCGAGGTCGTCGGGGCTGAGGCCGATACCGGTGTCGTGGATCTCGACCAGCACCCGGCCGTCGGGCAGCGCGTGGCCGGTGACCCGGACCCTGGTCTGCGGGCTGGAGAACGAGGTGGCGTTCTCCAGCAGCTCGGCGAGCAGGTGGACGAGGTCGTTGACGACGCGGCCGGCGACCTCGGTGGACGGCACCGCGGCGAGTTCGATGCGCTCGTACTGCTCCACCTCGGAGGCGGCGGCGCGGAGCACGTCGACCAGCGGCACGGGGCGGGTCCAGCGGCGGCCCGGGTCCTCACCCGCGAGCACCAGGAGGTTCTCACCGTTACGGCGCATACGGGTCGCCAGGTGGTCCAGCTTGAAGAGGCTGGCCAGCTGGTCCGGGTCGGCCTCGCGGCTCTCCAGCTCGGAGATCAGCGACAGCTGGCGCTGGATGAGGCCCTGGCTGCGGCGCGAGAGGTTGGTGAACATCGCGTTGATGTTGCCTCGCAGCAGCGCCTGCTCGGCGGCGAGGCGGACGGCCTCGCGGTGCACCATGTCGAACGCGTGCGCCACGTGGCCGATCTCGTCCGCCGAGTCGACGCCGACCGCCTCGACGGTGACGTCGACGTCCTGCGGGTCGCTCTCGGAGAGGGTCTTGACCAGCTCGGGCAGCCGCCGCTCGGCGACGTCCTCGGCCGCGGTCTGCAGCCGGGTCAGCGAGCGCACCATCGAGCGGGCCATCAGGGCCGCGCCGGCGATGGCGACGATGAGCACGATCGCGACCAGGGCCGCGTTGATCAGCGCCTGGGTGTCGGCGTCGGACTGCAGCGCCTGGGCCTTGCCGTCGAGGTCGTCGACCAGGCCGGTCTCGATGTTCCGCTCAGCGGTGATCTTGGCGGTGGCGTCGTCGTACCAGCTCTTGTAGCTGCGGCTCTCGGCCTGCTGGATGCCGTTCGGGTTGAGCACGGCCTTGGTGAACCGGTCGGCTTCCGCGATCAGCTGGTTGTAGCTCATCTGGGCCCGCTTGGCGCGCGCCTCGCCCTCGCCGTAGATGGCGGTGAAGTTGGCGAGCGCGTTGTCCTCGGCGCCCTGGAGGCGGATGCCGAAGGTCTCGTCCGAGGTGCTCAGGTCGGCCGTACCCGGCCGGGCGAGCGCCGCGCTGATCAGCGCGCGCTGCATGGAGGTGCTCTCCTTGGCCAGCGAGAACTGGCGCAGCGCGCGGGTTGTCTTGATCAGCTCGGTGCTGTTCGAGGTGATCGCGAGGTCCTGGATGATGTCGATCAGGTCCTTGATCATCACGTCGTAGCTCGTGATGGTGGCCTGGATGTTGTCAGGACTCCGGTACGCGTTGTTGCGGGCCGCGGTGAGCTGGTTGAGGTCCTTGCGGACCTGCAGCAGCAGGGTCTTGCCACCGGCGAGGTCGAGCTCGTCGAACTTGTCGGCGCTGGCGTTGAACGCCTTGCTCAGCGCGTCGCTGTTCTTCTTCGCCTCGGTGACCTCGGCGTCCTCGGGGTTCTGGTGGTTGGCGTCCGAGGTGATCGGGCCGGCGCTGATGTCGCGCTCGGTCTGCAGCGCGTTGGCCAGGGCGGTGGCCTTACGGGCCAGGTCCGCCAGGTCCTTCATCTGCGCCAGCTGCCGGGAGTTCTCCAGCGAGGTCTGCACCCGCAGGCCGCCGAGCACCAGCGCGACCATCACGGGGAGGAGCAGCAGCGCGATCAGGCGCGTCCGGATCCGCCAGTTCTTCATGGCGAACCGGCTCATGCCGGTGGCCCGGCGGCGGTTCAGTGAACCGCGCAGCCGGGATCGGCGGCTCTCCTTGTCCGCATGCTCGGCGCTGTCCGCGCCGGCGGCGTTGTCGCCTGGGGCTGGCTCGGAGCCGCCGGAAGTCAACCGATCGGCGGCAGCGCCGGTCATCGGTGCTGCCTGGTGGGAGCCTGACATGGGCTCGCGCTGCTCCGGGTCACCCGCGGCGCCGCTGCCCCTCTTGAAACGTCCCTGCACTGGCGTCGCAACCTCTGGACCGGGCGCCCCTCCCGCGACTGGCGGGATAGGACGGTGTCGAGTTTTTCCGTGGCATTCCAGCACAGCACGAGAAGTCCAACAAGGGGCGTTACCCGTCGGTGTCCTGGGCTACCCAGTGCGCGCGCCGCCTCACGGACTGTGCGGTAGGGGTGCCGGAATACAGCCCTTTTCGGACACTTGCCGGATGCATGCCAAGTGGGCTGCGGATTCACCGGAGTGCCGGAGGTCCCAAAATGTCCGAGATATCCCCTATGTCGGCCATTTCTCCACGTCGGAATTGGCCGAGATCGCGGCAATTTTCCAGTGAAAAGTGAGCAAAGTCACACCGCTATGTGTAGCTTTGGTCACGGCGGCTGTGAAAGGAGATCCTTAGCCTTGCCTCGGCGGGCGCACGCCTGTGCCCCCGCCGTGATTCCAGCCTGCCCATCCCGAGGCCGGTCCGAAACGCCGACCCTGCCGGGCCGGTCGCCACGGCCCGCCTACGACCCCGAGGTGTGACGCAATGTCCGAGCCGACGAAGAAGGCTTCGAAGTCCACGCTCAACTGCCGCCCCACGGCCAACCCGCGTCGGACCACCCTGGCCTCCGTCGAGGACTTCGGCCAGCTGCCCGGCTTCCTCGCCGCGCAGGCGCCCCGTGAGTACTCCGCCGAGCTGCCCGACAGCACGGCCAACCCGCGCCGCACCATCCTGATGGTCGCCCCGGCCCCGCGCACCCCGCTGGACTGACCTCAGGCCGACCGGGGCGCCGACCGCAGTCGCGGTCGGCGCCCCTTCGCACGCCCGGCCGCGGCGGGGGCGCGCGATGGGGCCCGCCGCGACCGGGATCGAGCCTGCCGCGACTGCGGGTGACGGCCCACGCGATAGCCTGGGGACGATCGAGCAGGGCCCCGGTCCGCGGGCCCGGCCAGCGTCCGGGCGCCCCGGCGGCCGACGAACCGAGAGGTTGCTGGGCAGTGCGCATTGCCAGGTTCTCCGTCCGGGAAGGAAGCCCTGCCGCCGGCAGCGTCTCCTTCGGTGTGGTCGAGGGTGATCCCTCGAAGCCCGACTCGCTGGTGCTGCACGCACTGGCCGGACACCCGTTCGGGGCGCCGCAGCCGACCGGTGAGAGCTACCGCCTCCAGGACGTCCGACTGCTCGCGCCGATGCTCCCCAGCAAGATCGTCGCGGTCGGCCGCAACTATGCGGCGCACGCCGCGGAGCTGGGCAACGAGGTCCCGGACGTCCCGCTGACCTTCTTCAAGCCCTCCACCTCCGTGATCGGCCCGACCGAGTCCATCGCGTACCCGCCGTTCTCCGGCGACGTCCAGCACGAGGCCGAGCTGGCCGTGGTGATCGGCCGGATGTGCCGCGAGGTGCCGGTCGACCGGGTGCCCGAGGTGATCCTCGGCTACACCTGCGCCAACGACGTGACCGCCCGCGACGTGCAGCAGCGCGAGGGCCAGTGGGCCCGGGCCAAGGGCTTCGACACCGCCTGCCCGCTCGGCCCGTGGATCGAGACCGACCTCGACCCGGCCGACCTGGCGGTCACCTGCACCGTCAACGGTGAACTGCGGCAGGCCGGCCGGACCTCGCTGATGATCCGCCCGGTCGCCGAGCTGATCGCGCACATCTCCGAAGCGATGACCCTGCTCCCGGGCGACGTCATCCTCACCGGCACCCCCGCGGGTGTCGGCCCCATCGGCGTCGGCGACGAGGTCGCCGTCACCATCGAAGGTATCGGCACTCTCGCCAACAAGGTCATCTCCCGTGATTGAGGCTGTAAGCGTGGCTAACTCCGAGCTGGACCCGACCGTCCGGGTCCGCTTCTGTCCCTCCCCGACCGGCAACCCGCACGTCGGCCTGGTCCGCACCGCCCTGTTCAACTGGGCCTTCGCCCGCCACCACGGCGGCAAGCTGGTCTTCCGGATCGAGGACACCGACGCGGCCCGCGACTCCGAGGACTCGTACAACCAGCTGCTGGACGCGATGCGCTGGCTCGGCTTCGACTGGGACGAGGGCCCCGAGATCGGCGGCCCGCACGCGCCCTACCGGCAGTCGCAGCGGATGGACATCTACGCGGACGTCGCGGCCCGCCTCAAGGCGGCCGGCCACGCCTACGACTGCTACTGCTCGACCGAGGAGCTGGACGCCCGCCGCGAGGCGGCCCGGGCGGCCGGCCGGCCGAGCGGCTACGACGGCCACTGCCGCGAGCTCACCGCCGACCAGGTCGCGGTGTACCGCGGGGAGGGCCGGCGGCCGATCGTCCGCTTCCGGATCCCCGACCGCACGCTGACCTTCGACGACCTGGTCCGCGGCCCGGTCAGCTTCGACCCCAAGGACGTCCCGGACTTCGGCATCGTCCGGGCCAACGGCGCTCCGCTCTACACCCTGGTCAACCCGGTCGACGACGCGCTGATGGAGATCACTCACGTGCTCCGCGGCGAGGACCTGCTCTCCTCGACGCCGCGTCAGATCGCGCTCTACGCCGCGCTCGCCGAGATCGGTGTCGGCAACGGCACCACCCCGCGCTTCGGGCACCTGCCGTACGTGATGGGCGAGGGCAACAAGAAGCTCTCCAAGCGCGACCCGCAGGCCTCGCTCAACCTCTACCGCGAGCGCGGCTTCCTGCCCGAGGGGCTGCTCAACTACCTTGCCCTGCTGGGCTGGTCGCTCTCCGCGGCCGACGACCACTTCTCGATGGACCAGCTGGTCGCCGCCTTCGACATCGCGGACGTGAACGCCAACCCGGCGCGCTTCGACCTCAAGAAGTGCGAGGCGATCAACGCCCGCCACGTGCGCGAGCTGGCTCCCGAGGAGTTCGTCCGCCGGCTGGTGCCGTACCTGCAGGCCCCCGGCCTGCTGCCGGCCGAGCCGACCGCCGAGCAGCTGGAGCTGCTGGCCGCGGTGGCCCCGCTCACCCAGGAGCGGATGGTGGTGCTGAGCGAGATCGTCGCGATGGCCGGCTTCCTCTTCGTCGACCCGGCCGAGTTCGCGGTCGACCCCGACGACGCGGCCAAGGTACTGACCGCCGACGCCCGCCCGGTGCTGGAGGCCAGCATCAAGGCGCTGGAGGAGCTCGCGGACTTCACTCCGGAGCCGATCCAGGCGGCGCTGCGCGAGGCGCTGGTGGACGGCCTGGGCATCAAGCCCAAGTTCGCCTTCACGCCGCTGCGGGTGGCCGTCACCGGCCGCCGGATCTCGCCGCCGCTCTTCGAGTCGATGGAGCTGCTCGGCCGGGCCGAGACGCTGCGCCGGCTGCGGGGCGCCCTGGAGCTCCTGCCGGCCGCCTGAGCCGGCTCGTGACGCCTGCGGGCCTGGTGCGCTGACCAGGCCCGCAGGCGCCCGCGGCGCTGCCTGCGGTTATCGATTTTGGAGCCGGGCCACGCGTCGGGTAATGTTCTTTCTGCGCCGCCCGGGCAGGGAGGCGCAAGACACCGAGGAAGGCTCCGCAGGGGTTGAACTCTGGTGGGGTATGGTGTAATTGGCAGCACGACTGATTCTGGTTCAGTTAGTCTAGGTTCGAGTCCTGGTACCCCAGCGCAGTACAGGTAGTGTTGAGCAGTGCAGGTAGGACAAGCAGGACAAGCCCCCGTTGTGTAGCGGCCTAGCACGCTGCCCTCTCACGGCAGTAGCGCCGGTTCGAATCCGGTCGGGGGTACGCAATGCAAATTGCAAACTGAATAAAGATACGAGTATGCCCCCGTTGTGTAGCGGCCTAGCACGCTGCCCTCTCACGGCAGTAGCGCCGGTTCGAATCCGGTCGGGGGTACTCAGCACCAGTGATGGTGCGGGCCCCCGTTGTGTAGCGGCCTAGCACGCTGCCCTCTCACGGCAGTAGCGCCGGTTCGAATCCGGTCGGGGGTACTTTTGGGGTATGGTGTAATTGGCAGCACGAGTGATTCTGGTTCATTTAGTCTAGGTTCGAGTCCTGGTACCCCAGCCAGAAATACAAGCCCCACGCAGGTCCTGAGAAGCTCCGGTCACCCGGGGCTTTTTTGCTTTTCCGGGCGCTGCCGAGTGCTGCCGGTGCGGCAGTGCCGTTGGTGCCGCCGAGTGCCGCCGACGGCGCAGGGCCGCCCCGGATGTCCGGAGCGGCCCCTGCGGCAACGTCGTCCCGTCGGCGCTCAGCCGCGGCGCAGCGCCTCGGTGAGGCGGTTGGCGGCCTCGATGATGGCCTGGGCGTGCAGCCGGCCCGGGTGGCGGGTGAGGCGCTCGATCGGGCCGGAGACCGAGACCGAGGCCACCACGCGGTTGGAGGGGCCGCGCACCGGCGCCGAGACGGAGGCCACGCCGGGCTCCCGCTCGCCGATCGACTGGGCCCAGCCGCGCCGCCGGACACCGCTCAGCGCGGTGGCGGTGAACCGGGCGCCCTGCAGGCCCCGGTGGAGCCGCTCGGGCTCCTCCCAGGCGAGCAGCACCTGGGCGGCGGAGCCGGCCTTCATCGGCAGCGTGGAGCCGACCGGCACGGTGTCCCGCAGGCCGGAGAGGCGCTCGGCGGCGGCCACGCAGATCCGCATCTCGCCCTGCCGGCGGTAGAGCTGGGCGCTCTCGCCGGTGACGTCCCGCAGGTGCGTGAGCACCGGGCCGGCCGCGGCCAGCAGGCGGTCCTCGCCGGCCGCGGCGGAGAGCTCGGAGAGTCGGGGGCCGAGGATGAACCGGCCCTGCATGTCCCTGGTGACCAGGCGGTGGTGTTCGAGTGCGACGGCGAGTCGGTGGGCCGTGGGCCGCGCCAGACCGGTGGCGGCGACCAGCCCCGCCAACGTGGCGGGGCCCGACTCCAGTGCGCTGAGCACCAGAGCGGCCTTGTCGAGAACGCCGACGCCGCTTGTGTTGTCCATGTCTCGATACTGCAGTCTCAGTACGCGAGACGCAAGTTCAATCCGGCGAGAAAAGCGCCACTCTGGATGCAGCAGCCCGGGAGACACCCAGGACGGACCCTTACCCAGGTGTCCACATCCTGGACACGATCCGGCGTGCAGGTCGCCTGCGGCGAGCCTCACCAGGGTGGCTCGGGAAGAGACCTCGACGACACGAGAAGGCCGGCAATGCGGCCGGCTGGAGGGAAAGCGATGGGACGGACACTGGCGGAGAAGGTCTGGGACGACCATGTCGTCCGGCGCGCCGAGGGCGAGCCCGACCTGCTCTACATCGACCTGCACCTGCTGCACGAGGTGACCAGCCCGCAGGCCTTCGACGGCCTCCGACTGGCCGGCCGCAAGGTCCGCCGGACCGATCTGACGATCGCGACCGAGGACCACAACACCCCCACCCTGGACATCGACAAGCCGATCGCCGACCCGGTCTCCCGGGTCCAGCTGGAGACGCTGCGCCGCAACGCCGCCGAGTTCGGGGTGCGGATCCACTCGCTGGGCGACATCGAGCAGGGCGTGGTGCACGTGGTCGGCCCGCAGCTGGGCCTGACCCAGCCGGGCACCACCGTGGTCTGCGGCGACTCGCACACCTCCACCCACGGCGCCTTCGGCGCGCTGGCCTTCGGCATCGGCACCAGCCAGGTCGAGCACGTGCTGGCCACCCAGACGCTGCCGCTGGCCCCGTTCCGCACCATGGCGATCACCGTCGAGGGCGAGCTGCCCGAGGGCGTCACCGCCAAGGACCTGATCCTGGCCGTGATCACGAAGATCGGCACCGGCGGCGGCCAGGGCTACGTCCTGGAGTACCGCGGCTCGGCCATCCGCAGCCTCTCCATGGAGGCCCGGATGACCATCTGCAACATGTCCATCGAGGCGGGCGCCCGGGCCGGCATGATCGCCCCGGACCAGACCACCTTCGACTACCTCGAGGGGCGCCCGCACGCCCCCGAGGGCGAGGACTGGGACGCCGCGGTCGCGTACTGGAAGACCCTGGCCACCGACGAGGACGCGGTCTTCGACCACGAGATCTTCATCGACGCCACCCGGCTGACCCCGTTCGTCACCTGGGGCACCAACCCCGGCCAGGGCGCCCCGCTGGGCGCCGACGTGCCGGACCCGGCCTCCTTCGAGGACCCACAGGAGCGGATCGCCGCCGAGAACGCGCTGAAGTACATGGGCCTGGAGGCCGGTACGCCGCTGCGCGAGGTCGCGGTGGACGCCGTCTTCGTCGGCTCCTGCACCAACGGCCGGATCGAGGACCTGCGGGCCGCGGCCGCCATCCTGGAGGGCCGCACCATCGCCGACAGCGTCCGGATGCTCGTCGTCCCGGGCTCGGTGCGGGTGGCGCTGCAGGCCGTCGAGGAGGGCCTGGACAAGGTCTTCACCGCCGCCGGCGCCGAATGGCGGCACGCGGGCTGCTCGATGTGCCTGGGCATGAACCCCGACCAGCTGGCCCCGGGGGAGCGCTGCGCCTCCACCTCGAACCGCAACTTCGAGGGCCGCCAGGGCAAGGGCGGCCGCACCCACCTGGTGTCGCCCCAGGTCGCCGCCGCGACCGCCCTGCTGGGCCGGCTGGCGGCGCCCGCCGATCTGAGCGCCGCCGACCTGGCGGACCCCAACGTCGCTGTGGAGGCCTGAGCAGCATGGAGAAGTTCACCACCCACACCGGCCGGGCCGTCCCGCTGCGCCGCAGCAACGTCGACACCGACCAGATCATCCCGGCGCACTGGCTGAAGAAGGTCACCCGCACCGGCTTCGAGGACGGGCTGTTCGAGGCGTGGCGCAAGGACGAGTCCTTCGTCCTGAACCGGCCCGAGCGCGCCGGCGCCACCGTGCTGGTGACCGGCCCGGAGTTCGGCACCGGCTCCTCCCGCGAGCACGCCGTCTGGGCGCTGCAGAACTACGGCTTCCAGACCGTCATCTCCTCGCGGTTCGCCGACATCTTCCGTGGCAACTCGCTGAAGAACGGCCTCCTGACGGTGGTTCTGCCGCAGGAGACGGTGGAGCGGCTGTGGGCGCTCGTCGAGGCCGATCCGACCGCCGAGATCACCGTCGACCTCCAGGCGCGGGAGGTCCGCGCCGAGGGCGTCAACGCCTCCTTCGAGCTGGACGACAACGTCCGCTGGCGGCTGCTCAACGGTCTGGACGACATCAGCATCACGCTGCAGAACGAGGCCGACATCGCGGCCTTCGAGACGACCCGGCCGGCCTTCAAGCCGAGGACCCTCCCGGTGGCCTGATCCACCGCTTTCTGATGCTTCGCCGGATGGCCCGCTCCCCCTCGGGGGGGCGGGTCTTCGGCTGTTCGGGACGGGAGTTCGGACCGCCGCGGCGGTCTGCATAAACCCCCGGGGCAGCGCAACTCCGTACAGATGGCACAATCGTTGCATGCACCGGCTCCCCGAACCTCCGTGCCCGGGTGGCGAACCCGCCGCGACGGAGGAGACGGACGGTGCAGCCGGCAGTCGAATTGACGACCGGACGGACCAACACACCTCACCTGCTGAGGAACCGGACGACTCGGAAGTCACAGCGCTCTACGCGCTAGTGGCCGAGCGGTTGAAGCAAGCGCACGCTCGCGTTTCTGCGCTGAACGTGTCAACGGATGCAAAGACCGCTCTCACCCGGCAACTGCTCATCGTCACGGAGACCGCCAAGCGCGATCTTCCGGAGGCGGCGCGGCGGTTGAGTCGCTTTGTGCAAGACCTCGACGAGGGGCGGCAGCCGCGCCCGTGAGGTCGCCGACGCGCAAATCCATTGCGACACTAGGGTGATTCACACGTTTGGTAATTGAAAGTCCGCAGATACATACCTAACGTGCGAAATGAACGGATGGAATCATCCGGCGCCCGTTTCCGAAGGGGAAGACGTGAACAAGGCTCAGCTTGTCGAAGCGGTGGCCGAGCAGCTGGGCGGTCGCAAGGCTGCCGCAGAGGCCGTCGACGCAGTGCTCGACACCATGGTGCGTGCCGTTGTGGCAGGAGACCGCGTGTCGGTCACCGGTTTCGGCACCTTCGAGAAGGTGGAGCGCTCCGCGCGCTTCGCCCGTAACCCGCAGACCGGCGAGCGGGTCAAGGTCAAGAAGACCGCGGTTCCGCGCTTCCGCCCGGGCCAGGGCTTCAAGGACCTGGTCTCCGGCGCCAAGAAGCTGCCGAAGGACGGCCCCTCGGTGAAGAAGGCCCCCAAGGGCTCCCTCACCCCGGGCAAGGGCGGCACCACCGCCGCCGTGAAGCGCGCCGCCACCAAGCGCGCCGCTGCCGCCGCTGCCGCCGCCCCGGCCGCCGCCGCGGCGAAGAAGACGGCCGCCCGCAAGGCGACCACCACCGCGAAGAAGGCGGCGGTCAAGAAGACCACCACCGCCCGCTCCACGGCGTCCAAGACCACGGCGTCCAAGGCCACCGCGGCGAAGACCACGGCGGCCAAGACCACCGCGGCCAAGACCACGGCGGCCAAGACCACCCCGGCGAAGACCACCGCGGCCAAGAAGGCCACCACCGCCAAGACCGCGGCGGCCAAGAAGACCACCACCGCCAAGAAGGCGACGGCGGCGGCCAAGAAGACCGCGCCGGCGAAGAAGACCGCCACGCGCAAGACCACCGCGCGCAAGGCGACCGCCAAGTAGTCACTGGCGGTGCCCGGGCACCGGCGAGCCAGCCGGTACCCGCGGTAACAGCGGTAACGGTGCACGCACCGGACGGCTGCGGCGGCCCGTGCCCCGGATCACCCCGGGGCGGGCCGCCGCAGCCGTTTGCCTTCGCGGGCCCGGCCGGCGGGCCCGCGGGAAGGATTGACGCCGGTTCAGCGGCCCGGGACCGGGAGCTCGTAGACGATCTCCCAGCGGGAGTCCGGGACGACCAGGTCGGCGGTCTCCACCGCCCGGCCGTCCACGTCGAAGTAGGTCCGCTCCACCAGCGTCACCAGGTCGCCGGCCGAGATGCCGAGCAGGTGCGCCTGCTCCTGGGTGGCCCGGGCCGGTCGCGGCCGCTCCACCAGGTGGTCGACCTGAATGCCGATCGAGGCCATCCGCTCCACCAGCCCCCGCCCGGCGAGCGGACCGAGTTCGGGCAGCAGCACCGGTGTCCCGCCGGTGACCGACATCGGCTCCCAGCTCTCGGCCAGCTGCACCGGGCGGCCGTCGGTGAGGAACTCGTAGCAGGTGCGCACGGTCGGCTCGCCCGGTTCGATACCGAGCCGGTCGGCGATCTCCGGCGGGGCCGGCGTGCGGGCGAAGCTGTTGGCGTCCCAGCTGCCGGCCGGCTCCCGGTTGCCGTGGTCGGCCCGGAACGGCGAGGGCCCGCTCAGCCCGCGGTGCCGGGAACGCACCATCCGGCGCCGCTCGGTGGGCAGCCGGACATAGGTGCCGGAGCCGGCCCGGCCCTCCAGCAGCCCTTCGGCGATGAGCAGTTCCTGTGCCCGCTGGAGCACGTTCGGCCCCACCCCGTAGTCGGCGGCGAGCTGCGCGCGGGAGGGCAGCCGCTCACCGACCGGCCACTCGCCCAGGGTCAGCCGGCGTCGCAGGTCGTCGGCGACCCGCAGGTACGGGGGCTCCAGTGAGGGCATCCGGCACTCCCGGCGGCAGGCGCGGCCCGACCGGGTTCGGCAGGGCGGGTGATACGACGTTGACAATCTAATGCATCAGGTGGAATCTGATGAGTTAGATTTACCGGGTGTGATCGAGTGCCCACAGGGAGAGACGTCGCGTGCGCACCACCAGGGCATTTGACCTCGCCGGATGTCTCGCTCGACGCCTCGCCGGCGCCGCCGGGGCGAGGGCGAGAGTGCGCCGACGGCCGGAGGGCGGCGGCTACCGGGTGGAGGTCCCGCTCGCCGCCGGCCGCGGCGAGGCGGCCCATCAGGAGCTGCTCACCGTGCTGGCGGAGGCGGACCGCTTCGGCCACCGGTACTCCACCGGGGCCCAGCTGGCCTGGGCCGAGTTCGACGACCGGATCGACGACCAGAGCGAGGAGCCAGGACCATGACGACCAGGCACACGGCAGCGGCATCAGCAGCATCAGCGGCGGTCACGGTGGTCATCGAGGGGATCACCCTGCCCGCGACCTTCAGCCGGCTGCCGGACGCCCTGGCGGCACTCTGGGAGGCGCTGCGGATACTGCCGCTCGGCTGGGCCCAGTACGAGGTCTGCCAGGGCTACTTCGGGCCGGAGGCGGTGGGGCGGGTCGAGGAGGCGCTGGCCAGGGACGGCCGGCTGGTGATGGCCTTCGTGCTGGCGGGCCGCTCCCACACCGTCACGGTGGAGCCGGCCCGAAGGTAGCGCGAGGTCAGGCCTCGGCGCCCGGGTCCGGGAAGGTCTGCAGGGTCAGGAAGACCACCCGGCGGGCCTCGCCGCTGCCCTCGGTGCGGATCCGGACCCGCTGCCCGGGGCGCAGCAGGCGCAGGCCGCCGGCGTCGAAGGCCGCGGCGTCGAAGGGCACCGGGGTGCCGTCGTCGAGCAGTACCGAGCCCGTCCGGGTCGCCGGGTCGAAGGTGAACGAGGTGGCCTGCATGCCTGCAGCATAGCGAGCGGTCGAGCGGCTCAGACCAGGGTGGCGGCCACCGCGGCGGTGTGCGGGCCGACGCCCAGGGCGAGCGCCTCCACCAGGTCCGCCGCGGTGTCCACGTCCCGGCGGACCGACGGTACGCCGGCCAGCGGGAGTTCGCGGGCGCCGCGGGCGGCGTGCCGCTCGCGTGAGCCGGGGCCGAAGGCCGGGCTCAGCCGCAGGCCCGGCGGGCAGGCCAGCAGGGTGGTGCCGGTGCCGGGGGTGTCGGCGAGGAAGGCACGGTGGCCGGGGGGCACCGCGGCCAGCACCAGGGCGAGTTCGGCCGGCCGGAGCGCGGGCAGGTCGGCGGACAGCGTGGCGACGGGGGCGCGCGGCGCGTACCGGAGCGCTCGCGCTGCTCCGTGCGCCAGCGCGGGGTTGAGCCCGCCGCGATTGCCGACCGGTTCGTCCCCGACCACCAGCGCGCCCAGCGCGCGGACCCGTTCGGCCACCACCGCGTCCCCGGTGACCACCAGGACCCGGGCCACCGGCGGGCAGGCCAGTGCGGCCGTCACGGTGTCCAGGGCGAACGCCAGCGCCAGCTCGGCCCGCCGCGGCCCGGCGAACGGGCCCAGCCGGCTCTTGGCCAGTTCGAGCGGCTTGACCGGCAGCACCAGGGACCAGCCCGGCGCACCGGCCGCGCCCGCGCCGGGGTGCGACGGGGAGGGAGCGGGCGTGAGCGGCCCGACGGGGCGTACGGTGTCCTGGGTCATCGGCGCCATTGTGGCGCCGGGTCCGCGGCCCTGGCCAACCGCACCGCGCGCTCGGCGTGCGGTTGCTCACGTGCCCGCGGCCGACGGGCAGGTCCGCTCGACAGCCGGCAGGTCCGCAGGTGAGACTGATCCGCGCCTGGGGCGCCGCCCGGCCGTGCGGCCGGCGGCGAGCCGCGGGTCGGGACTCGTCCGCCGGTGACGGCGGTGCAGGTGCGGACCGGGCCGACGGCCCCGACCGGCGAAGGCCGGGAGACGACGGAAGACGTGCGGCACCCGGGTGCCGCACCGGATGAGGAGGAGCTGGGGTGGCCCGCCGCTCGAACGCCAGGTTCGGCAACGCCGACTACGGCATCTGGTACCGCTTCGCGGCCGTGCTGGTGAAGCCGGTGACCACCGCCCTGGTGAAGCCGGACTGGCGCGGATGGGAGCACCTCCCCGAGGAGGGCGGCTTCCTGGCGGTGGTGAACCACAACTCGGTCATCGACCCGGTGGTCTACGCGCACTGGCAGTACAACAGCGGGCGCCCGCCGCGGATACTCGGCAAGTCCCAGCTGTTCTCGGTGCCGTTCATCGGCTTCATGCTGCGCAAGACCGGCCAGATCCCGGTGTTCCGGGAGTCCACCGACGCCGCCGCCGCCTTCCGGGCCGCGATCGAGGCGATCGAGGGCGGGCAGTGCGTGCAGTTCTACCCGGAGGGCACGCTGACCCGGGACCCGGAGCTGTGGCCGATGACCGGCAAGAGCGGCGCCGCCCGGGTCGCGCTGATGACCGGCGCACCGGTGATCCCGGTGGCGCACTGGGGCGCGCACGAGATCGTGCCGCCGTACGGGCGCGGCGGCAAGAGCAAGTTCAACCTCTTCCCCCGGCACCGGGTGACGGTGGCCGCCGGGCCGCCGGTGGACCTGAGCCGCTACCAGGGCAAGGAACTCACCGCCCAGGTGCTGCGCGAGGCCACCGAGGACATCATGGCGGCGATCACCGAGGTGCTCGCCGGCATCCGCGGCGAGCAGCCGCCGGCCGTCCGGTACGACATGCGCAGGGCCGCCCGGGAGCGGGCCGCCGCCGCCGAGGGCAAGGGCGATCGGGCGGCGACCAAGGCGACCGACACCGAGGAGCAGGCCCAGTGACCCGTTGCGCGGTATTCGGGAACGGCTCCTGGGGCACCGCCTTCGCGATGATCCTGGCCGACGCCGGCTGCGAGGTCTCCCTGTGGGGCCGCCGCAAGGAGCTGGCCGACGAGATCAACCGGACCGGGGTCAACCCCGACTACCTGCCGGGCGTCCCGCTGCCCGACGCGGTCCGGGCCACCGCCGACCCCGCCGAGGCGATGGCGGGCGCGGACTTCGCGGTGCTGGTGGTGCCCTCCCAGACGCTGCGCGAGAACCTCGCCGCCTGGGCGCCGCTGCTCGGCCCGCGGACGGTGCTGGTCAGCCTGATGAAGGGGATCGAGCTCGGCACCGCCAAGCGGATGACCGAGGTGCTGCAGGAGGTCGCCGGGGTCGGCCCCGAGCGGGTGGCCGTGGTCAGCGGGCCCAACCTGGCCCGGGAGATCGCCAACCGGCAGCCGGCCGCCACCGTGGTCGCCTGCACCGACGAGTCGGTCGCCAAGCGGCTCCAGACGGCCTGCCACACGCCGTACTTCCGCCCGTACACCAACACCGACGTGGTCGGCTGCGAGCTCGGCGGGGCGGTCAAGAACGTGATCGGCCTGGCGGTCGGCATGGCCGACGGGATGGGTCTGGGCGACAACACCAAGGCCACCCTGATCACCCGCGGCCTGGCCGAGACCACCCGGCTCGGTGTCGCGCTGGGCGCCGACCCGCTCACCTTCGCCGGCCTCGCCGGGATGGGCGACCTGGTGGCCACCTGCTCCTCGCCGCTCTCCCGCAACCACACCTTCGGCACCAACCTCGGCCGCGGGATGACCCTGGAGCAGGCCGTCGCGGCGACCAGCCAGACCGCGGAGGGCGTCAAGTCCTGCGAGTCGGTGCTGGACCTGGCCCGGCGCAGCGGGGTCGACATGCCGATCGTCGAGGCGGTGGTCGACGTGGTGCACAACGGGCGCCCGACCCACGAGGTGCTCAAGGGCCTGATGGCCCGTTCGGCCAAGCCGGAGCGCCGGTGACGCGACCCGGAAACCTTCGCACGGTAGTCTCAAAAGCGATATGAGCATCGAAAAGACCTCCACGGACCACGCGGCCAAGCCGCGCGTCGCGATCGTCTTCGGCGGCCGCAGCTCCGAGCACCCCATCTCGGTCGTCACGGCCGGCAGCGTGCTCCGCGCGATCGACCGGAGCAAGTACGAGGTGCTGCCGATCGGCATCACCCATGAGGGCCGCTGGGCCCTGGTCGGGGACGAGCCCGGCCGGATGGCCATCACCGACGGCCGGCTGCCGGACGTCGACCAGGTGGCCGAGTCCACCGAGGGCCAGGTCTCGCTGCCCGGCAGCCCCGGCAGCCGCGAGGTCGTCTGGAGCGAGCCCGGCGCCGCGCCCAAGGTGCTCGGCGAGGTGGACGTGGTGCTGCCGCTGCTGCACGGCCCGTGGGGCGAGGACGGCACGCTGCAGGGCCTGCTGGAGCTCTCCGGGGTGCCGTACGTGGGCTCCGGCGTGCTGGCCAGCGCGGCCGGCATGGACAAGGAGTACACCAAGCGGATCCTCGCCTCGCACGGCATCGGGGTGGGCCGCTGGACGGTCGTGCGCCCGCGCGAGTGGGAGAGCGAGCAGGGCCGGGCCGCCGCCCGCGAGCGGATCGCCGAGCTCGGGCTGCCGCTGTTCGTGAAGCCCTGCCGGGCCGGCTCCAGCATGGGCATCACCAAGGTCAAGGACCTGGCCCAGCTGGACGCGGCGATCGAGGAGGCCCGCCGGCACGACCCGAAGATCATCGTCGAGGCCGGGGTGACCGGGCGCGAGATCGAGTGCGCGGTGCTGGAGTTCGAGGAGGGCCCGCGGGCCAGCGTGCCGGCCGAGATCGTGGTCGGCGGCGACTTCGAGTTCTACGACTTCGAGGCCAAGTACATCGACTCCTCCGAGGTGGAGATCCCGGCCCGGCTGGACGAGGCGCAGACCGCCGAGATCCGGCGCCAGGCCGTGGCGGCCTTCGAGGCGCTCGGTTGCGAGGGGCTGGCCCGGGTCGACTTCTTCCTGCTGGAGGACGGCAGCTGGATGGTCAACGAGATCAACACCATGCCCGGCTTCACGCCCATCTCGGCCTACCCGAAGATGTGGGAGGCCAGCGGGGTGCCGTACCCGGAGCTGATCGACCGTCTGCTGCAGGCCGCGCTGCGGCGCTCCACCGGCCTGCGCTAGCCCGTCCGGCCGCTGCCGCCCCCGGGTGACCGGGGGCGGCAGCGGCGCTCAGAGACCGTCGGGGACGGTCGCCTTGATGGCGTCGGTGAGCGAGCTCAGCGGGTCGGAGTAGTTGGGGTAGGCGCCCGCGGGCACCTCGACCTCCACGTACGCCTTGCGCAGCGTGGTCACGAAGCGGTACCCGCCGTCCGCCGTCCGGGACATGCCCCACTGCACGTCGTTGATCTCCGGCGAGCTGCGCAGCGGGTCGTCGTCCAGGTAGCCGGGCCGGTCGATGCCGCAGCGCAGCACGGTGCGCGGTGAACTGCCCCAGGCGGCGGTGTACGGGGAGGCGGGGGAGGGGTCCTCCCGGGGATGGCCCAGCACCGTCCTCGGCAGCGCCTTGTCCAGCGCGGCGCAGTACCCGGCGGCCTCGGGCCGGGGCGCCGGCGGGGTGACGTCCGCGGGCACCTGCCAGGCGGCCGTGAGCAGCACGATGCCGCCCAGCAGTACCGCCGGCAGGGTGAGCCAGCGGACCGGGGCGGGCAGCGCGGCGAGGCGGGAGGTCAGGGACACCCACCGATGCTATCCGGCCCTACAGGTTCACCACCGGACAGGTCAACGTGCGGGTGATGCCCTCGACCTGCTGGACCTGGGCCACGACCATCCGGCCGAGGTTGTCCATCGTGTCGGCCGCGGCGCGGACGATCACGTCGTACGGTCCGGTGACGTCCTCGGCGGTGAGGACGCCCTCGATCTTGGAGATGGACTCGGCCACGGCCGTCGCCTTGCCCACCTCGGTCTGGATCAGGATGTATGCATGGACCACAGGGACCTCCAGGCGGCTCGGAACGGAGATCGCCCCCCGGGGACCGGCCAGGAGTGGTGCGGCAGGCCGACCGACAGGCTGATCACCACGCTACCGCGCGGTGCCGCCGGTACGGGAGTCCCCTGCCGGGCCCGAGGGCGTACGCTGCGCGCGGGGGCGCGCGGCCGTGGCGGGCGGCCGGGCCCCGGAGACGGCCGCGGAGCCATCCGCACGGCCGGACGGATTGAGTTGAGAGGACGGCAGATGCAGGGGACCGTGGGCGAGCTCGGCGAGTTCGGACTCATCCGGGAGCTGACCGCCCGGCTGCCGCTGACCCCGGCCGTCGAACTCGGGCCGGGCGACGACGCGGCCGTGGTCAAGGCCTCGGACGGGCGGGTGGTGGCCACCACCGACGTGCTGATCGAGGGCCGGCACTTCCGCCGCGACTGGTCCACCGCCTACGACGTCGGCCGCAAGTCGGCCGCGCAGAACCTGGCGGACGTGGCCGCGATGGGCGCCGTGCCGACCGCGATCCTGCTCGGCCTGGTGGCCCCCGCCGACCTGCCGACCACCTGGGCGACCGAGCTGATGGACGGGCTGCGCGACGAGTGCCAGGTGGCCGGCGCCACCGTGGTGGGCGGCGACGTGGTCCGCGGCGAGACCATCACGCTGGCCATCACCGCGCTGGGCGACCTGCAGGGCCGCGCCCCGGTGCTGCGCTCCGGGGCCCAGGTCGGCGACGTGGTCGCGGTGACCGGCTGGCTCGGCTGGTCCGCGGCCGGACTGACGGTGCTGCAGCGCGGCTTCCGCTCGCCGCGGGCCTTCGTCGAGGCGCACCGCCGGCCCGAGCCGCCGTACCACGCCGGCCCGGCCGCGGCCGACCTCGGGGCGAACGCGATGGTGGACGTGAGCGACGGGCTGGTCGCCGACCTCGGCCACGTCGCCAGGGCCAGCGGTGTCGACATCGACCTGCGTGCCGCCGACTTCGACGTCCCCGCCCAGATGGCCGACATCGGCCAGGCGGTCGGGGTGGACCCGCTGCTCTGGGTGCTCTCCGGCGGGGAGGACCACGCGATCGTGGCCACCTTCCCGAAGTCCGTCCAACTGCCGGCCCGCTGGCGGGTGGTCGGTGAGGTGGTGCGCACCGCGAGCGCGGCACGCGGCGGCCGGGTCACGGTGGACGGCGCGCCCTGGGACCGGGCCGGCGGCTGGGACCACTTCGCGGACCAGTAGCGGCGCCGCGGGCCGCACCGCACCGCGCGGCGGTGGCGCGGGAGCGGGTCCGGGGGCGGGGCGAGTGCGTACGCTTGCGGTGTCGGAACCGGCCCGGCGCGGCTGCCGGGCCCCACGGAGCGGGAGAGCACAGCCACCATGCGAATCGGTGTCCTGACCAGCGGCGGCGACTGCCCCGGCCTCAACGCGGTGATCAGGTCGGTGGTGCACCGGGGCACCGATGTCCACGGTGACGAGATCATCGGCATCGAGGACGGCTTCCTCGGCCTGATCGAGGGCCGCAGCCGGGTGGTCTCGCACGACGACGTCACCGGCCTGCTCACCCTGGGCGGCACCATCCTCGGCTCGGCCCGGGTGCAGCGCGAGCGGATCGAGTGGGCCGTCGACAACGCCCGGATCCTGGCCCGCGGCGTCGGCATCGACGCGCTGATCGCGATCGGCGGGGAGGGCACGCTGACCGCGGCCAAGCAGTTCAGCGACGCCGGCCTGCCGGTGGTGGGGGTCCCGAAGACCATCGACAACGACATCGACGCCACCGACGTCACCTTCGGGTTCGACACCGCCGTGCACGTCGCCACCGACGCGATCGACCGGCTGAAGACCACCGCCGAGTCGCACCAGCGGGTGATGGTGGTCGAGCTGATGGGCCGGCACACCGGCTGGATCACCCTGACCGCCGGGGTGGCCGGCGGCGCGCACGGCATCCTGATCCCGGAGAAGCCCTTCGACATCGAGGTGGTCGCCCGGATGATCGAGGAGCGGTTCCGGCGGGGCAAGAAGTTCGCCATCATCGCCGTCGCCGAGGGGGCCGAACCGCTGCCCGGCACCCTGCGGTTCGAGCACGGCCAGGTCGACCAGTACGGCCACCGGACCTTCGGCGGGATCGGCAACCGGCTCGCCAACGAGCTGGAGGGGCTGCTCGGCAAGGAGGCCCGGCCGGTCATCCTCGGCCACACCCAGCGCGGCGGCACCCCCACCGCCCGCGACCGGGTGCTGGCCACCCGGTTCGGCTGGCACGCCGTGGAGGCCGTGCACAAGGGCGCGTTCGGGCACTTCACCGCGCTGCGCGGCAACGACATCCGGCTGGTGTCGATCGGTGACGCCGTCACCCGGCTGAAGACCGTGCCCGAGGCCCGCTGGCTGGAATCCGAAGCGGTGCTGTGAGCCGCGCCCGGTAGGTTGGCGGCATGGTTTCGACAGTCCACCCCTCCTCGGCACCCCCGCGGGTGCTCACCGTGGCCGGCTCCGACTCCGGCGGCGGCGCGGGCATCCAGGCCGACCTCAAGGCGATGCTCGCCCTCGGCGTGCACGGCATGAGCGTGATCACCGCCGTCACCGCGCAGAACTCGCTCGGCGTGCAGGGCTACTGGGAACTGCCCGCGGACGCCGTCCGCGCGCAGTTCCGCAGCGTGGTCGACGACATCGGGGTGCAGGCGGTGAAGACCGGCATGCTGGCCTCGGTCGAGCTGGTCGAGGTGGTCTCCGAGTTGCTGGCCGGGGTCGGGGCGCCGGTGGTGGTCGACCCGGTCGGGGTCTCCAAGCACGGCGACGCGCTGCTGGTGGCCGAGGCGGTCGCCACCGTCCGGGAACGGCTGCTGCCGGTCGCCACCCTGGCCACGCCCAACCTGCACGAGGTGACCCAGCTCACCGGCATCGAAGTCACCGGCCAGCACGGGATGCGGCCCGCGGCCGAGGCGCTGCTCGAGCTCGGGCCGGAGTGGGTGCTGGTCAAGGGCGGGCACCTGGAGGGGGAGGCCGCCGACCTGCTGGTCGGATCGGACGGCAGCGAGCACTGGTACCGGGCGCCGCGCTACGACAACCGGCACACCCACGGCACCGGCTGCACCCTGGCCAGTTCGATCGCCGCGGAGCTCGCCAAGGGCGCCGCGGTGCCCGAGGCGGTGGCCGCCGCCAAGGAGTACGTCACCGGGGCCATCGCGGCCGGCTTCGCCCTGGGCGCGGGCATCGGCCCGGTCGACCACGGCTGGCGCTGGCGCTGACCCTGCCCGCAGACAGCACTGCGGGGGTCAGGAGGAGAACCTCCTGACCCCCGCAGCGCCGTGCAGGCCCGGAACAACAGAGCAGCCGACCCACCCGAGGATGGATCGGCTGTCCGGAGGACCGGCTTACCGGTCTGCGCGTCAGCGCGAGACCTTACCGGCCTTGATGCACGAGGTGCAGACGTTGAGCCGCTTCGGCGTCCGCCCAACCACAGCGCGCACCGTCTGGATGTTGGGGTTCCAACGACGAGGGGTACGGCGGTGCGAGTGGGAGATGCTGTTGCCGAAGCCCGGCCCCTTGCCGCAGACGTCGCAGTTGGCAGCCACAGGAGTCACTCCAAGACTTCAGATCAGGTACGTTCGAAAACCCCGGCTGAGCGACCGCCCCCACTCGCGTGGGGTTGAATCGGTTCAAGGGGTGAGCCCGGGTTGTTCCAGGCAACCGCAGAAGCATACATCGGGTGCTCCCGCTGAACGAAACTACCATGCTCAGGGCCGTGATCGTTCCCGTCGCCGGGGCAGCGGCCGCCGCCGACCGCGCGGGCGGGCCGGGGCCGGGCACCGATAACCTGCCAGCATCGCCCTAGCCACCGCGTTCAGTCGCGTTCCCGTGGCGTTCACCCGGAGGAGACCTGGTGCTGGACACGCTCGACGCCCCGGCCGTCCGCACCTGGTACCGGCTGGCCCTGGCCGCTCTCGGCCAGGCCCGCGAGGAGATCGACGCGCTCAACGTCTACCCCGTGCCCGACGGCGACACCGGCACCAACCTCTACCTCACCGTCGAGTCCGCCGCCGCCCACGGTGAGAGCTGCTTCGCGGAGCTCCCCGAACCCGGCCTCGGCCCGGCCATGGCGGCGGTGGCCCGCGGCGCGCTGCTCGGCGCCCGCGGCAACTCCGGCGTGATCCTCGCCCAGTGGCTGCGCGGGCTGGCCGGCGCCCTGGCCGAGGGCGGCGACCCCGGGCAGCTGCGCCGGGCGCTGGCCGTCGCCGCGGACGCCGCCTACCAGGCCGTCGCCGAGCCGGTCGAGGGCACCCTGCTGACCGTCGCGGCCGCGGCCGCGCGCGGGGCCGGCCGCAGCCCCGACGGCCTGCCGGCCGTCGCCGAGGCCGCCTACCGCGGTGCCCGCGAGGCGCTGCTGCGCACCCCGCAGCAGCTGGACGTGCTGGCCGAGGCGGGCGTGGTGGACGCCGGCGGGCGCGGCCTGGTGGCCGTGCTCGGCGCGCTGCTGGACGCCGTCTCCGGGCAGAGCCCGATGGGTCCGCTCGCCCTGCGCGGCGAGACCGCGGTGCCCGTGCCCCTCCCCGGCCCCGCGGCCGGCTGCGACGGCCACCAGCGCCCGGCCGGCCCCGGCCACCCCGCCTTCGAGGTGATCTACCTGCTGGACGCGCCCGACGAGGCGATGCCCGGCCTGCGGGCCAGGCTGGCCGGGCTCGGCGACTCGCTGGTGGTCGGCGGCGGCGACGGTCTGTGGAACGTCCACGTGCACGTCGACGACGCCGGCGCCGCCGTGGAGGCCGGGGTGGAGGCCGGCCGGCCGTACCGGATCCGGATCACGCACTTCGCCGAGGCGGCCGCCCGGGTCGGCGAGCCGCCCGCGCCCGCCCCGCACGGCCGGGCGGTGCTCAGCGTGGTGACCGGCAGCGGGCTCGCCGAACTCTGCGAGCAGGCCGGCTCCGCCGTGCTCTTCGCCGACCCCGACCACCCGCCGGCCAGCTCCGAACTGGTGGAGGCGGTCCGGCGCTGCGCCGCCCGCGAGGTCGTCCTGCTGCTGAACGACCCCGAACTGCGCGCCGCCGCCGGCGCCGCCGCCGACCAGCTCCGCGAGGAGGGGCTGCGGATCGCGGTGCTGCCCACCCGCTCGCCGGTCCAGGGGCTGGCGGCGCTCGCCGTGCACGAGGTCGCCCGGCGCTTCGACGAGGACGTGGTCGCCATGACCTCCGCCGCGGGAGCCACCCGCTACGCCGAACTCGCGGTCGCCGAGGGCGAGTCCTGGACGATGGCCGGCGTCTGCCAGGCCGGCGACGTGCTCGGCCTGATCGACGGCGACGTCGCCCTGATCGGCTCCGACCTGGCCGACACCGCGGCCACCGTGCTCGCCCGGATGCTGGCCGCCGGTGGCGAACTCGTCACCCTGGTCCTCGGCGAGGGCGTCCCCGGCGCGCTGGCCGACCAGCTGGTGGCGCACGCCCGCCGGCAGCGGCCCGAGGTGGACACCATGGTCTACCTGGGCGGCCAGGAGTCGGCGCCGCTGCTCATCGGGGTGGAGTAGCTCATCGGGGCGGAGCAGCTCATCGGGGTGGAGCAGCCCGCACTGTCCTTGCGGTGGTGTCCAATAGGAGCTGATGGGCGCTCTCGATGAACCACTGACCAAGCTGGTCGGCGACCGCACCGCGAAGGTGCTGGCCGACAGCCTCAAGCTGCGCACGGTCGGCGACCTGCTGCACCACTACCCGCGCCGGTACGTCGAGCGCGGCTCGCTCACCAGCCTCGACGAGCTGGAGGTGGACGAGCACGTCACCGTGCTGGCCCGGATCGAGAAGGTCACCCTGATCCCCTTCAAGGGGCGCAAGGGCGACCGGCTGGAGGTGGTGGTCACCGACGGGCGCAGCCGGCTCAGCCTGGTCTTCTTCAACCAGGGCTGGCGGCAGAAGGAGCTCCGCCCCGGCGCCCAGGGCCTGTTCGCGGGCAAGGTCGGCCTCTTCAACCGCACCCGCCAGCTCGCCTCGCCGGACTACCAGCTGCTGGACGAGGAAGCCGGCTCGGACGCCGCGCGGCAGTTCGCCGGCCGGCTGATCCCGGTCTACCCGGCCAGCGCCCAGCTGCCCAGCTGGAAGCTGTCGCTGTGCGTGCAGACCGCGCTGGACAAGCACCTCGGCGACGTGGGGGAGCCGCTGCCCGGCGCGCTGCGCGAGAAGCACGAGCTGATCCCGCTGCCCGAGGCGCTGGAGCTGATCCACCGGCCGCGCAACCAGGCCGACCGGGAGCGGGCCCAGAGCCGGCTCCGCTGGGACGAGGCCTTCGTGCTCCAGGTCGCGCTCGCCCGCCGCCGGGCCGCCGACTCCGCGCTGCCCGCGGTGGCCCGCCGGGCCGCCCCCGGCGGCCTGCTCGACGCCTTCGACGCCCGGCTGCCGTTCACCCTGACGGATGGTCAGCAGAAGGTCTGCGGCGAGATCTTCGCCGACCTGGCGAGCGAGCACCCGATGCACCGGCTGCTCCAGGGCGAGGTCGGGTCGGGCAAGACGCTGGTGGCGCTGCGCGCCATGCTCGCGGTGGTCGACGCCGGCGGCCAGGCCGCCCTGCTCGCGCCCACCGAGGTGCTGGCCCAGCAGCACCACCGCTCGATCGTCGAGATGATGGGCGACCTCGCCGAGGGCGGCATGCTCGGCGGCTCCGAGCTGGGCACCAAGGTCGCCCTGCTGACCGGCTCGATGGGCGTGCCGGCCCGGCGGCAGGTGCTGCTGGACATGGCCTGCGGCGACGCCGGCATCGCGATCGGCACCCATGCGCTGATCGAGGACAAGGTGCAGTTCCAGGACCTCGGCCTGGTCGTGGTCGACGAGCAGCACCGGTTCGGCGTCGAGCAGCGCGACGCGCTGCGGGCCAAGGGCGGGCAGCCGCCGCACCTGCTCGTGATGACGGCGACCCCGATCCCGCGCACCGTCGCGATGACGGTCTTCGGCGACCTGGAGACCTCCGTCCTGGACCAGCTGCCGGCCGGCCGGTCGCCGATCTCCACCCATGTGGTGCCCGCGCAGGAGAAGCCCAACTTCCTCGCCCGCGCCTGGGAGCGGGTCCGCGAGGAGGTCGGCAAGGGCCACCAGGCGTACGTGGTCTGCCCCCGGATCGGCGACGAGCCGGACGACCCGAAGAAGAAGCGCAAGGCGCTGCCGGACGACCCCGAGGACCTCGGCGCGGGCAGCGACGAGCGCCGGCCGCCGCTGTCCGTGGTGGAGACCGCCGAGATGCTCGGCAAGGGCCCGCTGGCCGGCCTGCGGGTGGAGATCCTGCACGGCCGCCTGGCACCGGAGGCCAAGGACGAGGTGATGCGGCGGTTCACCGCGGGCCGGGTCGACGTGCTGGTCGCCACCACGGTGATCGAGGTCGGTGTCAACGTCCCCAACTCCACCGCGATGGTGATCATGGACGCGGACCGCTTCGGCGTCTCCCAGCTGCACCAGCTTCGCGGTCGGGTCGGCCGGGGCAGCGCGCCGGGCCTGTGCCTGCTGGTCAGCGACATGCCCGCGGGCAGTTCGGCCCGGGCCCGGCTGGACGCGGTGGCCGGCACGCTGGACGGCTTCGAGCTGTCCCGGATCGACCTGGAGCAGCGCCGCGAGGGCGACGTGCTCGGCCAGGCCCAGTCGGGCGTGAAGTCCTCGCTCAAGGTGCTCTCGGTGCTGGAGGACGAGGAGGTCATCGCCACCGCCCGCCAGGAGGCCACCGTGCTGGTCGCCGAGGACCCGGACCTGGAGCGCCACCCGGAGCTGCGGACGGCGCTGGAGAGCCTGCTGGACGAGGACCGCGCGGAGTACCTGGAGAAGGGCTGAGGGCGGGCCGCTGGTCGGTCGCCGCGGCCCGGCCCCCGCGCCGGTATAGCGTGGTGGCTGCCTCAGGAAAGGACCTCCCCACCTCATGACCCGCGTGATCGCCGGTACGGCCGGCGGCCGTCGACTGGCCGTGCCGCCCGGCCGGACCACCCGCCCGACCTCCGACAAGGCCCGGGAGGCGATGTTCTCCACGCTGGCCGCGCTGCGCGGCACCGTGCACGGGGCCCGGATGCTCGACCTGTTCGGCGGTTCGGGCGCGGTCGGCCTGGAGGCGCTGTCCCGGGGGGCGGAGCACGCGCTGCTGGTCGAGTCCGACCCGAGCGCCGCCCGGGTGATCCGGGAGAACGTCCGCACCCTCGGCCTGCCCGGCGCCGAGGTGCGCGCCGACCGGGCCGAGCGGGTGATCGCCGGGATCCCGCCCGGCGCCCCGTACGACCTGGTCTTCCTCGATCCGCCGTACTCCGTGACGGACCAGGAGGTGCGCGAGATGCTGATCACACTCGGCTCGGGGGGCTGGCTCAGCGACGAGGTTCTCGTCACCGTGGAACGCAGCACCCGGGGCGGCGAGTTCGGCTGGCCGGAGGGGTTCGAGCCGCTGCGCTCGCGCCGTTACGGCGAGGGCACCCTCTGGTACGGTCGCGCCGCTGCCGAGGGCGACCAGCACCCGTAGCACCAGGAACCCCCACAAGGGAGTACACGCCATGCGCCGCGCCGTCTGTCCGGGGTCCTTCGACCCCATCACCAACGGGCACCTCGACATCATCGAGCGCGCCTCGAAGCTGTACGACGTGGTCCATGTCGCCGTGCTGATCAACAAGAACAAGCAGGGCCTGTTCACCGTCGAGGAGCGCATCGCGCTGATCGAGGAGACCTGCGCCCCGTACGGCAACATCGAGGTCGAGGCGCACAGCGGCCTGCTGGTGGACTTCTGCCGGGACCGCGGCATCCCGGCGATCATCAAGGGCCTGCGGGCGGTCAGCGACTTCGACTACGAGCTCCAGATGGCCCAGATGAACCACGGCCTCAGCGGCGTCGAGACGCTCTTCGTGCCGACCTCGCCGACCTACAGCTTCCTGTCCTCCTCGCTGGTCAAGGAGGTCGCCTCGTACGGCGGCGACGTCTCCCACCTGCTGCCCGCGACGGTCAACAGCCGGCTGGTGGCCCGGATCGCCGAGCGGCGCGGCTGATCGGGGCAAGCCGGACCTTCCTGGCGAACCGTCACAACACGTCCCCCTGTCGGGTGGCGCGGGCGCCCCGGGCGTTGTGAGCTCCGGGCGCAGTGGCCGTACAGTCTGTACTCCCGCCCCGTGGGCGCTGCCGAGCCGACGGGGACTGCCTCCGCCGCACCTCGGCGGCACACGGAAAGACTGATGCGCTCGTGGACGTGCAGCAGAAACTCGACGAGATCGTCGCCGTGGTGGAGAACGCCCGCGCGATGCCGATGTCGGCATCCTGCGTGGTGAACCGGGCCGAACTGGTCGGGCTGCTCCGCGAACTGCGCGACACCATGCCGGCCGAGCTGGCCCAGGCCCAGTCGGTGGTCGCCGACCACCAGCAGCTGGTGGCCGACGCGCGCGCCCAGGCCGACCAGATCATCCGCGGGGCGCACGACGAGCGCGGCTCGCTGATCTCCGACACCGAGGTGGTCCGCCAGGCCCAGGCCGAGGCGGACCGGGTGCTCGGCGAGGCCCGCGCCGAGGTGCAGACCAAGCGCGCCGAGGCGGACGACTACGTCGACAGCAAGCTCGCCAACTTCGAGGTGGTCCTCACCAAGACGCTCGGCGCCGTCGGCCGCGGCCGGCAGAAGCTGCGCGGTGCGGCGGGCGTCTACGAGTCCGAGGTGGAGGGCGAGGGCGAGGAGTTCCAGCCGCCCGCCACCCCGAGCCCCGAGGTCGACGAGTACGTCGATGTGAAGCTCGCCACCCTGGAGGCGGTGCTCAGCAAGACCCTCCAGGCCGTCGGCAAGGGCCGCGACACCCTGCTCGGCAAGGCGCCCATCGACGAGCTGGGGGCCTACCTGGCCGCCGCCGACGAGGCCCAGCAGCTGAAGGACCGCGCCGAGGCGGTGGCCTCCGGCTTCGCCGAGGACGGCGAGGAGCAGCCCTGGTACCGCGAGGAGGCCGTCCCGCAGCAGCAGAGCTGGCCGGAGCAGACCCCCGCGGCGGCCGGTTGGCAGGCCCCCGGCGAGGAGCAGTACGCGGCCGGCCCGCAGTACGCCGAGGTCTACAACGGCGGCTACGACCCGGTGGGTGCCCCGCAGACCGACGGCTGGGGCAACCCGATCGCGGACGGCACCGGGGCGAACCCGTACGGCTACCAGCAGCAGCCCGCCGCCTACCAGGGCCAGGACCCGTACTACCAGCAACAGCCCGGCTACCCGCAGGTGCAGCAGTACGACGCCTGGGGCAACCCGGTGCCGGAAGCCGGCGGCTACCCGCAGGAGCACGGGCAGCAGCAGGCCCAGGGGCACCCGCAGCCGGCCCAGCAGGGCGGGCTGGACGAGACCAGCTTCTTCGACACCAGCATGATCGACATGACCAGGCTGCGGGAGCTCGGCGGCCGCTGAGCGGCGGGGGGTGCGGGCCCGAAGTTGGGCCTGGCCCCACTCTCCGGTAGTCTGACCACTCGGCCTGTTCCGGGGCCGTCTGCTGCCCGCAACTCGGCGGCAACACACTCTTCAGGAAAACCCGCGGCACCCACGGCTGTGCGTGCCGCCGCCAGGAAGTCAGGACACCTTGAACCGCCTCGACCACCGCGACCCGCTCGTGTTCGACACGCATGAGCTCGGCCGTCGCCCAGGTTCGCTGCGGCGGGTCTCCCGCACCCTGAAGGCCCCCCAGGGGCTGGGCATCGAAGACGTGATCGGCATCCCGGAGACCAGCGAGATCACGCTCGAGCTGCGGATGGAGTCCGTGGTCGAGGGCGTACTGGTGACCGGCACCGCCGAGGCCCAGGTCGAGGGCGAGTGCGTGCGCTGCCTGGAGCCGGTGAGCGACGGCCTGGAGGTCGACTTCCAGGAGCTGTACTACTACCCGGAGTCCGACGACCGCGGCCGTGGCCGCGCGGCGGGCGCCGACGAGGACCTCGACGAGGACTCGGACGATGAGACTTACCGCCTGGAGGGCGATTACTTCGACCTCCAGCCGGTGCTGCGTGACGCGGTGGTGCTCGCACTGCCGCTGCAGCCGGTGTGCCAGGACGACTGCCTGGGTCTGTGCGTCGAGTGCGGCGCACGCCTGAGCGACGACCCGTCGCACCACCACGACGCCGCCGACCCCCGGTGGGCGGCACTGCAGGGACTCTCCGCCGCCCCCGGCGACGAGGGTGACGGAATCAAGAACAGCGGTACCCGTGAGGGTCTCGCCGAGAACCAGGAGAAGTAGCCGTGGCTGTTCCGAAGCGGAAGATGTCGCGCAGCAACACGCGCCACCGCCGTTCCAACTGGAAGGCCGTCGTTCCGGCCCTCGTGGCGTGCGACCGCTGCCACGAGCCGAAGCTCGGTCACCTCGCGTGCCCCAGCTGCGGCACGTACAACCGCCGCCAGGTCCTCTCGGTCTGATCGGCAGGGTGCACGGATCGATGTCGGAGAGCAACTCCCCCCGCAAGCAGGCTCCCGCCGCGAAGGACTCTTCCAACGGGGGCAAGGGCAGCGGGCCGGCCTCGACCGAATACGACGTCCTGGAAGGGCGCCTCGGGTACACACTTGAGCGCGCCCTTCTGGTACGTGCCCTCACCCACCGCAGCTACGCCTACGAGAACGGCGGGCTGCCCACCAACGAGCGCCTGGAGTTCCTCGGCGACTCGGTGCTGGGTCTGGTGGTGACGGACACCCTCTACCGCCTCCACCCGGAGGTCGCGGAGGGCACGCTCGCCAAGCTTCGCGCCGCGGTGGTCAACTCCCGCGCGCTCGCCGAGGTCGGCCGCGGCCTGGACCTCGGTGCCTTCATCCGGCTCGGCAAGGGTGAGGAGGGGACCGGTGGACGCGACAAGTCCTCGATCCTCGCCGACACCGTCGAGGCCGTGATCGGCGCCGTCTACCTGGACCAGGGCCTGGACGCCGCCACGGTGTTCGTCCACAGCCTCTTCGACCCGCTGATCGCGGAGTCCGCCCAGCTCGGCGCCGGACTGGACTGGAAGACCAGCCTCCAGGAGCTCACCGCCTCGGTGGGCATCGGAGTGCCGGAGTACGTGGTCACCGAGTCGGGCCCGGACCACGAGAAGACCTTCGCCGCCGCCGCCCGGGTGGCCGGCGAGGACTTCGGGCACGGCAGTGGCCGCTCGAAGAAGGAAGCAGAGCAGAAGGCCGCGGAGAGCGCCTGGCGGGCCATCAAGGCCAAGTACGCCGACGACCGCCCCGGCGCCGCAGTCTGAACCCGGCCGGGGGGCCGAAGTGCCTGAACTTCCCGAGGTAGAGGTGGTCCGGCGCGGCCTGGCCCGCTGGGCCGCCGGCCGCACCGTCGCCGAGGTCGAGGTGCTGCACCCGCGATCCGTCCGCCGGCAGCCCGGCGGCGCCGCGGAGTTCGCGGCCCGGCTCACCGGCAGCACGCTGGGCGAGGCCCAGCGGCGCGGCAAGTACCTCTGGGTGCCGCTCGGCGACCACCAGTCGATGATCGGCCACCTCGGTATGAGCGGTCAGCTGCTGGTGCAGGACCCGAGCACGGCGGACGAGACCCATCTGCGGGTCCGGCTGCGCTTCACCGACCACGGTCGCGAGCTGCGCTTCGTCGACCAGCGGACCTTCGGCGGCCTGGCCGTCGAGGAGGCGGAGCCGGACGATCCGGAGCACACCCCGGTCTCGATCGCGCACATCGCCCGCGACCCGCTCGACCCCCGCTTCGACGACGACGCCTTCGTCGCCGCGCTGCGCGCCAAGCGGACCACCGTCAAGCGCGCCCTGCTGGACCAGACCCTGATCAGCGGCGTCGGCAACATCTACGCCGACGAGTCGCTGTGGCGCTCCGGGTTGCACTACGACCGGCCGACCGCCACCCTGACCCGCCCCCAGGCGGGCGTGCTGCTGCAGCACGCCCGCGAGGTGATGAGCGCGGCGCTGGCCGTCGGGGGCACCAGCTTCGACAGCCTCTACGTCAATGTGAACGGCGAGAGCGGCTACTTCTCCCGGGAGCTGGACGCCTACGGCCGTGAGGGCGAGCCCTGCCGTCGCTGCGGCACCGCGATCCGCCGGGCCGCCTGGATGAACCGGTCCAGCTACTTCTGCCCGCGCTGCCAGCGGGTGCCCCGGCCCCGCTAGGGCGCGCCCCTCGGGGGCGGTCAGTGCCCGGCCGGCTCGGGGAGCTTGGGCTGGGCGCCGTGCTCCTCCACCTCGCTCTGGCCGAAGTAGGCCACCCCGACCGCGCTCACCACCGCGAGCAGGAAGCCCAGCACCGCCAGCCAGCCGAGGCCCTCCTTGGAGGTGTCGCCCAGCCACAGCACCCCGACCGCCCCGGGCACCACGGTCTCGCCGACCACCAGGGCGGCCGTCGCTCCGTTCACCGAGCCGACCTGCAGCGCCACCGTGTGCAGGTACATCCCGCCGATCCCGCCGACCAGGATCGCGTACAGCGCCGGGTCGCCGAGCAGCTGCCCGAGGTCGAAGGGCTGGACGCCGTTGAGGATCCGCACCCCGACGCCCAGCGCGCCGAAGCCCAGGCCCGACAGCAGGCCGGCCACGATGGCGGCGCCCCGGCCGAGCCGGCGGACCAGCAGGCTGCCGCCGGCGATCAGCACCACCGAGCCGACCAGCAGCCACCAGTGGAAGGACATCGCGGCGTGGTGCCCGCCCTCCGGGCCGGCCGCGCTGGCCAGCATCACCAGCGCGCCGCAGAGCAGGGCGATCGAGATCCACTCCAGCTGCTTCAGCCGCAGGCCGAGCAGCTTGATGCTGAGCAGGGCGGTGATCACCAGGTTGGCGCTGATGATGGTCTGGGAGAGGAACAGCGGCAGCAGCCGCGCGGCCAGCGCACCCAGGCCGAAGCCGATCAGGTCGAGCACCGTGCCGACGATGAACTCCCAGGTCACCGCAGCCTTCGCGGTCGAGGCGAGGCTCGGCCCGCCGTGCTCGGTCGCCCCGGCCGCCGCACCCCGGGCGGCGGTCTCCTCGCGGGCCGAGCGCCGGGTGCCGACGGCCTGCAGGACGGAGCCGGTGCCGTAGCAGACGGAGGCCGCTACGGCGGTGACGAGTCCGATGATCACCGGGAATGCTCCGATCAGGGGCGGGCCGAGGCAGGGGAAGCAGGCACCACTATGCCTGGTCCAGACACCGGATGATCTACCCGGCGCCCAAGACCGGTCGGTCGGCGGGGGTGGGTCCGTCTGGGGTATGGGCGTACCACGGGCCCCGCCAGGTACCGTCGGTGCCATGAGAACCGTTTCCCGCCGGATCCCGGGCATCGCCCCGGCCGCCCTGCCGGCCGCGCTGGTGGCGCTGCTGCTCGGCCTGCTGCTGGCGTTCGCCGGCCCGGCCTCGGCCGCCGGGTCCGGGGTCGACCAGGCGGCGAGTGCCCTCAAGCAGGGCCAGGTCTACGTCGACCCGGCGATGACCGGCCGGTTCTCCGAGGCCCAGGCGGCCGCGCTCGGCAAGAAGATCGAGCAGGCCGACAAGCCGATCTTCGTTGCGGTGGTGCCGGCCGATGACAACTACCCGGCCAAGACCGTCGCCCAGGACCTGCGGACCAAGGTCGGCATCGTCGGTGTCTACGCGATCTGGCGCGGCGGGGAGTTCCGCGCCTTCGCCGACCGGCAGGCACTGCCGCCCGCGGCCGCGGACCGGATCGCCGGCGCGGCCGCGCGCTCGCACCCCGGTGACATCGACGGCACCCTCAACGACTTCGTCGGCCAGGCCACCACCCAGACCAAGGGCCACGGCGTCGGCTCCGGCGGGGTGAGCACCGCCGCGATCGTCATCCCGGTCGCGCTGCTGGCGCTGGCCGGTGCCGGCACCTTCCTGCTCCTGCGGCGCTCCAAGCGCCGCAAGCTCGCCCGGCAGCAGGCGGAACTGGCCCAGCTGCGGACGGTCGTGGACGAGGACATCACCGCCTTCGGCGAGGAGCTCGACCGGCTGGAGTTCAGCCCCGGCGCCGCCGACGCGGACGACGCTCAGCGGGACGACTACACCCGGGCGCTGGACGCCTACGAGCGCGCCAAGCAGACCATGGACGCGGCCCGGCGGCCCGAGGACGTCCGCCCGGTCACCGAGGCGCTGGCGGACGGCCGGTTCTCGCTGGCGACGCTGGCCGCCCGGCGCGAGCACCGCGCCCTGCCGGAGCGCCGGGTGCCCTGCTTCTTCGACCCGCGGCACGGCCCCTCCGTCCAGGACGCCGACTGGGCCCCGGCCGGTGGCGCGGCGCGCGCCGTCCCGGTCTGCGCCGCCGACGCGGCCCGCCTGGCGAGCGGCCAGGAGCCGGACATCCGCACCGTGCACACCGACCACGGCAGCCAGCCGTACTGGAACGCCGGCCCGGCCTACAGCCCCTGGGCGGGCGGCTACTTCGGCTCGGGCATCCTGCCCGGCCTGCTGGTGGGCACCCTGCTCGGCTCGGCGATGTCCCCGGGCACCGCCTGGGCCGCCCAGGACGGCTTCGACGGCTCCAACGGGGTCGACCCGGGCGACTACTCGGGCGGCGACTACAACTCCTCCGACTTCGGTGGCGGCTTCGGCGACTCGGGTGGCGGCGGAGGCGACTTCGGTGGTGGCGGGGACTTCGGCGGCGGCGGCGACTTCGGCGGCTTCTGAGGCCCGACCTGCCGTTAGGGTCGACGCATGCACGGTCATGACAGTCAGCACCCGGTCCGGGTCACCGCCTGGGTGCGCGGCCGGGTCCAGCAGGTCGGCTTCCGCTGGTGGACCAGGGCCCGGGCCCTGGAGATCGGCCTGACCGGCTACACCAGCAACCTCGGCGACGGCCGGGTGCAGGTGGTGGCCGAGGGGCTGCACGCCGAGTGCGAGGAACTGCTCGCCCTGCTGCGCGGGCCGGACACTCCCGGCCAGGTCAGCGGCGTGACCGAGATCTGGAGTGCGACCGGGGACGGCTACCCGACCTTCGCCATCCGCTGATCGTCCGGATTGTCCCCCGGGTGGGGCAACCGCCGGTGTCCTGCGGTTGCCATCTGCGCGGACTCGTGGTTGACTCCGCACCGAGCAGTGATCCACCGGGCCCCTCGCAGGGCCCCACCCCGCTCCATGGTGTGTCCGTCCCGCCATGCAGGTGACAGGGGCGCGGTAGCGTGCGGTGATCGTGTTGACCCGTACCGTCTTTGGTGAGACCCTGAAAACCCGCGCACACGTCCGCGTTTACCCGGTCGGGTCATTCCGCCGTGGGCCCAGCTCACTGCGGGTGTTCCGGAGTGCCCAGCCAGCACAGCCGGTCGCGTCGTCGGGTGCGTGTTCCCTTCCCCCTAGACCAGTACCGCTCCCGGTTCGGTCACTCAGCGTGGAGGACCATTCATCATGGCAAAGGCGCTTCTCGGGTACGTCGGCGGCCCCGACCCGCGAATGCTCTCCGAGATGCGACGGCTCCAGCAGCGCGTCCAGGATCTGGAGGCCGAACTCAACCGGCTCCAGACGGAGAACGACGCACTACTCGCTGTCGCTGACGAGCACTCGCTGCTCAGCAGCATCGAACTGGACCACCGGGAGCCGGCTCTCACCTGAGCCCACCCCGATCCTCGTAGATCGACGCTGTTGCGCACTGAGCTTCCCGATAGGGGAATGCAGCCTGCAAGGGACGTCCCGGTGACGTCCCTTCGTCGTGTCCGGCATCAGTCGCATGCGTCTTTTTCCGGTAAAGGTGCCCAGGCCCGGCGTGGCCAAACCGGCTCCTGACGACTCTGTGTCCGCACTGCCGGATACAGTCGCCAGCAGAGCCGGAACGCCGAGGTCAGGAGGGTACGGGTGCACCTGAAGAGTCTGACCCTCCGCGGTTTCAAGTCCTTCGCCTCGGCCACCACCCTGCGCTTCGAGCCGGGGATCACCTGTGTGGTCGGGCCGAACGGCTCCGGCAAGTCCAACGTGGTGGACGCACTCTCCTGGGTGATGGGCGAGCAGGGCGCGAAGTCGCTGCGCGGCGGCAAGATGGAGGACGTCATCTTCGCCGGGACGAGCGGGCGCGCCCCGCTCGGCCGCGCCGAGGTGAGCCTGACGATCGACAACACCGACGGCGCCCTGCCGATCGACTACTCCGAGGTGACGATCACCCGGACGATGTTCCGCAACGGCGGCAGCGAGTACGCGCTGAACGGCGCCACCTGCCGGCTGCTCGACATCCAGGAGCTGCTCTCCGACTCCGGCATCGGCCGCGAGATGCACGTCATCGTCGGCCAGGGCCAGCTGGACTCCGTCCTGCACGCGGACCCGATGGGCCGGCGCGCCTTCATCGAGGAGGCGGCCGGTGTCCTCAAGCACCGCAAGCGCAAGGAGAAGGCGCTGCGGAAGCTGGACGCGATGCAGGCCAACCTCAACCGCGTCCAGGACCTGGTCGCGGAGCTGCGACGCCAGCTCGGGCCGCTCGGCCGGCAGGCCAGGATCGCCCGGCGGGCCGCCGGTATCCAGGCCGAACTCCGGGACGCCAGGCTGCGGTTGCTCGCCGACGACCTGCTGGTGCTGCGGCAGGCCGTCGAGGCCGAGATCGCGGACGAGCTGGCGCTGAAGCTCCGCCGGGCCACCGTGGAGCAGGAGCTGGCCCGGGCGCAGCAGCGCGAGGCCGTGCTGGAGGCCCAGGTCGAGCAGCTCGGCCCGCAGCTGGAGGCGGCCCGGCAGACCTGGTACCGGCTCTCCGCGCTGGCCGAGCGCACCAGGGGCACGGTCGGACTGGCCGAGGCGAGGATCCGGCACGCGCTGGGCGGCGGGCAGCCGGAGGAGCGGCGCGGACGGGATCCCGAGGAGTTGGAGCGCGAGGCGCAGCGGGTGCGCGAGGAGGAGGCCGCGCTCGCCGAGGCGCTGGAGCAGGCGCGGTACGCGCTGGCCGAGGCGGTCGAGGAACGGGCCGAGCTGGAGCGCTCGCTGACCGCCGAGGAGGCCGGGCTGAAGGCCGCCGCCCGGGCGATCGCTGACCGCCGGGAGGGCCTGGTCCGGTTGCAGGGGCAAGCCGCCGCCGCCACCTCCCGGGCGGCCGGCGCGCAGGCCGAGATCGGCCGGCTGGCCGAGGCGAGGGACGAGGCCCGGCTGCGGGCCCGGGCCGCGCAGGAGGAGTACGAGCAGTTCCAGGAGCAGGCCGACCGGGTGGAGGCCGGCGACGAGCAGCTGGAGCAGGCGCACCGGCAGGCCCGGGAGGAGCTGGCCGAGGCGGAGCGGGTGCTGTCCGCCGCCCGGGAGGCGGTAGGCGCCGCGGAGCGCGAGCGGGCCGGGTTGACGGCCCGGCACGAGGCGCTGGCGCTGGGGCTCCGGCGCAAGGACGGCAGCGGTGCGCTGCTCGACCTGGGCGCCGCGGCGGGGGTGCTGGGGCCGGCCGCCGCACTGCTCGAGGTGGCGCCCGGTCATCAGGTGGCGGTGGCGGCGGCGCTCGGCGCGGCGGCCGACGCGGTGGCGGTGGACACGCCGGCGGCCGCGGTCGAGGCGTTGCGGCGGCTGCGCAAGGAGGAGGCCGGGCGGGCCGCGCTGCTGATCGCCCGGCCCCGGCCGGTGGGGGAGCGGCGGCCGCTGCCCGCCGGCGCCTGCTGGGCCGCGGAGCGGCTGAGCGGGCCCGAGCAGGTGCTGGCCGCGGCCGAAACGCTGCTGGAGCGCACCGCCCTGGTGGCGGATCTGGACCAGGCCCGGCTGCTGCTCGCGGCGGAGCCGGAGCTGACGGCCGTGACGGCCGACGGGGACGTGCTCTCGGCCGGCTTCGCCCAGGGCGGCTCGGCCGGTGCGCCGAGCCAGCTGGAGACCCAGGCCGCGGTGGCGCAGACGGCCCGGCTGATCGAGGAGTGCGAGGAGCGGCACACGGCGGCCGGCGCGCGGCTGGCCGAGGCGGCCGAGCGGCGGCGTGAACTCAGCTCCGGCCTTGAGGAGTTGGCGGCGCGTCGGCGGCAGGGTGAGCGGGAGCGGGCCCAGCTGGCCGGCTCGCTCGGCCGGTTGGGCGGGCAGGCCCGGGCCGCGGCGGGGGAGGCGGAGCGGCTGGCCGGCTCGGCCGCCCGGGCCGAGCAGGGGCTCGCCGAGGCGCTGTCCGCGGCCGAGGAGCTGGCGCAACGGCTCGCCACCGCGGAGGAGTTGGCCGAGGGCAGCGAGCAGGAGCCGGACGGCGCCGAGCGGGACAGGCTGGCCGCCGCCGGTGTGCAGGCCCGGCAGGTGGAGCTGGAGGCGCGGCTGTCGGTGCGCACCCACGAGGAGCGGGTGCGGGCGCTGTCCGGCCGGGCGGACCAGCTGGACCGGGCCGCCCGGGCCGAGCGGGAGGCCCGGGTGCGGGCGGCCGAGCGGCGCGAGCGGGCCCGGCACGAGGCGGCGGTGGCGACGGCGGTCGCGGCCGGGGCCCGGCAGCTGCTCGGCTGCCTGGAGATCTCGCTCGGCCGGGCCGAGGCCGAGCGCACCGAGGCGGAGCAGGCCCGGGCCGGGCGGGAGAGCGAGCTGCGGGCCGGGCGCGAGTCGGGCCGGGAGCTGAAGGCCGAGCTGGACCGGCTGGTGGACGCCGGCCACCGGGACGAGGTGCTGCGGGCGGAGAAGCGGCTGCGGATCGAGCAGTTGGAGGCCAGGGCGCTGGAGGAGTTCGGCATCGAGGGCGGCGAGCTGCTCGCCTCCTACGGGCCGGACCAGCTCGTCCCGCCGCCTGTGCCGCAGGAGGGGCAGCCGCCGGGGGAGGCGGCGCCGTACGTGCGGGCCGAGCAGGAGAAGCGGCTGAAGGCGGCCGAGCGGGCGTACCAGCAGCTGGGCAAGGTCAACCCGCTGGCGCTGGAGGAGTTCGCGGCGCTGGAGGAGCGGCACCAGTTCCTGGGCGAGCAGCTGGACGACCTCAAGAAGAGCCGGCGCGACCTGATGGACATCGTGCGGGACGTGGACGTCCGGGTGGAGCAGCTGTTCACAGCGGCCTACCACGACACCGCCGCGCAGTTCGAGGGCGTCTTCTCGCGGCTCTTCCCGGGCGGCGAGGGGAGGCTGGTGCTGACCGACCCGGAGTCGATGCTGACCACCGGGGTGGAGGTGGAGGCCCGGCCGCCGGGCAAGAAGGTGAAGCGGCTGTCGCTGCTCTCCGGCGGTGAGCGGTCGCTGACGGCGGTGGCGCTGCTGGTCGCGATCTTCAAGGCGCGGCCCAGCCCGTTCTACGTGATGGACGAGGTGGAGGCGGCGCTGGACGAGACCAACCTGCGCCGCCTGGTGGCGATCATGGAGGAGCTGCGGGAGAGCTCCCAGCTGATCGTGATCACCCACCAGAAGCTGACCATGGAGTCCGCCGACGCGCTCTACGGCGTGACCATGAAGGGCGACGGCATCTCCCAGGTGATCAGCCAGCGGCTGCGCGAGGAGCACCGGGAGCGGCCGGCGCTGCCCCGCCAGCAGGAGGCGGCCGTGGCCGCGGACTGACCCCGGGCCCGCGCCGGTACGGCGCAAGGGGTGGAAGCTGGCGGCGCCCGCGAATGTCACCGTTCCCCGCGGCAGGGGTGTCGCGGATACTGGGGGGGTTATGGAATACGTGATCCTTGCCGTAGTCATCGCCGTGGTCGCCGTCGGCGCGATCACAGGTCTCGTCGTCACCGGCAGACGACGCAAGCAACTGCCCCCGCGGGCCGAGACCCCCGTCGTCACCGCTCCCGCCCCCGAGGCGCCGGAGGCCGTCGAGGAGCCGGTCGCCCAGGCGCCACCGACCGAGACAGCGACCGGGGCACCGACCGAGGCACGGGTCGAGGCCGTCGAGGCGCCCGAGGCGGAGGTGCCGGTCGAGGAGGCCCTCGCCCCGCCCGCCGTCGAGGTGCCCGAACCCACCGCCGGCCGGCTGGTGCGGCTGCGCTCCCGGCTCTCCCGCTCGCAGAACACGCTGGGCAAGGGCCTGCTGACGCTGCTCTCCCGGGACCGCCTCGACGAGGACACCTGGGAGGAGATCGAGGAGACCCTGCTCACCGCGGACGTCGGGGTGGCCGCCACCCAGGAGCTGGTGGACAGCCTGCGTACCCGGGTGAAGGTGCTCGGCACCCGCACCCCGGCCGAGCTGCGCAGCCTGCTGGCCGAGGAGCTCACCGGGCTGATCGGCACGGAGGCGGACCGCTCGTTGAAGACCGCCAAGCACGAGGACGGCCGCCCGGCCGTCGTCCTGGTGGTCGGTGTCAACGGCGTCGGCAAGACCACCACCTCGGGCAAGCTCGGCCGGGTCCTGGTCGCGGACGGCCGCAAGGTGGTGCTCGGCGCCGCCGACACCTTCCGTGCCGCCGCCGCCGACCAGCTGCAGACCTGGGGCGAGCGGGTCGGCGCGCAGACCGTCCGCGGCCCGGAGGGCGGCGACCCCGCCTCGGTGGCCTTCGACGCGGTCAAGGAGGGCATCGCCGAGGGCGCGGACACCGTGCTGATCGACACCGCCGGCCGGCTGCACACCAAGACCGGCCTGATGGACGAGTTGGGCAAGGTCAAGCGGGTGGTGGAGAAGCACGGCCCGGTGGACGAGGTGCTGCTGGTGCTGGACGCCACCACCGGGCAGAACGGGCTGGTGCAGGCCCGGGTCTTCGCCGAGGTGGTCGACATCACCGGCATCGTGCTGACCAAGCTGGACGGCACCGCCAAGGGTGGCATCGTGATCTCGGTCCAGCGCGAGCTGGGCGTGCCGGTCAAGCTGATCGGGCTCGGCGAGGGGGCGGACGACCTGGCGCCGTTCGAGCCGGCCGCCTTCGTGGACGCGCTGATCGGCGACTGACCGGCCGGTCCAAGGCTCCGGGCCGCCTCCCCGCCGGGGAGGCGGCCCCTTCACATTCCCCCGGTGGCGGCACCCGGTCCGCCCGGTGGATCAGGAGGCCAGCCAGGCCGGTTCGGCGCTGCGGGTGCGGCTGCGGTGGCAGGCGTAGGCGAGGGTGCCGAGCAGCAGCCGGGCCTCCGGCGGGCAGGCCGCGCTCTCCCGGGACGGGCGGCGCAGCCAGCGCATCGGGCCGAGGCCCGCCAGCACGGTGGGCGGCGCCGCCAGGTAGCCGCCCTCGCCGTGGCAGGCCAGGTCGAGCGCGGCGTCGTCCCAGCCCATCCGGTACAGCAGTTCGGGCAGCCGCTCGGCGGTGCCGGGGGCGACGAGGAACAGCAGCCGACCGGTCGGGGCGGCCAGCACCGGGCCGACCTGGGTGCCCATCCGCTCCAGCCGCACCAGGGCCTGCAGCCCGGGCTGGGCCGGCACGTCCAGCACGTCGAAGTGGCGCCCGGTCGGCAGCAGCAGCGGCGCACCGGCCACGCAGCGGCCGGCCAGCTCCTGCGCGGTGGTGCCGGCGGGCAGTTCGGGACCGACGGCGTCGTGCAGGCCCGGCGCCGCGCAGTACGGCGCTGCGCAGCCGCACCCGGCCCCGCCCGGGGCGGGCCCCGCGGCCGCGGTGCCCACGGCGACCGTCCAGCCGAGCCGGCCGGTGTACTCGGTGGCCGCCTGGAGCGAGGTGGCGCGGGTGCGGCGGATGCCCAGCGGTGTCGACCACAGGGTGCCCAGCCGGAGATCGCCGAACAGGTTGTCCATGCCTCCCCCAACAGGTTGGGATTGCCGGTGGTTACGGGATCGTGACAATGCGTCAATGGTGCGGTGTGGTGCGCGTGGTGCGTTGGCGGCGCGCAGCGGACGCCGTGCACCAATTCGGGTGGCGCGGGCCAGGAGCCGCCTTGCACCGGTCCGCCGGATGCCGGATCGTCGTTGCTGCACGGGGTGCCTCCGTCGTCTCCGAGGCCGGCAATGCGCCGATCCCTCGCGGAAGTTGGCCGCATGCGGCGGCGAATGGAGCGACCCCTGTCGGTACCGGCATGTGCCGGTGTCACGCCGGGCCGGCTACCAGTGAACCGCTGACAGTGCGTGCGTAGTTCACTCGTAGGGGTGGCGAAAGGTGGCGTTTCCCGAGCCATGCTCCCCCGGATGGCGGATGGAGCGTTACGTTCGGCACACGGAAAGCAATGAACCGGTCACTTCGGTGGCCGGGATCGAGGCATGGCAAGGCAAGAGGCACCGCAAGGCACGGCACGTCGAGCAAGAGCCCGCGACCGTCGGGCACACGATCGGGGCCCCGACCGGGGCCGGGCGGGATGGGGACGTTCGCATGGGAGACAAGCAACCGAACGAGAAGCTGAGCTCGTGGTTCACGCGCAGCGGCTGGTCCAAGGGCGAGTTGGCCCGCCAGGTGAACCGTCGGGCCCGGCAGATCGGCGCCCATCACGTCAGCACCGACACCTCCCGGGTGCGCCGCTGGCTCGACGGCGAGCAGCCGCGCGAGCCGATCCCGCGGATCCTGTCCGAGCTGTTCTCCGAGCGGTTCGGCTCGGTGGTCTCGGTGGAGGACCTCGGACTGCGCGCGGCCGTCCCGGTCTCCACCGTCGGCGGCGGCGTCGACCTGCCGTGGAGCGGCGAGCAGACCGTCCAGCTGATCAGCGAGTACTCCCGCAGCGACCTGATGCTCAACCGCCGTGGCTTCCTGGGCACTTCGCTCGCCCTGACGGCCGGTGCCGCGCTGATCGAGCCGATGCAGCGCTGGCTCACCCCGGGCCCGGGCGGCGCCCCGATGCCGATCCTCACCGCCGCCAACGGCGGCGAGCCGCACACCGGCCGGCTCTCCGAGCCCGAGCTCCAACTGCTGGAGCAGACCACCGAGATGTTCCGCCAGTGGGACGCGCAGAACGGCGGCGGTCTGCGCCGCAAGGCCGTGGTCGGCCAGCTGCACGAGGTCACCGACCTGCTCCAGGAGACCTACCCCGAGCAGACCACCCGCCGGCTCTTCCGGCTCACCGCCGAGCTGGCCCACCTGGCCGGCTGGATGTCGTACGACGTCGGCATGCACCCCAGCGCCCAGAAGTACTACGTGCTGGCCCTGCACGCCGCCAAGGAGGCGGGGGACCGCCCGTTCGGCGCGCTGATCCTCACCGACATGAGCCGCCAGATGATCCACCTCAACCGGGGCGAGGACGCCCTGGAGCTGATCCACCTCGCCCAGTACGGCAGCCGCGACACCGCCGGGCCGCGCCAGCAGGCCCTGCTGTACGCCATGGAGGCCCGCGCCTACGCGACCATCGGCGAGGTCAACCGCTGCGCCCGCGCCGCCCGGCTGGCCGAGGACACCTTCAGCGACTGCCGGCCCGGTGACGGCACCCCGGACTGGCTCAAGTTCTTCTCCGAGGCCGAGCTGAACGCGGAGAACGCGCACTCCTTCCGCGACCTGGCCTACCACTCCACCCGCAGCCCGCTCTACGCCTCGATGGCCTCCCCGGTGATGGAGCGGGCGGTCGACCTGTTCCGGCAGGACGGCGAGCACGTCCGCTCGTACGCCTTCAACCTGGTGGGCATGGCCAGCGTGCACCTGCTGCAGGGCGAGCCGGAGCAGGCCGCGGTGATGTGCGAGCAGGCGGTGGACATCGCCAAGAAGGTCCGCTCGGAGCGGCTCAACACCCGGGTGCGCAAGACCTCGGAGGCGGCCACCCGGCAGTACCAGGGGGTCCCCGAGATCTCCCGGCTGGCCGAGCGGGTGGTGCAGGACATCCCGGAGTTCGCCGCCACCGCGGTCTGAGCCGGCCCCGCCACCCGCACACCCACCGATTTCCGGCCAGCGCCGGACCGGACTCCGACCGTGGAGGCCGCCGCAACTCGCATCCGCACGGGCTCCCCCGCCCCCGCAGCGAGTCGGCCTCCACGGTCGGTGACGTCCTGGGCACAACCCGTCCGCGCGGCCGCACGGTATCGCAAGATCTGTCATGGCACGGCCGTAGTTCACGTCCTCGTAACGCGCGCGTCAACCACGTCACTGTGGTGAAACACCGAGCCGCATCGGCCGAAACCCGTCTTCGGCACTCTCCTCTCATCGCCGACACCCCGGGTGGCACGGGACAGGGATCCCGGGTGTGGAGCGGCTTTCATTCCAGAGGAGACGCCGATGCCGGACGGCTTCAGCGCGGGCGATACCGCCTTTGTGTTCATCTGTGCGGCCCTGGTCATGTTGATGACCCCGGGTCTGGCCTTCTTCTACGGAGGCATGGTCAGGGTCAAGAGCACACTCAACATGCTGGTCATGAGCTTCATCTCGCTCGCGATCGTCAGCGTGCTCTGGGTCCTCTACGGCTACACGCTGGCCTTCGGCCCCGACGCCGGTGCGGGTCTGATCGGCAACCTGGACTTCCTCGGGATGCGCGGCATCGGGCTCAACGACCTCACCGGCACCATTCCGGTCACCGCGTTCTCCGCCTTCCAGCTGATGTTCGCGATCATCACCCCGGCGCTGATCAGTGGTGCGGTCGCGGACCGTACCAAGTTCACCGGCTGGGCCCTGTTCGTGGCGCTCTGGGTCACGATCGTCTACTTCCCGGTCGCGCACTGGGTGTTCTTCTTCGACGGCGGCAACGGCGGCTGGCTGGGTGACCGCAACGGCGTGATCGACTTCGCCGGCGGCACCGCGGTGCACATCAACGCCGGTATGGCGGGCCTCGCGCTGTGCCTGGTGCTCGGCAAGCGGATCGGCTTCAAGAAGGACCCGATGCGGCCGCACAGCCTGCCGCTGGTGATGCTGGGCTCCGGTCTGCTGTGGTTCGGCTGGTTCGGCTTCAACGCCGGCTCGGCGCTGGCCGCCAACGGCGTCGCCGGGATGGCCTTCCTGAACACCCAGATCGCGACCGCCGCGGCCGTCCTCGGCTGGCTCGCCTACGAGAAGATCAAGCACGGCGCGTTCACCACGCTGGGCGCCGCCTCCGGCGCGGTGGCCGGTCTGGTCGCGATCACCCCCGCCTGCGGCTCGGTCTCGCTGCTCGGCGCGATCGCCATCGGCCTGATCGCCGGCGCCGCCTGCGCCGCCGCGATCAGCCTCAAGTACCGCTTCGGCTTCGACGACTCGCTCGACGTGGTCGGGGTGCACGCGGTCGGCGGCATCATCGGCTCGCTGGCCATCGGCTTCTTCGCCACCGGCCACGTCGGCCAGAGCGCGCAGGGCCTGTTCTACGGCGGCGGCCTCGGCCAGCTCGGCAAGCAGGCGATGGGCGTCGCGGTGGTCGCCGTCTACTCCTTCGTCCTCTCCTGGCTGCTCGGCCAGGCCATCCACAAGACCATCGGCCTGCGGGTCTCCGAGGACGTCGAGGTGGCCGGCATCGACCAGGCCGAGCACGCCGAGTCCGCGTACGACTTCAGCGCGGTCGGCGCCAGCCTCGGCCGGGCCACCGCCACGGCTCCCACCACCACCGCCACCGCCCGGAAGACCGAGGTCGACGCCTGATGAAGCTCATCACCGCAGTCATCAAGCCGCACCGCCTGGACGAGGTGAAGGACGCCCTGCAGGCGTTCGGGGTGCACGGCCTGACCGTCACCGAGGCCAGCGGCTACGGCCGGCAGCGCGGCCACACCGAGGTCTACCGCGGCGCCGAGTACACCGTCGACCTGGTCCCCAAGGTCCGGATCGAGATCCTGGTCGAGGACGACGACGCCGAGCAGCTGATCGACGTCGTGGTCAAGGCGGCCCGGACCGGCAAGATCGGGGACGGCAAGGTCTGGTCCGTCCCGGTCGACACGGCGGTCCGGGTCCGGACCGGCGAGCGCGGGCCCGACGCGCTCTAGCATTCAGCACTATCGGCCCTAGGCGGACCTGCTCCCAGCAGGTCCGCCGCAGGCGTATCCGGCATCGTCGCCGAAAGCGCGTCCGGCACTGTCGCCGCAGGCGTACCAGGCACCGCTTGCTCCACGGATGGGGACCACGACGTGACCACGACCGAAACCCACCCCTGTGACCCGGCCCGCCCGGGCGACCACGCCGCCGACCGCGCGCGGCTGCTCGCCGACCCCGCGCTGTCCGGTGCCGAACGCCGCACCGCACTGGCCGGACTGACCGACCGCTGGCTCGCCGGACTGCACCGCAAGGCCGGCGCCCCCGCCGGCACGGCGCTGGTCGCGGTCGGCGGCTACGGCCGCGGCGAGCTCTCCCCGCGCAGCGACCTGGACGTGCTGCTGCTGCACGACGGCGCGCTCGACCCCGAGCTGCCGGACCGCCTCTGGTACCCGGTCTGGGACTCCGGCGCCGCCCTGGACCACTCGGTGCGCACCCTCGAGGAGGCCCGCGCGGTCGCCGCCGAGGACCTCAAGGCGCAGCTCGGCCTGCTCGACGCCCGGCACGTGGCCGGCGACCCGGAGCTGACCGCTCAGCTGCGCTCCGCCGTGCTGGCGGACTGGCGGGCCGACGCGGCCAAGCGCCTGCCCGACCTGCACGAGCTGGGCCGGGCCAGGGCCGAGCGCCACGGCGAGCTCGCCTTCCTGCTGGAGCCGGACCTCAAGGAGGCCCGCGGCGGGCTGCGCGACGTGGTCGCGCTGCGCGCCATCGCCGCGACCTGGCTGGCCGACGCCCCCCGCGACGGGCTGGACGCGGCCGCCGCCCGGCTCGCCGACGTCCGCGACGCGCTGCACCTGGTCACCGGCCGGGCCACCGAGCGGCTCAGCCTGCAGGACCAGGACCAGGTCGCCGCCCGGCTGGGCGTGCTGGACGCGGACACCCTGCTGCGGCAGGTGTACGAGGCCGCCCGCACCATCGCCTACGCCGGGGACGTCACCTGGCGCTCGGTCGAGCGGATACTGGCCGCCCGCGCCAACCGCGGCCGGCGGATCTCCCGGCTGGCGTTCCCGTTCAGCGGCGCCGGCCGGACCGGCGGTGCGGTGGCCAAGGGCGCGGTCGAGCGCCGTCCGCTGGCCGAGGGCGTGGTCGAGCACGAGGGTGAGGCGGTCCTCGCCCAGGGGGCCCGCCCCGCGCAGGACCCGGTGCTGCCGCTGCGCGCGGCCGCCGCGGCCGCGCAGGCGGGGCTCACCGTCTCGTACGCCACCGTGCGGCGGCTGGCCGCCGAGACCAGGCCGCTGCCGGTGCCGTGGCCGGACGAGGCCCGCGAGCAGCTGGTCACCCTGCTCGGCGCGGGGGAGGCCTGCCTGCCGGTCTGGGAGGCGCTGGAGGCGGAGGGCCTGATCAGCCGGCTGCTGCCGGACTGGGAGCGGGTCCGCTGCCGGCCGCAGCGCAACGCGGTGCACCGCTGGACGGTGGACCGGCACCTGATCGAGACGGCGGTGAAGGCCGCCGCGATGACCCGCCGGGTGGCCCGGCCGGACCTGCTGCTGGTCGCGGCGCTGCTGCACGACATCGGCAAGGGCTGGCCCGGGGACCACTCGGAGGCCGGCGAGGTGATCGTCCGCGACGTGGCCGCCCGGATGGGCTTCGACCGGGCGGACACCGAGACCCTCGCGCTGCTGGTGCGCCACCACCTGACCCTGGTGGACACCGCCACCCGCCGGGACCCGGACGACCCGGCGACCGTCGAGCTGATCACCAAGGTGGTCGGCACGCTGCCCCAGCTGGAGCTGTTGCACGCGCTCACCGAGGCCGACGCCACCGCGACCGGCCCCGCTGCCTGGAGCGGCTGGCGGGCCTCGCTGGTGGCCGGCCTGGTGGCGCGGGCGGCCGCGCAGCTGGCGGGCGGCGGCGGCTTCCCGGCCGAGGCCGAGCCGACCGTGGACGAGGAGCGGCTGGCCGTGGAGGCGGCCCGCACCGGCGGCCCGGCGCTCGCGCTGCACGCCGAGACCGACCACGGGTCGCCGGCCACCGAGCCGATGGGCGTCGAACTCACCCTGGCGATCCCGGACCGGCCGGGCCTGCTGGGCACGGTCGCGGGGGTGCTCGCCCTGCACCGGCTGCGGGTCCGGGCGGCGAGCCTGCGCGAGCTCGACCCGGTCGGGGCGGGGCCGGTGCTGCTGATCTCCTGGACGGTCGCCGCCGAGTACGGCGAGCTGCCGGAGACGGCCAGGCTCCGGGCCGACCTGCGGCGGGCGCTGGACGGCTCGCTGGACGTCTCGCGCAAGCTGGCCGAGCGGGACGCCGCCGCCCCGCGCCGCCCCGGCATCGCCACCCCGCCCCCGGTGGTCGCGGTGGCACCGGAGGCCTCCCGCAGCGCCACCATCCTGGAGGTGCGGGCGCACGACGCCCCCGGGCTGCTGCACCGGATCGGCCGGGCGCTGGACGGGGCCGGGGTGCGGGTGCGCACCGCGCACGTCTCGACCCTGGGCGCGGACGCGGTGGACGCCTTCTACGTGACGGACGCGGCCGGGCTGCCGCTGGGCGCCGAACGGGCCAGGGAGGTGGCCAGGGCGGTCCAGGAGGCGCTCGGCTGACCCCGCCGGGCCTGCCGGACGCAGGCCTTCCGGGGGCCCGGCCACCGGGGTGGAGACCGCAACCGGACCGGGCGGATACCCTGGGGGCGACGACAGTACCCGTACCGATGCCGCAAGGGACCCGCGACCGACGTGTTCGACACTCTCTCCGACCGCCTCGCAGCGACGTTCAAGAACCTCCGGGGCAAGGGCCGCCTCAGCGAGGCGGACATCGACGCCACCACGCGCGAGATCCGGATCGCCCTGCTGGAGGCGGACGTCGCGCTCCCCGTGGTGCGGGCCTTCATCAAGCAGGTCAAGGACCGCGCGCTCGGTTCCGAGGTCTCCGGCGCGCTGAACCCGGCCCAGCAGATCATCAAGATCGTCAACGAGGAGCTCGTCAACATCCTCGGTGGCGAGACCCGTCGCCTGCGGTACGCCAAGACCGGGCCGACCGTGATCATGCTGGCCGGTCTGCAGGGTGCCGGTAAGACCACCCTGGCGGGCAAGCTCGGCCACTGGCTGAAGAGCCAGAAGCACACCCCGCTGCTGGTCGCCTGCGACCTCCAGCGCCCGAACGCGGTCACCCAGCTCGGCGTGGTCGCCGAGCGGGCCGGGGTGGCCTTCTACGGCCCCCAGCCGGGCAACGGCGTCGGCGACCCGGTGCAGGTGGCCCGCGACTCGATCGAGTACGCCAAGCAGAAGCAGTTCGACGTGGTCATCGTCGACACCGCCGGCCGCCTGGGCATCGACGCCGAGCTGATGCAGCAGGCCGCGGACATCCGCGCCGCCGTCAACCCGGACGAGGTCCTCTTCGTGGTCGACGCGATGGTCGGCCAGGACGCGGTCACCACCGCGCAGGCCTTCCTCGAGGGCGTCGACTTCACCGGCGTGGTGCTCTCCAAGCTGGACGGCGACGCCCGCGGCGGTGCCGCGCTCTCGGTGGCCCACGTCACCGGCCGGCAGATCATGTTCGCCTCCAACGGCGAGAAGGTCGACGACTTCGACGCCTTCCACCCGGACCGGATGGCCTCGCGCATCCTCGGCATGGGCGACATGCTCAGCCTGATCGAGAAGGCCGAGCAGACCTTCTCCCAGGCCGAGGCCGAGAAGATGGCCGCCAAGCTGCAGGGCGGCGGCAAGGACTTCACCCTCGACGACTTCCTGGCCCAGCTGGAGCAGGTCCGGAAGATGGGCTCGATCTCCAAGCTGCTCGGGATGCTGCCCGGGATGGGCCAGATCCGGGACCAGATCAACAACATCGACGACAAGGACGTCGACCGCGTCGGCGCCATCATCAAGTCGATGACCCCGGCCGAGCGGACCGACCCGAAGCTGATCAACGGCTCGCGCCGGGCCCGTATCGCCAAGGGTTCGGGCGTCGGCGTCGGCGAGGTCAACAACCTGGTCGAGCGGTTCTTCGAGGCGCGCAAGATGATGTCCGCGATGGCCTCCGGCAAGGGCATCCCCGGCATGCCGGGCATCCCCGGGATGGGCGGCGGCGGCAAGAAGTCCGCGAAGAAGGCCCAGCCCGCCAAGGGCCGCAAGAAGTCCGGCAACCCGCTGAAGCGGGCGCAGGAGGAGGCGGCGGCCGCCGAGCGCCGGGCGCTCGGGCCGGGCACCCCGCAGGCCCCGGCCCCGGGCGGCGCGTTCGGCCTGGGCGCGGGCAAGGGCCCGTCCGACTTCGAACTGCCCAAGGAGTTCCGGGACCTGATCTGACGGTCCGTGCCGCCGGCCCGCCACCCTCGCGAAGGGTGGCGGGCCGGTGTCGTTCGGGCGCCGCCGCGGCAGGGCGCCGAGCCAACCGCACGGGTGACCGAGGATGGCCGATGATGGTCCGATGCGAGTGAGGATCCGGGCGCCGAGGCCCGCAGACGCTGGACCGTACGCCGAGGCGGTGCACCGATCCGCCGAGCACATCGGCCGGTGGAACCCGGTCGAGCCGGACGGGCTGCCCGAGCTGCTCGAACGTCAGGGCCCGGGGCTGCGCACCTTCCTGATCGAGGAGGCCGAGGGCGGGGGCCTGGTCGGCAAGTGCAACGTGGCCAACATCGTGATGGGCCGGTTCTGCAACGCGGCCCTCGGCTACGACTCCTACCTGCCGTTCGCCGGGACGGGGCTGATGACCGAGGGCATGCGGCTGGTGGTCGGCCGCTGCTTCGCCCCGCTCGAACACCGCGGGCTGGGCCTGCACCGGCTGGAGATCAACGTCCAGCCGGACAACGAGCGTTCGATCGCGCTGGCCCGCCGGCTGGGCTTCCGGCACGAGGGCTTCACCCCGCGGATGCTGTACCTGGCGGGGGCGTGGCGGGACCACGAGCGGTTCGCCCTGACGGCCGAGGAGTGGGACTTGCCGGCGCAGGACTGAGGGGCCCCGGGGGGCGGTCGGGCAGGTGCCCCGGCCGGGGCACCACCCCCCCGGCTGCTCAGCGCGGCTGTTCCGCCACCACGTAACGGAACAGGTTGGCCATCCGGACCGAGCCGTCCGCCTGCACGTACGGGTGCAGCGCCTCCTCCAGCTCCTTGCCGACCAGCGCCCGCCCGGAGTCCTCGATCGCGCTGTCGAACAGCCCGGTCGACAGCATCCCGCGCACCGCGCTCTCCAGGTCCGGGTAGGCGAACGGGCAGTGCACCCGGCCGCTGCCGGCCGGCCGCAGGCCCGCGCCGCCGAGCAGCTGCTCCAGCGCGCCGGGGCCGCTCAGCGCGAACGGCGCAGGGGCCGGTGTACGTACGGACAGGCGGCGCGCGACGTCCAGTGCGCCGGCGCTCTCGCACCGCTCCGGCGGCCCCCAGGAGGCCAGCACCAGGTGCCCGCCCAGCATGGTCAGGGCGGCCGCCTCGGCGACCAGGCGGGCCGGGTCGCGGACGTAGGGGAACTGCTCGAAAACGGTGACCAGCGAATGGGCCGCCCGGGGGATGCCGTACGCCGACCGGGTGAGGCGCCGATCGGCCTGCGCGGCCCCCGCGGACTCGGTCAGCACCCGCAGTCCGCGCCCCTCGGCGAGCTCCCGCAGCTCCGCCTCCGGCTCCTGTCCGCAGACCTGCGCGCCGCGCTCCTCGGCCAGCAGCAGGGCCAGCCCCGACCGGCACCCGAGGCTGAGCACGCTGGTGGCCGGTCCGACCTCCAGCCGCTCGAAGACCGCCTGGTAGAGCGGCACCAGCATGCGTTCCTGGATCTCCGCCCAGTCGCGCGCCCGGCCGTTGGACCCCGCCGTGCCGTGAGTGTCGGGGCGTTGCGCGGTTGTGCCGGCCACATGCGCTGAAGCCATCGCGGCCTCCCATCCGGTTCTGGATTCCGATGTCTGCATCGGCGTCTGTTTCGGTGTCTACGGCTCCCCCCGATGACCCCGCCCCGCCTCCAGCGAACAGCGGTCGGGGCCCGGCGTCCAGAGGGGTGCGAGCAGGTATCCGCGCGCTGCGGTGGTGCGCCGGTGGGATGCGCCGGTCCGAGCCCGCCGCGCTGCCCGCCCGTTCGGCAGGTAAACCGATTCACGGTCGGCGGCCCGGGCCCCGTACCATCTGCCCCATGGCTAAGGCACCCGTTCTCACCCCCCAGGCGGACGACTTTCCCCGCTGGTACCAGGACCTCATCAACAAGGCTGAGCTGGCCGACAACGGTCCGGTGCGCGGCACCATGGTCATCCGACCGTACGGCTACAGCCTGTGGGAGCGGATGCAGCAGGAGATGGACGCGCGGATCAAGAAGGCCGGCGCGCAGAACGCCTACTTCCCGATGTTCATCCCGCAGTCCTACCTGACCCGGGAGGCCGAGCACGTCGAGGGCTTCGCCCCCGAGCTCGCGGTGGTCACCCACGGCGGCGGCAAGCAGCTGGAGGAGCCGGTCGTCGTCCGGCCCACCTCCGAGACGATCATCAACGAGTACTTCTCCAAGTGGATCCAGAGCCACCGCGACCTGCCCCTGCTGATCAACCAGTGGGCCAACGTGGTCCGCTGGGAGCTGCGGCCGCGCGTCTTCCTGCGCACCACCGAGTTCCTCTGGCAGGAGGGCCACACCGCGCACGCCTCGTACGAGGACGCGCGGGACTACGCCTCGCGGATCCACACCGATGTGTACGGCGACTTCATGACCAACGTGCTGGGCATCGACGTGGTGCTCGGCCGCAAGACCGCCAAGGAGCGGTTCGCCGGCGCGATCAACACCCTCACCCTCGAAGCCATGATGGGTGACGGCAAGGCCCTGCAGATGGGCACCAGCCACGAGCTGGGCCAGAACTTCGCCAAGGCCTTCAACACCACCTTCCTGTCCGGCGGCGACCAGCGTGACCACGTCTGGCAGACCTCCTGGGGCGTCTCCACCCGCATGGTCGGCGGCCTGATCATGTCGCACGGTGACGACAACGGCCTGCGGGTCCCGCCGCGGCTGGCCGCCGTCCAGGCCGTCGTCCTCGCCATCAAGGGCGACGACGCGGTGCTCGCCAAGGTCCGCGAGATCGGCGCGCAGCTGGAGGCCGTGGGCATCCGGGTGGTGGTCGACGACCGCACCGACACCCCGTTCGGCCGCCGCGCGGTGGACTGGGAGCTCAAGGGCGTGCCGCTGCGGATCGAGGTCGGCCCGCGCGACCTGGAGAACGGCACCGCGATGCTGGCCCGCCGGATCGCCGGTGGCAAGGAGCCGGTGGCCGTGGACTCCCTGGCCGCACTGCTGCCCGGGATCCTCGAGGAGGACCAGGCGCTGCTGCTCCGTCAGTCCCGCGAGCGCCGCGAGTCGCGCACCGTCGACGTCAAGAACCTCGACGAGGCCGTCGAGGCCGCCGCCACCGGCTGGGGCCGGATCTCCTGGGCCGAGCTCGGTCCGGAGGGCGAGGCCAAGCTGGCCGAGCAGGGGGTCTCGGTGCGCTGCATCGTCGCCGCGGACGGCTCCGTGCCGGCCACCGACGACCAGGACGGCAACATCGCCATTGTGGCGCGCGCTTACTGACGTACCGGATATTCCGGACGAATTCGCCGCCTCGGCGATGTGCGGGTGGACGACTCGCACATCACCGGGGCGGCGGTCCGGAGTGCGGTCGTGGAAGCGGCTTCCGGAAGGGGCCGTGGAAGTGGCAACCGGAAGGGGCCGTGGAAGTGGCCCCGGGGGGCGGGTCGGTGGCCGGAGTTACCGGTATCCCCGGCCGTCGACGGCCGTTCGAATGCTGTTCGCCCAGTGGTCCGCGTTCTCCGCTGAGGCTACTCACCAGTCAACTGCCGGTCGCGCTGAACTAGCGGTACGGTATACGGCCCGTGGCCCTGTCAATTTCCGACCAGGCTGCGGGCCGTCTGTCCTATGGGCGTCACCGCCCTGGGGTGATAGCCGAGAGCCCGCCGAATCCGGCGAGCCGAGAGTTGCAGGGGGTTGGTCTTGCGTCAGATCCGGTCAGCGCAATTCGCGCACAGCTGTGTATTCCTGAGAGTTTCCTGGGAATTCCCCTCGGACGGGAACTCGTGGAACGTCGGCTCCCCGCGCATCGTTGGTACAGCGTGAGCACGACACAGCCTCTCGTCCTGGCGGCCGAACTGGCCGCCGCCTGGAGCGACATCCAGGCCCACCATCAGGACCTCCCCGACCTGGCCTCGCCCGAGGCCCTGATCGGCGAGTCCTCCTCGGCCTGTGGCACCCGGCTCGACTTCGAGCGGCTGCTGCACGAGGCCGCCCACGGCCTCGCGGCCGCCCGCGAGATCCGTGACACCTCCAGGGCGGGCCGGTACCACAACCGGCGCTTCCTGATGCTCGCCTCCGAGCTCGGGCTGGCCCACCCGGTGGAGCCGCACGCGAGCAGCGGGTTCTCCCAGGTGACCATGCTCAACGACACCAGGGACCGCTACTCCGGCACCATCGAGCGGCTCGACCGCGCGCTGGGCGCCCACCAGCTGGCCGTGGCCGGCGAGGGTGTGCACCGGGCGTTCCGCGGTCCGGCGGCGCGGCACGGATCCTCCGGCGGCGGTGTCCGGGTGAAGGCGGTCTGCGGATGCGGCCGGAACGTGCGGGTCGTTCCGTCGGTGCTCGCGCAGGCCTCGATCGTCTGCGGCGCCTGCCAGCAGCCGTTCAAGATCGCTTAGTCGGGCAGCACGGGCCATGCCTGCGGTACCAGCAGTGCAGTACGCGACACCAGTGGTGGACACAGAGGCAGAACCGGAACAGTTGCAGTAGCAGTGGTGGACGGGTGTGCCCGGAGGGCGCCGGAGGCCGGGTCGGATCGACCGGTGGTGTGCTCCGCCGACTGTCGACGGCCGCTGCCGACTGCCGCCGAGTGGCTGTTCGGCTCTACCGGGGGCGGGGACCCTCGGTCGGGCCGACCTGCCCCGGTATGGCAGAATGGACAGCTGAGTACTCGGCAGCCGAGCAGGACCCCTCTCTCCTACGGCTGGCGTGTCCCTTGAACGGCCGGGCCCGCAACCCCACGCGGCGCCAATCGGTCGCTCACCCACGTCAACACCAGGAGATTCCACTCCCGTGGCAGTCAAGATCAAGCTCAAGCGTCTCGGCAAGATTCGCTCCCCGCACTACCGCATCGTCGTCGCCGACTCGCGCACCAAGCGTGACGGTCGTGCGATCGAGGAGATCGGCATCTACCAGCCGACCTACAACCCCTCGAAGATCGAGGTCGACACCGACCGCGCCCAGTACTGGCTGTCCGTCGGCGCCCAGCCGACCGAGCCGGTGCTCGCCATCCTCAAGCTGACCGGTGACTGGCAGAAGTTCAAGGGCCTGCCGGCTCCGGAGCCGCTGAAGGTCGCCGAGCCCAAGGTCGAGGACTTCTCGCACCTCTTCGCGAAGGCCGTCGCCGGCTTCGAGGACGCCACCACCGGTGTCGCCATCACCCCGAAGGCCAAGAAGTCGGACAAGGCTGACGAGGCCGAGGCCGCTTCCACCGAGGCCTGAGCGTGATCGAGGAAGCCCTCGACCACCTGGTGAAGGGCATTGTCGAGCACCCCGACGAGGTGCAGGTGCGTTCGCGCCAGCTGCGTCGGGGCCACACCATCGAGGTGCGGGTGCACCCCGATGACCTCGGCAAGGTGATCGGCCGTGGCGGCCGGACCGCGCGCGCTCTGCGCACCGTGGTCGGCGCGCTCGGCGGTCGCAACGTCCGGGTCGACCTGGTCGACGTGGACAGCATTCGCTGACACTAGACCGTCAGGTTTCTGGGCCGGCCGGGACGCTTAGTCGTCCCGGTCGGCCCTTCCTCGTTGTTCGGGGTGCTCGTTGTTCGGGGTGCCGGTGCTCTTCGGGGTGCCGGTGCCTTTCGGGGTGCCGGCCGCCCGGGGTTCCCGGTGCTCCGGTTCCTCCATCCACTTCTTTCGCCCACTTCTTCCGCCCACCCCTGTCCGGTCCGGCAGCGCAGGTCTGTCCGGCTCGGCAGCGCACGACACCAGGAGAGCGATCACCGTGCAGCTCGTCGTCGGCAAGATCGGCCGCGCCCACGGCATCAAGGGGGACGTCAGCGTCGAGGTCCGCACCGACGAGCCGGAACTCCGGCTCGGCCCCGGCGCGGTCCTGCTCACCGATCCGGCCTCGGCCGGCCCGCTGACCGTCGAGTCCGGCAAGGTGCACAGCGGCCGCCTGCTGCTGCGCTTCGCCGGGGTCAAGGACCGCAACGACGCCGAGGCGCTGCGCGGTACCGTGCTGATCGCCGAGGTGGACCCCGAGGAGACTCCGGAGGACCCGGAGGAGTACTACGACCACCAGCTCATCGGGCTGGACGTGGTGCTCACCGACGGGACCATGGTGGGTGAGCTCACCGAGGTGATCCACCTGCCGTTCCACGACCTGCTCATGGTCACCAAGGCGGACGGCACCGAGGTGCTGGTGCCCTTCGTCAGCCGGATCGTGCCGACCATCGACCTGGAGAACCAGCGGGCCGTGATCGACCCGCCGCCCGGTCTGATCGACCCGATCGAGGCTGAGGCCGAGACGGGGGCCGAGACGGGGGCCGAGACGGGGGCCGAGACGGGGGCCGAGACGGGTGCCGGGGCGGAGACGGGGACCGGGGCGGAGGCCGCGGCCGGGGGCCGGGCCGAGCCCGGTGTCGAGGAGCGGGACGGCGGGGGCGCCGCGTGAGCCGGATGCGGATCGACGTCGTCACGATCTTCCCCGAGTACCTGGAGCCGCTGAACGTCTCGCTGGTCGGCAAGGCCCGGGCGCGCGGCCAGCTGGACGTGCACCTGCACGATCTGCGCTCCTGGACCACGGACGTGCACCGCACCGTGGACGACACCCCGTACGGGGGCGGGCCGGGCATGGTGATGAAGCCGGAGCCGTGGGGCGCCGCGCTGGACGCCGTGCTCGCCGAGGGTGCGGAAGCCCTGGCGGCGGACGGCGATGCGGCGGTCGGGGATGCGGCGGTCGGGGATGCGGCGGACGGTGATGTGGCGGTGCAGGTGCCGACCCTGGTGGTACCGACGCCCAGCGGGCGGCCGTTCACCCAGGAGCTGGCCCAGGAGCTGGCCGGCCGGAGCTGGCTCGCCTTCGCGCCCGCGCGCTACGAGGGCATCGACCGCCGGGTGATCGAGGAGGCCGCGACCCGGATGCCGGTCGTCGAGGCCTCGATCGGTGACTACGTGCTGGCCGGCGGCGAGGTCGCGGTGCTGGTGATGGTCGAGGCGATCGCCCGGCTGCTGCCCGGGGTGCTCGGCAACGCCGAGTCGCACCGGGACGACTCCTTCGCCCCGGGCGCGATGGCGGACCTGCTGGAAGGCCCCGTGTACACCAAGCCCGCCGAGTGGCGCGGGCGCGAGGTGCCGGAGGTGCTGCTCAGCGGGCACCACGGGAAGATCGCTCGTTGGCGCCGTGAGCAGGCGTTCGCCCGGACCCTCGCGCACCGCCCCGACCTGGTGGCCCGCTGGCAGCAGGGAGCCTTCGACAAGAAGGAGCGGGAGGCGCTCAGCGTGCTCGGGCTGCGCTGGGACGAGGAGCAGGGCCGATTTAGGACCACGGCCGATGCTGTGGAAGAATAGGCGACTGTTGTCTGTCGCTGGGCGCCCCTGAGGGGCGCCACGTGGACCGGTGCCCCCGCCGCGGGGGGATCACCGCCAGCCGATGCGGCCCGCAGCAAACCCCATTGTGACGATTTTCCGTGGGCGGCCCGTGGCGCCTGCGATGGAGAGCAAAATGAGCAACAAGCTCGCTGCTGTCGACGCTGCTTCGCTGCGTACCGACATCCCGGCCTTCCGCGCCGGTGACACCCTGAAGGTTCACGTCCGGGTCATCGAGGGCAGCCGCTCCCGTGTCCAGGTCTTCCAGGGCGTTGTCATCCGTCGCCACGGCGCCGGTATCGGTGAGACCTTCACCGTCCGCAAGGTCAGCTTCAACGTCGGCGTGGAGCGCACCTTCCCGGTGCACACCCCGGTCGTCGAGAAGATCGAGGTCGTCACCCGCGGTGCGGTTCGCCGCGCCAAGCTGTACTACCTCCGTGACCTGCGCGGCAAGGCCGCGAAGATCAAGGAGAAGCGCGACAACTGACCGGACGGCTCCGGCTTCCGGAGCCGCTTCCGCTCAGGTCACGCCGGGCCCTCTTCATGGCTGAGGCCGTGAGGATAAGCTCAGCGCGATGAGCACGCACGAACCACCCACGGACCGCGTCAGCAGTCCCGTACCGGCCGGTACGGACACGCCGACGCGGTCCGTGGGCGTTTCCGCAGGCGGGAGCGGGGTGACCGGCGGATCGGCGACGGTTGTCGGGTCGGCCGTACTCGATGCGGCCAAGCCTGTCGTGGTCGAGGGCGAGCCCGCTGAGGGTGACCCGGCTGCGGATGTGGCCGGCGGCCGAGTGCGCCGGCTGTCCCGCGAACTGCTGCTGCTGGTGGGGATCTGCGTGCTGGTCCTCCTGGTGGTCAATGCCTTTGTGGCGCGGCCGTTCGTGGTGCCGTCGGGGTCGATGGAGAACACCTTGCGGCCGGGGGATCGGCTGGTGGTGAATCGTCTCGCCTACGCCTTCGGCGGCACGGTGCAGCGAGGGGATGTCGTCGTCTTCGACGGCACGGGCTCCTTCCTGCCGTACGCCGCCGAGCCGGGGGCCGTGCGAGGTGCTCTGGCCGAGCTGGGCCTGCTGCCGACCGGCAACTCGGTGTACGTGAAGCGGGTGATCGGAGTCGGGGGTGACCGGGTGACCTGCTGCGGGACTGACGGCCGGCTGAGGGTGAACGGCGTGCCGTTGGAGGAGACGGACTACTTGGCCGCCGGCGACGCGCCCTCCAGCGTCGCCTTCGACGTGGTGGTGCCGGCGGGGAAGCTGTGGGTGATGGGCGACCATCGAAGCGCGTCCAGCGACTCCAGGGACCACCTCGGGGAGCCCGGTGGCGGTACCGTCCCGGAGGAGAAGGTGATCGGCCGCGCCGACTGGGTGGTCTTCCCGGTCGGTCGGTGGAGCTCGCTCGACCGGCCGGCCGGCTTCTCGTCGATAGGGGGGAGCACCGGACATGGGCACCAGGGGTAGGGGACGGGTCGTCGAAGAACCGGTGGCACGCGCCACCGTGGACCGGGTCGAGGCCCGGTCGTCCCGTGTGCCCTCCCGGGGGCGGGCCGACCGCAGGCGCACCGCCCAGCGCGCGGCGCGGCGCAGGCGCCGCTCGCTGCTCCGGGAGTTGCCGCTGATCGCCGTGGTCGCGCTGTTCATCGCGATCGTGCTCAAGACCTTCCTGGTGCAGGTGTTCGTCATCCCTTCCGGCTCGATGGAACAGACCATCCAGGTGGGGGACCGGGTCTTGGTGGACCGCCTCACGCCGTGGTTCGGCAACGAGCCGGGCCGGGGCGACGTGGTGGTGTTCAAGGACCCCGGCGGCTGGCTCGAACCCGACCACACGCGCTCGGCCGACGGCCCGGTGATGCGGCGGGTGAAGTCCGCCCTCTCCACGGTCGGCCTGATCCCCTCCAACGACGAGGGTGACCTGATCAAGCGGGTCGTCGGGGTCCCGGGTGACACCGTCGAGTGCTGCGACGAGCGAGGGCGGCTCATCATCAACGGGGTGGCGGTGGACGAGTCGTACATCGCGCCCGGCAACGCGCCCTCCCGGCAGTCGTTCAAGGTGACCGTGCCCGCCGGGCGCCTGTGGGTGATGGGCGATCACCGAGACCTGTCGGCCGACTCGCGCTTCCACATGGCCAATCCAGGCAACGGCACCATCCCGATGAAGAACGTGGTCGGACGGGCCTTCCTGATTGCGTGGCCGGTTTCCCGTGTGAGTCAACTCGATACACCGTCGTCACTCTCCTCGTTGGCGGCTCCGGCGCCGACCGCTGTCCTCGACGAACGGCCGGTGGCCGGCGCCGGAGTGAGCCTGCAATCGATCTCCGATCGGCCGGATCCTGCGGAACCTCCGCTCGTTATGGGTGTGTTGGGCGTTCTTCCGACTCTCGTGCGCCGGCGGCACTAGATCCCGGGGGCAGGCGGGGCGACCGCCGGCCACCACGGCCCGCCGTGTGGGAGCACCCGGTGTGTCGATCCGGAGTGATAGAGAAGTGCAGGGGTACCGGGGGCCCACTGTTCGGTGCCGTATCGTTCGATGCCGCATCGTCCGGTGTGCTACCCGGTCGTCCCCAAGGCTGCGCTGGTGTCAGGAGTGCCCGGCTCGGGCAGTTCTGAGGCGGGTTGACGGTCGATCACGCAACGTGGTGCCCGCTGTGCGGCACTGGTGAGCGCGGACGCGCGGGCGTCCGCACAGCAGGGAGGAGATGTCGTGGGGGATCTGGTGATCGGTGCCCGCTCGGGTGCCCCGGAGCCCGAGGGCGCCGGGGGCCGTGGAGTCAGGTCGGCCGAGGCCGAGCTGTCCGCAGAACACGCCTTGGCCGATTCGGCCGCTCGGCAGGGCGGACCGGTCGACGGACAGGGCGACTCGGGCGACTTCGCGGGACCGACGGACGGATCGGGTCGGGCCGGCTCGGCCGACGGCGACGAGTCCGACGAGGCGTCGCCGAGGCCTCAGAAGCAGCGGTCCTTCTGGAAGGAACTGCCGATCCTGATCGGCATCGCGCTCATCCTGGCGCTGGTGATCAAGACCTTCTTCGTGCAGGCCTTCTCCATCCCGTCGGGCTCCATGGAGAACACCCTCCAGGTCGGGGACCGCGTCCTGGTCGACAAGTTGACTCCCTGGTTCGGTGCCGAGCCCGAGCGCGGCGAGGTGGTGGTCTTCCAGGACCCGGGCGGCTGGCTGAACGACGAGCCGGCGCAGCGCAGCGACAACGGGTTCGTGCGCGGGATCCAGGACGTGTTCAGCTTCATCGGGCTGATGCCGTCCAGCAACGAGAAGGACCTGATCAAGCGCGTCATCGCGGTCGGTGGCGACACCGTCGAGTGCGAGGGCAGCGGGCCGGTCAAGGTGAACGGCATTGCGCTGGACGAGCCCTACATCTACCCGGGCAACACCCCCTGCGGTGAGAAGCCCTTCGGGCCGGTCAAGGTGCCGGAGGGCCGGATCTGGGTGATGGGTGACCACCGCGGCAACTCGCTCGACTCGCGCTACCACCAGGACCAGCCGGGTGGTGGCACGGTGCCGGTGGAGAACGTGGTCGGCCGGGCCTTCGTCGTCGCGTGGCCGATCAGCGACTGGGCGACGCTCCCGGTGCCCGACACCTTCGACCAGAAGGGCCTGTCGGCGTCCGGGCCGCTGGCGCCCCCGCTGGCCGGGGCGGCGGCCGCGCTGCCCGCCGTCTGGTTGCTGCGCCGCCGCCGCTGACCGGCCGGTGGCCGCCGGCCGGAAGAGATTGATCTGTGGCCGACTCTTGCGCGGGCCGCGGTACTCGTGAGTAATCTGCTCGCACGTGCCGCGGCCCGCGAGTCTTTCCGAGCCTGCCGTGGTGCTCCGCTTTCCGGCGTCCGCCGGTCGGGGCGGTCCGGGCCCCGGGCACGGTCCGGGCCCTCGGCCCGGACCGGACCTCGGCCTCCGGCCGGGCTCACCGCGCCGGCCGGGCTCATCAGGTGGGCCGAACAGAATGGGTTGGTGGCGATGAGCAGTGTGGCGGAGCGGACAGCATCCGCGCCGACGGGCTCCCGGCCGCGTCGGAGCGTGGCGGTCATCGTGCAGGGCACGGTGATCGCGCTCGGCTTCGTGATGCTGGTGGCCGGCTTCGGCCTGGTCGCCGTGGACTACCGGCCCTACCGGATCCCGAGCGCGTCGATGTCCCCGACGATCAAGGTCGGTGACACGGTGCTGGCCCGGAAGGTCGATGGCGCCGCAGTCGGCCGGGGCGACATCGTGATCTTCAAGGACTCGGTCTGGGGCGACGCGGAGATGGTGAAGCGGGTGGTCGCGGTCGCCGGGGACACGGTGGCCTGCTGTGACAGCCGGCAGCGCCTCCTGGTCAACGGAGTCGCGATCGACGAGCCCTACGTGGACCGGGGGATCGGCTCCGGCGAGGCGTTCAGCATCACGGTGCCGGACGGCCGGCTCTTCCTCCTCGGTGACTTCCGGACCAACTCCATCGACTCCCGCAGCCACCTCGAGATCGCCTCGGGCACCGTCCCGGCCTCCGACGTGGAGGCGAGGGTGGCGGCCACCGTGCTGCCGACCTCGCGGGTCGCCCTGTACCAGCGCACCCCGGCCTTCGACGGCCTGAGCGGTCCGCGCGCCCATGACCCGGGCCCGCTGCTGCCAGCCGCCTACGCCATGGCCGCCGGCGTCGCCCTGGTCCTGCTGGCGGCGGCGGCCGGGTGGGCGGTGTCGCTCGCCCAGTGGACGAAGAAGCGACGCAAGCGCTGACCGCGGTGGCCCCCAGGCCCCGGCCGGCCAGGCCCGGATCCGGCACCAGGGGGCATACCCGGGTGCAGGTCGAGCGGGCCGACCACGGCGCCGTAGGACGGAGGAGGACCGGATGGCGGCGATGAAGCGCAAGGCGGTCCGCATCCTGCTCCTGGACGGCCAGGGCCGGGTCCTGCTGCTGCACGGGCTCGACCCCGCCGTCCCCGACGTGACCTGGTGGATCACACCCGGCGGTGGCGTGGAACCCGGTGAGGACCTCAGGCAGGCCGCGCTCCGGGAGCTGGCCGAGGAACTGGCGCCGGTGGAGGTGGAGCTGGGACCGCTGGTGGCGTACGGCACGACTGCTTTCTCCTATCAAGGGCAGGAATTCGAGCAGGAACAGTGGTTCCACCTGGCCCGCACGGGCAGGACCGACCTCGGTCTCGCCGGAAGCGGGGCCGAGGAGCACGCGCGGCTGCTCGGTTTGCGATGGTGGACACTCGCGGAGTTGCGGACGACCGAGGAGGCCGTCTACCCGGTGGGACTTGCAGGACTTCTGGAGCGCATCTCCACCGGCGGTCCACCGGTCCCGCCGGTAAGGCTCTGACGACAGGTGCGGTGGTCCACAATGGGGTGGACGTGACGAGTTGAGGGGACGCTTGGATGAGTGCCGAAGACCTCGAGAAGTACGAGACCGAGATGGAGCTCAAGCTCTACCGGGAGTACCGGGATGTCGTCGGCCTGTTCAAGTACGTGATCGAGACAGAGCGGCGCTTCTACCTCACCAACGACTACGAACTGCAGGTTCACTCGGTCCAGGGTGAGGTGTTCTTCGAGGTGTCGATGGCGGATGCCTGGGTCTGGGACATGTACCGGCCGGCCCGGTTCGTCCGCAAGGTACGGGTGCTGACCTTCAAGGACGTCAATATCGAGGAGCTCGCGAAGAGCGACCTGGAGCTGCCCTCGGACGACGCGTCCTTCGGCAACTGAGCCGGGCGGCGGCCGTCCCGAGGGCACCGAGACTGGCCGCACAGCTCACGCGATGTCCAGAGCTGAGCCGAATACTCACTCCTGTGAGTGACAGCGGTTATCCACAGCCCTGAGTTGTCCACAGGGAATGGGCACCCTCTGGCCCGGCTGGCTCCTGCCCGGCAACCTCCTGCCTCGGAGGTGATCGCCGTGCAGAGTGGCAAGAACACGGGTGCCAAGCCCCCGGGTGCGCAGTCCACGGGTGGCAAGACCACTGGCCCCGCGCGGGGCAGCAGGACCGGCCGTGATCCCGGTGGAAGGGCGGCGAACGGCACCGCCGGTGCAGGCGGCGCGGGCAGCGGTACGGGCAACAACGGCCTCGGCCGCTACGGCGAGGAGGTCGCCGCGCGGTGGCTCGCCCAGGACGGCCTACGGATCCTGGAACGCAACTGGCGCTGCGCCGAGGGCGAGCTGGACATCGTCGCGCTGGACGGGGACACGCTCGCGGTGTGCGAGGTCAAGACCCGCTCCGAGCGGGGCTTCCAGCAGCCCACCCAGGCCATCGACCAGACCAAGGCGGACCGGCTGCACCGCCTTGCCGCCCGCTGGCTCGACGAGCGCTGGCCGGTCCACTTCGATCGGCTCGTCCAGGTGGCGGAAGCGGCCCGGACCGGCGTTGGCCTGCCGGGGGTCGCCGGTGACGGCTCGACGCCGGCCGAGGCACCGCCAGCCCGTACCGACCGGCCGACGGGCACCCGGAAGCCCCGGAAGGGCGGCAGTCCGCCCGCACCCGGGGATCCGCCCACCGCGGCGCCGCCCGCGCCGCCGCCACCGGGCGGGGTACGGATCGACCTGGTCGCCGTGGTCAACCGGCTCAAGGGCGCGGCCCAGGTGGAACACCTGCGCGGGGCGATCTGAGATGGCCTTCGCCCGTACCTGCTCCGTCGCGCTGGTCGGCGTGGACGGCGTGGTGGTGGAGGTGCAGGCCGACCTGGAACCGGGAGTCGCGGCATTCGCCCTGGTGGGGCTGCCGGACAAGGCACTCAGCGAGGCCAGGGACCGCGTGCGAGCCGCCGTCGTCAACAGTGGCGAGAGCTGGCCGCAGCGCAAACTCACCGTCGGCCTCAGCCCGGCTTCGGTGCCGAAGGGCGGTAGCGGCTTCGACCTGGCCGTGGCCTGTGCCGTGCTCGCGGCCGCGGAGCGCCTCCCACCGGAGACGATCGCCGAGCTGCTCATCATCGGCGAGCTCGGCCTCGACGGGAGGGTCAGGCCGGTGCGCGGTGTCCTGCCGGCCGTCCTGGCGGCGGCGGACGCCGGCTTCCGCCAGATCGTGGTCGCCGAGCAGGCCGCGGCGGAGGCGGCGCTGGTGCCCGGTGTCTCCGTGCTGGGCGTGCGCTCCCTCCGCCAGCTGATCGCCCTGCTCTCCGGCACGCCGCCGCCGGAGGAGGCACCCGACCCGATCGCGGGCCAGCCGGATCCGATGCTCGCCGGTCTGCTGCTCCCCGGGATCGGGGTCCGGGACTTCGGCGGTGTGCGGCAGCCGCCGCCCGACCTCGCCGATGTGGCCGGCCAGTACGAAGCCCGTCGGGCCTTGGAGATCGCCGCCGCCGGAGCCCACCACCTGTACCTCAAGGGGCCGCCCGGCGCCGGGAAGACCATGCTGGCCGAGCGGCTGCCCGGCCTGCTCCCGCCGTTGACCCAGTCCGAGGCGCTGGAGGTCACCGCGGTGCACTCGGTGGCCGGTCTGCTCCCGCCGGGCCGCCCGCTGATCGACACGCCGCCCTACTGCGCCCCGCACCACTCGGCGACCATGCCCGCCATCGTCGGCGGCGGCAGCGGACTGCCGAGGCCTGGCGCCGTCTCGCTGGCCCACCGGGGCGTGCTGTTCCTCGATGAGGCGCCCGAGTTCTCCGTCCGTGCCCTGGACGCCTTGCGGCAGCCGCTGGAGGCGGGGGAGGTGATGATCGCCAGATCGGCGGGGTCGATGCGGCTGCCGGCGCGCTTCCTGCTGTGCCTCGCCGCCAACCCCTGCCCGTGCGGGCGCCACTCGATGCGGGGCGGTGGCTGCGAATGCACTCCCGCGATGGTGAACCGGTACCAGGCCCGGCTGTCGGGCCCCCTACTCGACCGGGTCGACCTCCAGGTCCAGGTCGCGTCCGTGACCAGGGCGGAGCTGCTCGGCGAGGACCGGTCGGCGGAGAGCACCCCCACGGTCGCCGCTCGGGTGCGGGAGGCACGGTGCCGGGCTGCTGCCAGGCTCACCAGCACCCCGTGGCGCACCAACGCGGAAGTGCCCGGGCACGAACTACGGACCCGCTGGCGAGTGGCCCCCGGCGCACTCGCCGACGCCGAGCGGGACTTGGAACGCGGCCTGCTCACGGCCCGCGGTCTGGACCGGGTGCTCCGAGTGGCCTGGACGGTCGCCGACCTCGCCGGGCGCGACCAACCGGGCCGGCTCGACGTCCGCACCGCACTGATGCTGCGCACCGGAGTCCAACGGGGGCTCCCACACGCGGACCGGCCGATCCACGACCACCCGGATCCCGACACCGACCTCGGCGGTGAGAGCTGAGCCACCGGCCGGTCGGAGACCCACCCGGCACCGAGCCATCCGCACCCGGCACAAGCCATCCGCCCGCACCTGCCAGGGAGGCAGCGGTGAACAACGCCCCGACGAGTACGGACCACCCCGCCGCACCGGCCGCCGGCAAGCCGCCGGACCCGACCAGGGCACCGGACCCCGGGCCGACCAGGGCACCGGACCCCTGGCCGGCCAAGGCAACGGACCCCGGGCCGGCCAGGCCCGACCAGGAACGGCGGGCCCGAGCGGCCCTCAGCAGACTCATCGAGCCCGGTGACCCGGTGGTCGGACGATGGCTCGCGGGGATGAGCGCGGCGGCCCTGATAGGAGCCATCAGCGGCCGGGTGCCGGCCGCCACCGAGGAACCCCACGGCGTCCGCCTGGCCGCGTACCGGGCCAGACTCCCCGCCGTCGATCCCGACGGTGACCTTGCCAGGGTGGAAGCGCTCGGCGGGCGATTCATCATTCCGGGCGATCCCGAGTGGCCGTCCCAGCTCAACGACCTCGGGGACAGTCGGCCGGTCGGCCTGTGGGTCCGGGGCACCGGCTCGCTCCGGCTGCTGGCGCTCCGGTCGGTGGCCGTGGTGGGCGCACGCGCGTGCAGCTCCTACGGCGCGCACGTGGCCTGCGAGCTGTCCGCCCAGTTGGCCGAGCGGGGCTGGGTGGTGGTCTCCGGCGCCGCCTACGGCATCGACGCGGCGGCGCACCGCGGTGCGCTCGCGGCCGGTGGGGTCACGGTCGGAGTGCTGGCCTGCGGGGTCGATGTCGCCTACCCGTCGGGCAACACGCAGCTGATCCGGAACATCGCCGAGCAGGGCATCCTGCTCAGCGAGTTGCCCCCGGGCGAGCACCCCAACCGCTTCCGCTTCGTGTTGCGCAACCGCGTGATCGCCGCGCTGACCCGGGGCACCGTGGTGGTCGAGGCGGCACTGCGCAGCGGAGCCCTGAGCACCGCGCGGCGCGCCCGGGACCTCAACCGGCACACGATGGGAGTGGCCGGTCCCGTCACCTCCGAGCTCTCGGCAGGGGTGCACGCCCTGATCCGCAGCGGGGCGGCCTCGTTGGTCACCGATGCGGCGGAGATCGGCGAACTGATCGGCGCCATCGGTGAGGACCTCGCGCCGATCAGATCCGGGCCCCTGCTGCCACGGGATCTGCTCGAGCCCGCCGCGGCCCAGGTGCTCGAAGCCGTGCCCGCGAGCGCCGACGGCGCGCCGGTCGAACGGCTCGCCAGCAGGACCGGGCTGCCGGCGGACGAAGTCCTCCAACGGCTGTACGAGCTGGGCTCGCTCGGACATGTCGAACGGCACGGGGCGCACTGGAGGTTGGTCCGCAGACGCTGACCGCGGCGCAGCCGCGCCACCCCGGCTGCCGCCGCACCGGGAGCGCGGTCGACCGCCCCGATCAGCCACCGGATCGGGGGACGACCGAGTGGCGGTAGCACAATGCAGTGATGCGATCACGCTACGCTCGCATCTGGCTTCCCTATCGGCACAGGACTCGGCAGAACGGCGCAGACCAACGCATGCCCACACATACCCCCGGACACCGGGTGCCCGGTGACGCTCGGCCCTCGGACGGGACGGCGGCCGAGGCCCGCCCCACGGCGGAGCCGCAGCCGAAGGCGCCGGCGATGGTGGGGCTGGCTCGGCAGGTCGGACGCCCACCCGGGCCGAAGAACACCGCGGCATCCCGCGCCGCGGGGCCGGAGACGCGCGCACAGGTCACCGGGCAAGCCCCGCCCGCCTCCAGACCCGCCGCCGCGCCGCTTCCCGCGCCGAAAGCCGGAGGCAAGCCCGCCTCCGCTGCGCCCGTCGCCGCTCAGCCGAGTACGTCGCCGCCCGGCGGACGGACCGACGAGGCAGCCGAGCCTGCTGAGCCGGCAGCGACCACCGAGTCGGCGAATGCCGTCGAGCTCACCGCGACCGACACCGTTGGACCGGCCGAGTCGGCCGCTGCCGCTGCCGCCGAGGCTGCCGCCGCGGTCACCGCTGCAACTGGCGCCCGACCCGCCGCGCAGGCGAAGGCCAAGGCCCAACCGGTCACCGCCGAGCGCACCGCGCTGGAGAAGCTCTGGCGCTCGTACAAGGAGAGTGGCGATCCCCGGCTGCGCGAGCAGTTGATCCTGCACTACTCGCCGCTGGTCAAGTACGTCGCCGGCCGGGTCAGCGTCGGCCTTCCGGCCAATGTCGAGCAGGCCGACTTCGTCTCCTCGGGCGTGTTCGGGCTGATCGACGCGATCGAGAAGTTCGACATCGACCGGGCCATCAAGTTCGAGACCTATGCCATCAGCCGGATCCGCGGCGCGATCATCGACGAGCTCAGGGCCCTGGACTGGATCCCGCGGTCCGTCCGGCAGAAGGCCAAAGCCGTGGAGCGCACCTACGCCACGCTGGAAGCCCGGCTGCGGCGCACGCCGCACGAGCCGGAGGTGGCCGCGGAGATGGGGATCACGCTGGAGGACCTGCGGGCGATCTTCAGCCAGCTCTCGCTCGCCAATGTCGTCGCCCTGGACGAGCTGCTCCACCCGGTGGGGGAGGGCGGCGACCGCCTCAGCCTGATGGACACCCTGGAGGACACCGGGGCCGACAACCCGGTCGAGGTGGCGGAGGACCGCGAGCTGCGACTGCTGCTGGCGACAGCCGTCAACACGCTGCCGGAGCGGGAGAAGACCGTCGTGACGCTCTACTACTACGAGGGGTTGACCCTGGCCGAGATCGGTCAGGTGCTCGGGGTGACGGAGAGTCGGGTGAGCCAGATCCACACCAAATCCGTGCTCCAGCTCCGCGCCAAGCTCTCCGACATGCGCTGACGCTCCGCAGGACCACCCTGCGGAGCCGGCCCGGTGGGGCGCCTGCGCGTGCTCGCCCGATCTCCTGAGTCCCGAAATGCGCGGCACCGTACCCGGGAGCAGGCAGGGGTTCGTAGAGTTGGGGGGTGCCGAAGATCCGAGCGGCGACGGTGGCCGCGCATCGCGAGTTGCAACGAGCAGCGCTCCTGGACGCTGCGCGCGCCCTGCTGACCGAGGGTGGGGGCGATGCCCTGACCTTCCCGGCGCTCGCTGCCCGGACCGGGCTCGCCCGCTCGTCGGTGTACGAGTACTTCCGCTCCCGGGCCACCGTCATCGAGGCGCTGTGCGCGGAGGACCTGCCGCTCTGGGCGGCCGAGATCGAGGCGGGCATGGCCGCCTGCGACACGGCCGAGGCCCGGATCGAAGCCTATGTACGCGGCCAGCTCGCACTGGCCGGGGATCCACGGCACCGCGCCGTGGTGACGATCTCGGAGCTCGAACTCGACGACGCCTCGCGCGAGCGGATCCGGTCCGCCCACGCGGGTGTGGTGGGTCTGGTGCTGCAAGCCCTGGAAGAGCTCGGACACGCGCAGCCCAGGCTCGCGGCCGCGCTGCTGCAGGGGGTGGTGGAGGCGGCGGTCCGGCAGTCCGAGCGGCTGAGGGCGGGCGGCCACCCGGTGCCACCCCCGCACCCACACCTGGAGACCACTGCCGGGCAGCCGGAGGTCGAGTCCGTCGCGGACGCCGCCGTCGCCCTCGCCCTGCACGGTCTGACGAGGGGCCGACCCGGCGCCGCGGCCCCGGCGCCGCGGTCAGTCCCGCGGTCAGTCCCGACCCCGCACAGCTGAGCCACCGGAGAGCGGCAGCAGCCGGGCTCGCCCGGCGCCGAACAGGGCCAGCGGATCCAGGTACCGGTCGCCGCGAAGCAGCCCCCAGTGCAGGCACCCCGCGGCGCAGTGACCGCCGCCGTCGGCCAGGGTGCCGATGACCTCTCCCGCCGATACCGAGGTGCCCACCGGGGCGGTGCCGGCCACGGGCAGGTAGGTGGTCCGCAGCGGTGGGCTCCCGGATCCGGGGTGCTGGACGGTGACTACCGGCCGACCCGCGACCGGCCCGGAGAACACCACCACACCGGGCGCCGCCGCCCGGACCGGCGCCCCTGCCGAGGCCACCAGGTCGACGCCGCGGTGCCCGGCCGCCCACCGCGCCGCCGGCGCCTCGAACCGGCGGGCCAGCGCGCCCGGCCCGCCGACCGGCCAGGCCCGCCCGCTCCCGGGGCCGGGCGGGGCCGCGACGCCGAGCACCTGTGCGGGCCCCGGTGGAGCGGCCCGCCCCTGGCTGTCCGACCTGGAGCTGTCCGACCGCGCGCGGGCCGAGGCCGGCGGCCAGGAGAGCGCCACCACCACCGCCAGCAGCAGGGCGAGCAGAGCGGCGCGCCGGCCCCGATCGGGGGCGGGCGGCGGCGTCGCCGAACGTACTCCGGCGAGCAGGGTGGGCACGGGCCTCAAGCGCATCGCTGTCATGCGCCGAGGCTCCCGCCCGCCGGGCCACCCGACCAGACCCTTCTCCGGACCTGTGGACAACTCCGGGTTGTGGAAAACTCGGATCCCCCACACGGGTGAATGCGCGCTCCCGGCAGGCGTCCGACCACCGCCCGCCAGGCCGTCGGTCCGGGTCTCGACGGCCCCTCCCGATCGCCGGGGTCGCTCCTGGCTCGGCGCTTCCCGTACACTTCACACGCGACCCGGTCCGCCGGGTCGACTTCGCACGCCCCGCCACCGGTGGAGCAGCCGGTCCCGCAAGGGCCCGCCTGACCACTCCGGTGCGAGTGCCGCTCGGTCCCCCGAGTCTGTGCAGCCAAGGATCACGGCCCCCACCGGGACCACGGTCCGCGGCCTGCGGCCCAGAGCCGCGACGCAGACGGAGGAGGCACGGCACGTCCGGGGCGTCAGGCGTGGCGGTCACCCGACCGGCACGGACAACCGAGACCGACCCGGCGTCACGCCGCACTGCGCGAACTCACCAGTGAGCGCGGGGCGCGGCAGCCGGGCGCAACACCTGAGGAGCACGGCCATGGCCGTCGTCACGATGCGGGAGCTGCTGGAGAGCGGCGTCCACTTCGGTCACCAGACCCGTCGTTGGAACCCGAAGATGAAGCGTTTCATCTTCACGGAGCGCAACGGCATCTACATCATCGACCTGCTGCAGTCGCTGAACTACATCGACCGCGCGTTCGAGTTCGTCAAGGAGACCGTTGCCCACGGCGGCAGCGTCCTCTTCGTCGGCACCAAGAAGCAGGCGCAGGAGGCCATTGCCGAGCAGGCGGCCCGCGTGGGCATGCCCTACGTCAACCAGCGCTGGCTCGGCGGCATGCTGACCAACTTCCAGACCGTCTACAAGCGCCTTCAGCGGATGAAGGAGCTCGGCGAGATCGACTTCACGGATGTGGCCGGCTCCGGTCTCACCAAGAAGGAGCTCCTGGTCCTCGAGCGCGAGCACACCAAGCTCGAGAAGACCCTCGGTGGTATCCGTGACATGCAGCGCGTGCCCAGCGCCGTGTGGATCGTCGACACCAAGAAGGAGCACATCGCGGTCGGCGAGGCCCGGAAGCTCAACATCCCGGTGGTCGCCATCCTGGACACCAACTGCGACCCCGACGAGGTCGACTACAAGATCCCGGGCAACGACGACGCGATCCGCTCCGTCACCCTGCTGACCCGCGTGATCGCCGACGCCGTCGCCGAGGGCCTCAAGGCCCGTGCCGGCGTCGCCAAGGGCGACACCAAGGCCGAGCCGGGCGCCGACCAGCCGCTGGCCGACTGGGAGAAGGACATCCTGGAGGGCCAGAAGGCCGAGGAGGCCCCCGCCGCCGAGGCCGTTGCCGACGAGGCGCCGGCTGCTGAGGCCGCCGCCGAGGAGGCCCCCGCCGCCGAGGCCGCTGCCGACGAGGCGCCGGCTGCCGAGGCTCCGGCCGCCGAGGCCGAGCAGGCCTGACGTACCAAAGGGTGAGGGGCGCCCACCGGGTACGTAGCCGGTAGGTGCCCCTCTCTCCCGTGCCGGGGCTGAACCAGCGGCCCCGGCACCACCCCACGCTGACACGCGAGACGTGAGAAGAGATCACACCATGGCGAACTTCACCGCCGCGGACGTCAAGAAGCTCCGTGAGCTCACCGGCGCCGGCATGATGGACTGCAAGAAGGCTCTGGACGAGGCCGAGGGCGACGTCCAGAAGGCCCAGGAGTTCCTGCGCATCAAGGGCCAGAAGGGTGTTGCCAAGCGCGAGGGCCGCGACGCCTCCAACGGTGCGCTGTCGCTGGTCCTGGAGGGCGGCAACTCCGGTGTCCTGCTCGAGCTGAACTGCGAGACCGACTTCGTCGCCAAGGGCGAGAAGTTCGTCGAGGTCGCCGACGCGCTGGCGAAGCACGTCGCCGCCGTCGCCCCGGCCGACCTGGAGGCCGCGCTGGCTTCCGAGATCGAGCCCGGCAAGACCGTCCAGCAGTTCGTGGACGAGGCCAACGCCAACCTGGGCGAGAAGATCGTCTTCAAGCGCTTCGCCCAGTTCTCGGGTGACGGCTTCGTCGCCGCCTACATGCACCGCACCTCTCCGGACCTGCCGCCGCAGGTCGGCGTCCTGGTCGAGCTCGACAAGGAGAACGCCGAGGTCGCCAAGGACGTCGCGCAGCACATCGCCGCCTTCGCCCCGAAGTACCTCTCGCGCGAGGACATCCCGGCCGCCGACATCGAGAACGAGCGTCGCGTCGCCGAGGCCACCGCTCGCGAGGAGGGCAAGCCCGAGGCTGCCCTGCCGAAGATCGTCGAGGGTCGCGTGACCGGCTTCGTCAAGGAGAACTCCGTCCTGGAGCAGGCCTTCGCGAAGGACAACAAGAAGACCGTCGCCAAGGTCCTCGACGAGGCCGGCGTCACCCTCAAGCGCTTCGTCCGCTTCCGCGTCGGCGCCTGAACAGGTTCCCCCGCGCTTCCGGCCTAAGGTAGGAGGCGCTCCGCCCCGAGTGGGCGGTAGGAACACGCCGATCAGGCTCTCCGGTACCCCGTGGGGCGCCGCGTCGGCACCATGAACGACGAGGAGGCCATTGCCGTGCAGGACACCGTACCGGTTCCCGCGGCAGTGGCCTCCTCGCGTGTACCCGCAGGTCCGGGAACCGCACACCCGGCACTGTGAGCAGCACATGAGCCCTGCGAATCGGCAGGCGGAGAAGGAGAGGCCCATGCACCAGACACAGGAGACCGCGCAGGACGGCAATCGCCGGCGGGTTCTGCTCAAGCTGTCCGGTGAGGCCTTCGCCGGTGGCGGCGGCCTCGGTGTCGACCCGGACGTCGTGCACGCGATCGCCCGAGAGATCGCCACGGTGGTCCGCGCGGGCACCGAGGTGGCGGTGGTGATCGGCGGCGGCAACTTCTTCCGCGGCGCCGAGCTGCAGGTCCGGGGCATGGACCGGGCCCGTTCCGACTACATGGGCATGCTCGGCACCGTGATGAACTGCCTGGCGCTCCAGGACTTCCTGATCAAGGAAGGCATCGAGACCCGGGTCCAGACCGCGATCACCATGGGCCAGGTCGCGGAGCCCTACCTGCCGCTGCGCGCGGTCCGGCACCTGGAGAAGGGCCGCGTGGTCATCTTCGGTGCCGGGATGGGCATGCCGTACTTCTCCACCGACACGACCGCCGTGCAGCGCGCGCTGGAGATCCACGCGGAGGTCCTGCTGATGGGCAAGAACGGCGTGGACGGGGTGTACGACGCGGATCCGCGGACCAACCCCTCGGCGGTCAAGTTCGACGCGCTGGACTACACCGAGGTGATCTCGCGCGATCTGAAGGTGGCCGACCTGACCGCGATCACGCTGTGCAAGGACAACAGCCTGCCGATGCTGGTGTTCGAGCTGTTGGCCGAGGGCAATATCGCCCGTGCGGTGAAGGGTGAGAAGATCGGCACACTCATCAGCCAGGATTCCGCCCGGGCCTGAGCAGCAATCAGCCGTCCGGGGCACCGGTACGGGACTACAGCAGATGAAGCGGACAGGGAGCACACAGTGATCGAAGAGACCCTCCTCGAGGCCGAGGAGAAGATGGAGAAGGCCGTCGCGGTCGCGAAGGACGACTTCGCCGCCATCCGCACCGGCCGCGCGCACCCGGCGATGTTCGCCAAGATCGTCGCGGACTACTACGGCGCCATCACGCCGATCAACCAGCTCGCCTCGTTCGCCGTGCCGGAGCCGCGGATGGCGGTCGTCACCCCGTTCGACAAGAGCGCGCTGCGCAACATCGAGCAGGCCATCCGGGACTCGGACCTGGGCGTCAACCCGTCGAACGACGGCTCCATCATCCGGGTGGTGTTCCCGCAGCTGACCGAGGAGCGCCGCAAGGAGTACATCAAGGTCGCCCGCGGCAAGGGCGAGGACGCCAAGGTCTCCATCCGGTCGATCCGCCGCAAGGCCAAGGACGCCATCGACAAGCTGGTGAAGGACGGCGAGATCGGCGAGGACGACGGCCGCCGCGGCGAGAAGGAGCTCGACGACACCACGGCGAAGTACGTGGCCCAGATCGACGAGCTGCTCAAGCACAAGGAAGCCGAACTGCTCGAGGTCTGACGCAGGCGCGCCCGCCGCCCCGCCGGCCCCGACCACGGGGCCGGGCGGGGGCCGGGCGCTCCCCGCACACCTTTCGGCACAGCACCTCCCGCACCCCGCTGCTGCGGGTGACCCGCCCCGGCGCCGGCCGCTGCGAGCCGGCCCGCCGCCGCCCGCGACCGGCCGGCGGACCGAACGGGTCACTCGCAGCGCACTGCGGTGTACCAAGGGGGCACTGCGGCGCAGACTCAGATCATGCCCACTGTCCAGGAGACACCCGTGGCCCAGCCCGACCAGCAGCCCCCCAAGCCGCGCGGCGGCCGCAACCTGCCAGCGGCGATAGGCGTGGGCGTCGGCCTAGGCGCGGTCATCGCGGCCTCGCTCTTCGTGGTCAAGGCGTTCTTCCTGGTGGTGGTCACCGCCGCGGTGGCGGTCGGGGTCTGGGAGCTGACCAGCCGGCTGGCCGAGCGCAAGGAGATCCACGTCCCGCGCGTCCCGCTGCTGGTCGGCAGCGTGGCGATGCTGATCACCGGCTACTTCGCGGGTGCCCAGTGGGCCGCCGCGGTGCTGGCGCTGACCGGCCTCGCGGTGATGATCTGGCGGATGAGCACCCCGCCGGAGAACTACCTGCGGGACATAACGGCAGGCATCTTCACCGCCTTCTACGTCCCCTTCCTGGCCACCTTCGTGGCGCTGATGCTGGCTGCCGACGACGGTTCCTGGCGGATCCTGCTCTTCCTGGTCGTGACCATCTGCAGCGACACCGGTGCCTACGCCGTCGGCTACAAGTTCGGCCGCAACAAGCTCGCCCCGACCATCAGCCCCGGCAAGACCCGGGAGGGACTGGCCGGCGGCATCGGGCTGTCGATGCTGGCGGGCGCCCTGCTGATGCAGTACGTCATCGACGACGGCACCTGGTGGCAGGGCTTGATCCTCGGTGGCTGCGCCGCGGTCGTCGCGACGCTGGGCGACCTCGCCGAGTCGATGATCAAGCGTGACCTGGGCATCAAGGACATGGGCACCCTGCTGCCGGGGCACGGCGGCATCATGGACCGGCTGGACTCGCTGCTGCCGACCGCCCCGGTGGTCTGGCTGCTGCTGGCCGCCTTCGTCGGAAGCTGACCCACCACCGGGCCCGACCCGGACCTCGACCTCGACCTCGACCGAGCACCACCACAGCAGGCCCCGGACGCCCGGCGTCCGGGGCTTTCGCCATCTGCGACACTGGATGAACCATGCCTAAGCCCGGAGAACATGCTCCGGCGAGGTGATGAAAAGCCCCCTACCTGCGGGATTGCCGCTGGAAGGGGGCTTTCGCATTGGCGCTGGGCCGTCTCTGGGCCGTCAGTCGGTCGGTTCGCCTGGGAGGAAGAGCCGGTCGACGGCCTTCCGGGCACGGTCCTGGCTGTTCGGCATGAGGTGGGCATACACCCGGAGGGTCAGGGCCGGGTCGGCATGGCCCAGGTAGTCACTGACGGCCCGGATGCTCTCTCCGGCGTCCAGAAGCACCGAGGCGTAGAAGTGCCGCAGGGCGTGCATACCGTGCTCGCGGGCGGAGGCGTACGACTCGCCCGGGCGGGGCGCCGGGATGAGCCCGCCGGCCGCGATGGCGGGCTTCCAGTCCTGGATGTTGAAGTTGCTCTTCCAGACCAGGCCGCCGGTTGTGTTGGTGAAGAGCAGCCGGAAGGTCACCTTCGGCCCGTCCGGTGTCTTCCACGGGAGCGTGATCGGCGCGACCTTGAAGCCGTGCATGTGGGCGCGCAGGGAGGCGGCCACCGAGCGTGGGAGTGGCACGTCCCGCTCTTTGTTGCACTTGGGCGGGGCGAACACCGCCTTCCCCCGGATGAGCTTCACCTGGCGCAGAACGTGGACGGTTCCCGTCTCGAAGTCGACCGCGTCATCCTCTGCGAGCCCGATGATCTCGCCCTGACGGAGGCCGCACCCGGCCCCCAGGTCTGCCATGGTCTGGTACCGCTCCGGGAGAGCCGCCCGCACTGCGAACACCTGCTCCGGAAGCCAGGGCACGACGCGCCGGGCCTCAGCGGCCGGCGGACGTACCGACTGAGCTCCGCACGGGTTCCGGTTCAGGAGACCGTCATCCACGGCCGCCGAGAGAACCGACCGCACGTCGGAGTAGATGTTCCGGGCGTACGAGCCTGACATGGGGCTGTCCTCCAGCTCCCTGACCAGCTCCTGGATGTGGGACGGTCGGAACGAGTCAAGCGGTCGCCGCCCGATCCGAGGGAAGGCGTGCAGCCGCAGCCGGGTCTCTACGAGCACCTGAGTTGAAGGGTCGGTGGTCTGCATCTTGAGCCACCGCTCCGCGAACTGCTGGAACGTCGTTCGGGCGGCCTTGGGGTTGATGTATTGGCCGCGTGCCATGTCGGCCTCGATTTGCGTGAGCCACTGCTCAGCCTGGCGCTTCTGGCGGTCGGGGAAGGACTGGCTCTTCTCCTTGCCGTCGGGGCCGACGTAGCGGGCGCGGTAGCGCAGGCCGGTGCCGTAGCGGTCGCTTCGGACCTTGCGGGGTGTGCCGTCGGGGCCGGTCTCGGTCTTGTACCAGCGGTCTTGGATGTGTCCGGCCATGGGCCAGCTCCTCGGTTGGTAGCGGGTGCGGTGCGGGTCCGCAGACGCGGTGTGGGCGTGTTTTTGGGCGTGCCGGGGGAGGGCCGCTTGCTGCTAGCGGCCTGGTGGGCTGGGGTTTGGGGTGCTATCGCGGGTGCTACCGGTAGCGGGGTGGGCCGCTACCGGTAGCGGCGGTTCACGCGGCTTCGCTCTGGGCGGCGACCCACTGGGCGACGGCGGCGGGGTGGTAGCGGACGTGGCGGCCGACGCGGAATCCGGGCGGGCCGGTGCGCTTGCGGCGCCACTGGTAGACGGTCTCCAGCGGCACCTCGAAGAGCTCGGCGATGTTCTCCGGGGTGAGGTAGCGGGCGGGCAGCGGCAGGGCGTCGGGCTGCGGGGTGGTGCTCCGGGTCGGCAGGGCGGTGATGGTGGCCTGGCGGCGGGGCATGGTGGTGGCTCTCCTCGCGGTAGTGGGAGCGGCTGGGGTCTAGCACTAGCGACCGGCGGGGTGGCCACAAGGCCGTCAGGGCCGGTTTCCGGTGGTGCTGGCGGCGGGCGCTAGGTCGCTAGGTGGCCGGTCAGGGCGGGGGGCGGGTGCTAGCGGGGTTGCTAGGTCTAGCGAGGGTGGTGCTAGGTGCCGGCGGTCGTGGCGCTGGCCGCTACTGGCCACTGGCTACTGGGTAGTGGGGCGCCGCTACTGGGGTGTGGGGGCGTGCTGGGCCCTTCTGGTGGCCACTGGTCAGTGGTTACTGGTCAGTGGGGTGTCGCCCCAGTACCCAGTAGCGGGCGGCGCGGAGAGCCTGCGGCTTGCCTGTCTGTCACCTGTCACCTGTCACCTGTCTGGGCGCCAGACCGGGTGGATTCCGGCTGTGTGGGGCCTTCGGACGGGGTGGTTACAGGTGACAGACAGGTGGCCGGTGCTGTCGTGTGACCTGTCGCCGGTGCTGTCGTCACGACTGTCGTGTCGTCTGTCGCCTCCCAGGTGGGAGGGGGGTTTCGGGTCCCCGGGACGTTCGGGGCGACAGGCCACAGCAGAGGCGACAGTGCGCTCGATCGGTCGACACCAGAGATTTTGCGCTGCCCTTTGTGTTGCTTGTCGGCCGGGGTTCGCGCTTGTCGCTTGTCGCTTGTCGCGCCGCAGGTCGAGGGGTGGATTCAGGGTCGGGGAGCGGTCGTTGAGGTGGAACGCGACAAGCGACAAGTGGGCATCGGCGGGGTGTCAGGGCCGTCAGACCGGGCGGGGAGGGGTGTCAGGGTGGCGCCGGGCGGGGTGTCAGATGGAGCGTCAGCCGCGTCAGGCGGGCCCGCGTGCACGCGTTACCTGGGGGAATCGGCCCTCTGGTGTCAGACGCGTCTGACGCGTCAGGTGGCCGGCGCCGCCCGTGCCGGAGTGTTGCTCTCCGTGGTGCCTAGCCCGGTCCGGGTGGGTGCTAGCGGTGGTGCTTGCGCAAGCGGGCGGGGCCCGCTGGGTGCAAGCACCCTCCGGAGGGGTCTCAGACCCGCGTTTCGGGCTGTTTCCGGGGTTTCGGCCAGCGGGGTGCTTACTGCTAACAGCCTGGTCAGGGGACCTTTGGGGTGCTATCAGGGTCGCTATCGCTAGCGGGCCGGGCTGCTATCGCTAGCGGGCTCTGCGGGGTGGTGGGGAGCGGGCTCGGGGGCGGGGCGGTCGTGGATCGGTGGTGGCCGGTTCTCTGGACGGTGCGGGCTGCTCGGGTGTGCTGATCATGGTGGGTGGTGTCCGTTCGCGGGTCGAGGGGCGGGCCGGAAAGCCCGGAAAGGTCGGAAAGGGGTCTGACCTGGGGTTTTGGTGGGCGGAAAGTGGTCCGGAAAGGTCCGGAAAGGTCCGGAAAGGGTCCGGGAGGGGGCGGCCGGTTGGTGGGCGGGAGGCTTTCCGGACCTTTCCGGACACCTTTCCGCCGGGCGTTGTCGCAGGTCAGGTGGCTTTCCGACCTTTCCGACCTTTCCGGCCGCCCCCGGGCCGGTCCGCTAGTCGTCGGCGGGGGCGTACAGGTAGACGGTCTGGGGACGCCCGGTGCCGGGGGCCTGCGCGGCGGCGTACCCGGGCAGTTGGCAGAGCCGTGCGGTGAGTTCGCCGCGCTGGGTGGCGTTCTGGCGCTTGAACATGACCTGGACCTGGGTCTGGGTCATGCCCCCGGGTCCGGCGGCCTTGACGGCGGCGGCCAGCTTGTCGAGGTTGGGATCGCCGGTGCTGGACGCGGCGGCGCCGAGGATGTGCGCGGCGCTCGCGCGGGCGTAGCGGATCAGCGCCCAGGCGGCCCGCAGGTGATGCACCTCGATGCGGTCGGTGTGGTCGAGTAGGGCGTAGACCATGGCGGTGCGCTTGGCGTACGGGGCGGCGCGGGCGGTGAACTCGGCCAGCGGCCCGTCGTCGTCCTCGCCGCCGGACAGGGCCGGGTAGATCTCCTCGCGCCAGAGCTGTCCGGCGTCGGGGGAGAGCTTCACCTCTCCGACCGCGCGGGCCTCGGTGAGGACGGTCCGCCAGGCGGAGGCGAGGTTGTCCACGAGCTGCTCCGGGGCGCCGGTGGCGTCCGGCAGCAGGAGGTTGCGGTGGACGAAGACCGGCAGGAACCGGTTGTAGGTGCCCCCGGCCAGCTCGGAGTCCTGCATCTTGGCGCGCAGCTCACGCGGGGAGATGTGGCCGATCAGGGCGATGTGCGGGGCGGTCGCCCGGAGCGCGTCGCGGTTCATCACGCCGAGGTCCTCGCCGTTCCACGCCTGCCGCAGCACGCCGCCCAGGGATGAGCCTTCGCGGCGGGCGCGGGCCATGGTGATGCCGTACTCGGACTCGACCACCCACAGGCGCTTGTCGCGGACCCCGGTGGCCTTGTCGTCGTCGGGGTCGTCGTCCTTGACCTGCTCGATCAGCCCTTCGCCGGACGACAGCCCGGAGGGGGTGTTGTGGGCGATGAACTCGGGGACGGCGGCCTTGAGCAGGCGGCGCACGGTGTTGGACCCGGCGCCCTTCCTGCCCGCTGCGGTGGCTCCGACGGTCAGGGCCCAGATCAGGGCGGGGTGGCGGTCGTTGCCGATCCACAGGAACGGGCCGGGGCCGATGACCGCCCCGCCGGCCGACAGTAGGTTGACCAGCACGCCGACGGGGTCGGCCTCGGTGGTCGGGTCGAGGTCGCGGACGGTCTCGCCGACCCAGCCGCAGAAGACCTCCGGGTCCGGCACCGGGCCCGGCCGGGTGGGCCGGTCGAGGCCGGGGGAGGGGTCGTAGAGCGGGTTCGCCGCCCGGGTTGGTCGGGCGTCGTCGGCGGTGGTGGCGAGGTGCAGTTCGACGGGCATCAGGCGCTCTCCGCAAGGTCGGTGCCGGTGTCGGTGTCGGGGCGGTCCACCTGGTGGCCGTCGCCGGTCAGGTGGCGGTGGTAGCCCGGGCGGCCCGGCACGGCGACGGGCGGCCAGGTGGGCGAGGCGGCCGGGGTGCGGGCGGCGGCCCGCTCCCGGCGGGCCCGGAGCGCGTCGCGCTGGACGGCGGTCGGGTGGTTGGCCCAGGAGCGGACGTCGCGTACCAGGCGCTGCCAGTCGGCCCGCTCGGCGTCGTCTCGCTGCAACTCCCAGGTGTCCCGGGCGCGCTGGCCCAGGGCCGGTTCGGTGTGGACGGTGGCGTGGATTCGGGCGGGGGCGTCCTCGGCGCTCTGCCGCCAGGCCTCGGCGGCAGTGATCAGCGCCGCTTCCCGGCGGGGGTCTTCCGGGGGCAGCAGGGCGAAGGCGGGGCAGCCGTAGTCGGGGATCCCCATCGGTTGGCCCCACCGGTCGAAGACGACGGCGGGGGTGATGCGCCGCAGCACGGTCACGAACCGGTCGGCGGCCCACCGGGCGGTCGACCGATGCGCCCGACGCTCGGCCGGGTCCAGCTCGATCGGGTCCACCACGACCGGATCGGTCGGGCGGATCGGGTCGGTCGGGTCGGTGTGGTCGGGTGGTGGGGGTTGGGTCTGGTCGGTCACAGCGAAGCTCTCCCTGTGGGTGAGAGTCGGGCTGGAAGTCGGGTGTGCTCGCCGGTGGGCAGTCGGGTGGCCGGTCGGGCCGTGACGGCTGGTCAGACCCCGACCGAGTACACCGGGTACGGCGGCCGGTGAGCACCCGTGAGCGTCCGTGAGCGTCGGTGAGCGCTCAACGGTGGTCGGCCACCAGCCGGGTACACGTACTCGGGGCGTACTCGCCGTACCCGGGGTACGTACTCCGGCCAGGTCGACGGCGGTGTGCAGCGGTGGGCGGTCGGTCCGCCGGCCGATCCGGGGCGCCCGGCCGCGAGGCTTCCGGGTACGCCCTTGGGGCGTGCCGGGTACGGGCCGGGTACACCCCGGGTACGGCGGGTACAGGGGGTGGTCAGCTGGTGAGCGTGGCCAGCCCGACGGGGATGCCCTCGGTGTGGGTGGCCTCGGTGATCGGAGCGGTCAGGCCGAAGACCCGCGTAACGGCCTCGCCGACCATGGCGGTGTACCGGTGGAAAGGGCGCCCGGGGCCGGAGAGGGCAGTGACGGCCAGGCCCGCGTAGTCCTCGATCTGCGCGAGGTTGGAGTCCGCCAGCGTGAACCGCAGGGCGTCGCTCACCTCGTGGTCGTCGGCCAGCATCTCGCCCGTCAGCCCGGCCACGGGGTGGAAGGCCAGCAGACCCACCAGGTCGTGGAAGCGCAGGCACAGCGAGAGCTGCACGGCGGCGCGCTGCGGCTCGCCGGGGTCCTTCTCGCCGAAGATGCTGATGTTGTCCTGGATGGCGCCGATGGTCACTGGCTGGGGCGCGATCGCTGCAGGCATGATGGAACTCCCTTCATGGGTGTGGGGCGGCGTGCTGACTTGGCGGAAAGGCGCCGCTCCACAGGTTTCTGCGGGGCTTCCTTGTGACACCTATGCTGACCTAGGTGTATCAACGTGTCAAGCGAATGGCCCTAGGTGTGCTAGCCCGTGTCAGCGGATACCCTGACGGCATGACTGTCTCCAGCGATGACGACCGCGCCCCCTATGTCCAGGTAGCCGATGCGCTGCGCGAAGAGATCAGCTCGGGCGCGCTCGGGCCGGGCCAGAAGCTCCCGTCGGCAAGGCAGTTGGCAGACCGGTTCGGCGTGGCCGTGATGACCGCGTCCAGTGGCGTCCGGGTGCTCCGAGACGAAGGTCTCGTCTACTCCACCCAGGGGCGAGGCACCTTCGTCCGGCGGCCCGCAGAGGATGCTGCTGATGTGAGCGCACCCGCCGGCCGTGGTCTGGCGAGTCGAGTCCAAGAGCTCGAATCCCAGGTGGATCGGCTGACCGAGCGGCTGAGTTCCGTCGAAGCCCTGCTGGCCGCCGGAGCAACCAAGTTGGAGTAGCTGGCGCGGCGTCAGTTGAGTCGTGCGCACTTGCTCTGCCCGCCTTCCGGTCCGGTAGGTTCCCTCGTGGTGCAGTCAGCAAAGCGCAGGCCAGGCCAGTGACTACAGCCTGAGACTCGATCACTCACAGATCACTCACAGGCACAGCCGTCGGGGGGACGAGATGCCAAGCGAGACGCCAGCAGCCGAGCCATTCATCGCGGAGCTCAAGCGCTGGAGGGATGTGCGGGGGCTGTCTCAGTCAGCACTGGCAAAGGCGGTGGGCTACACGCCGTCGTACGTGTCGAAGGTCGAGAGCGGACATCAGCGGCCGTCGGCTCCCTTCGCCGAGCAGGCGGACCGGGTCCTTCACGCGGGCGGGGCGCTTCGCAGAGCCTTCCGCGAGATCGAGACCCTGCCGCGGCTCGACGCATCCAACGCGCACCCGGCGGACGTGGACGCGCCCGGCGGTGACAGTCAGCCCGCAAGCGTCATCGTGAAGCACGATGACGCCGAGCTCTTCTACGACGGCCGTACCTACCGGGCTACTCAACGACGCCAGCTCTACAACGCCAGCCCGGACCCGATCACCCGATACCTGATCCGCATCTCGGTGGATCGCTTCCCCGGGAACCCGGAGCGCTCGAACCGGCTGTACCGCGAGAACCCGCTCACCTGGGAAGAGATCGACCTCAGCGCGAACGTGGGCGGTGAGCCGGTCGGATGGCGCGTCCAGCACGACCGGGACGCCTTCAAGGAGCTCTGGCTCTTGTTCGAGAACGACTTCGGCCGCTACCCGCTCTACCCGGGTGAGACGACGTGGATCGAGTACTCGTACACGGTGAGCGACGAGAAGTGGGGCACGTGGTTCCAGCGCGCTGTCCGGCTCCCCACCGAGCGGCTGAGCGTCCGGCTCAACTTCCCAGCCGAGCTCGACCCCGCCGTCTGGGGCACCGAGACCACCATGACGGCTGCCGCCTTCCCGTTCCGGACCGCGATCCACAAGGACTCCACCGACGGCCGGCAGGTATTCTCCTGGACCACCGACGACCCGCCGTTGCACGCCCGATACCGCCTGGAGTGGAAGTTCCGGGCCCGCCCCAACAGCGAGGAGACTTCGGCTGTGTCCCCCACCACTGCGAGCGAGAAGATGCGCTCTATCGGCGTCGTCCAGGTCGGTGACCCGATCCTCGCGGGCCAGGCCCGCGCCTTCGAGCTGCCAGGGGAAGCAGAGGACGTTCGGCGAGTGGTCGCTGAACTCAACTCGGCGGCCGAGCGCGCGGCGGGGATCCACAACTTCAGCAAGGGAATGGGGGTGGCGGCGCCCCAGCTCGGCATCGACCGGGCTGCAGCCATCGTGCGGACGGCTCAGGGCGAGACGATCACGCTGCTGAACCCAAGGGTGATCGAGGAATCAGCTGCGACGGACGAACAGTACGAGGGCTGCTGGAGCTTCTTCGACCTGCGAGGCATGGTGCCGCGTCCGAGAGCGATCACCGTCGAGCACCAGGACATCGACGGCCAGCGTCGAATCACGATCTTCGAGGATGCGGTGGCTCGCCTCGTGGCTCATGAGATCGACCACTTGGAGGGGACCCTCTATACCGCGCGCATGCGCGCAGGCGTCGACACCATCTCTGTCGCTGAGTACCGGGGTACTGGCCGAAGCTGGAGCTATGGCGACAGGCCAGCGGATCGCTAGGCAGGAGGTCAGGCCCACTTCTACGCCTCGCAGCTGTCACGGACGTCGTCAAGGCATGACGCCAGACCGCTTCGCCACCCGCTGCCCGGCACCGAGTAGGCGGCTGACATTGACGCCCGGTGTGACCTGGATGCGAGTCGTTTTGATGAAGCTACACCGAAACGACATCCCCGAAGCTGAGACAGGTTGCTGGGAGTTGCTAGGAGCTACCAGAAGATGAGGCGAAGTTGCTTCCAGCGGCTATAGTTGGTCCCGTCTTACTTCCGGAAGTGGAAGTAAGCAACGCTTGACATATGGATCTACATCTACAGTGGAACTGTGGAAGTGGATTGAAGAAGATAGGTGACAACTTAAGTTGCCTTCGTTGCTAGGTCTCGTACCTAGCTAACGTCGGGCTCTCTGCAAGCAGAAGCCCGAGCTGGGTGCAACCAGACTCGGGCTCCTGTGTAGAGAGATCAAGTAGGCCCGGCCGAGTAGATCACGGCCGGGCCTACTTGCGCCCTGGCCAACCGTCCGGTGCCCCGCCTTGATCATGGGTGCGGTCTCAGCGCACCAGCTGCTCTACGCAGCCCGCCACTGCGGCCACCGCTGTCAGCGCTGCGATGACAACCTCCCTCCAGTTGGAGTTGGAGAACGCCTGCTTCCTGTCGCGGGGCCGCCGCTTTCCCATGCTGTTCTTCTCCTGTCGCCGGACTTCCTCGCAGTGAGCGAGTACCTCGGCTTTGCCGAGGCGAATGAGGGCGACGAGAGCTGAACGAGTGTCAGCATACCTGCTTTAGGGGATCGCTTGGGCGCTTGGCCAGCGCATTGGCTACTCCTAGATTTAGGGGGCGCGGACGGTCTCAGCGTGTCGGCTCCAAAGTCATTGAGTTTGGAGCTGGCATAGCCCTCCAAGGTCGAAAGAGGCTAGCCCAACGCCTGCAGTCGATATGGGCATATCTGCTGGTAGACGGTGCCGATGGCCAAGAGAATGCAGCCGTGCTACGCCCGGTCTGGCGGGCCCGCGAGGGCGCGTAGCGTCGCGACGGCAGGGAGAGTCGGGGAAGCGGGCCAGCTGCGCGGTAGTCGCTGCGCACCGGATGTCGAGCACAGTCGGTCTGGGCCGCCTGTGGGCCGTCCGAGGGTGGCCGAGGGCGACAGTCAACAGCCAACGTCGAGCCCTGCACACCTTGGGCGGCGCGGGCCATTGTCTGCCATCTGCGACACTGGATGAACCATGCCTAAGCCCGGAGAACTGACCTTCGTCGCGCCGCGCGGCGCCAAGCCCCCGCGACACCTCGCCGACCTCAGCCCCGCCGAGCGCAAGGAGGCCGTCGCCGAGCTGGGCGAGCAGCCGTTCCGCGCCAAGCAGCTGTCCAACCACTACTTCGGCCGGATGTCCAACGATCCGGAGAGCTGGACGGACATCCCCGCCGTGAGCCGGGACAAGCTCACCGAGAGCCTGCTGCCGGACCTGATGTCGGTCGTCCGGCACGTGTCCTGCGACGAGGACACCACCCGCAAGACGCTCTGGAAGCTCTTCGACGGCACGCTGGTCGAGTCGGTCCTGATGCGCTACCCGGACCGGGTCACCATGTGCATCAGCTCGCAGGCCGGCTGCGGGATGAACTGCCCGTTCTGCGCCACCGGCCAGGCCGGGCTGACCCGCAACCTGTCCACCGCGGAGATCGTCGAGCAGATCGCGGCCGGGATGCGGGCGCTCAAGGACGGCGAGATCCCGGGCGGCGAGGCACGGCTGTCCAACGTGGTCTTCATGGGCATGGGCGAGCCGCTGGCCAACTACAACCGGGTGCTGGCTTCGATCCGCCGGCTGACCGACCCGGCCCCGGACGGCTTCGGCCTGTCCCAGCGCGGCATCACGGTCTCCACGGTCGGGCTGGTCCCGGCCATGAACCGGCTCGCGGACGAGGGCCTGAGCTGCCGCCTGGCGCTCTCGCTGCACGCCCCCGACGACGAGCTGCGCGACGAGCTGGTGCCGGTCAACACCCGCTGGAAGGTCGCCGAGGTGCTCGACGCGGCGTGGAACTACGCGGAGAAGTCCGGCCGCCGGATCTCGATCGAGTACGCGCTGATCAAGGACATCAACGACCAGGCCTGGCGGGCCGACCTGCTCGGCCGGTTGATCAAGAACCACCGGGTGCACGTCAACCTGATCCCGCTGAACCCGACCCCGGGTTCCAAGTGGACCGCCTCCCGCCCGGAGGACGAGCGCGAGTTCGTCCGCCGGCTCCAGGCGCACGGCGTTCCGACCACCGTCCGCGACACCCGTGGCCAGGAGATCGACGGCGCCTGCGGCCAGCTGGCCGCCGCGGGCTGAGCCCGCCACCGCTCCGCCGGCCCCGCGGCGGCCTAGGCCGTCAGCGCGCCGGCGGCGAGCAGGGCGGTCAGGCCGCCGGTCACCAGCAGGACGGTGCCGGCGGCCACCGTGCGCAGGGCCACCGCACCGACCAGCAGCCCGGGGGCGGCTCCGAGCCGGAGCAGGTCGCCGGTCACCCGGCGCCGGGCGGCCCTGATCTCGACCAGCCGGAAGGCCGCCGCGGCCGCGGTGCACCCCACCAGCAGGACACCTTCGGCCGCCGGCAGCGCCTCGGCGGTGCCGGGGTGACCGGTCCACTGCCGGGCGCCGGTGAGCACCACGGCCAGGGTCAGGGTGAGGACCGCGAGCGGCGCGGACAGCCGGTCGGCCTGCGCCGTGAGCCCCCGGCCGGCGAGCAGCCGCAGCGGGGTGGGCCGGCCGAGTGCGAGCAGCCGGCCGGTGAGCGCCAGCAGTGGGCCGGTGAGCAGGGCCAGGCCGAGCGCGGCGAAGGACCAGCCGATCAGCAGCGCGGAACTGGCGGAGCCCATCCCGGCGGGCAGGTCGATCGGCCGACCGTCCTGGGCGGCGCCGGGGCGCAGCCCGTACAGCTCCAGGGCGAATCCGACCACGGTGAGGCCGAGCGGCAGAGCGATCCGCAGGGGGTGGAAGGCCGGTGCCGAGGTCTCGGCCGGCCGGCCGACCAGCTGCTCGGGGGAGTTCACGGCGCCCGCGGCGGCGAGCCCGCCGACCAGCGGGACCAGCGCGAGCAGGGTGACCGGGGCCGCGGTGGGCAGCGGTGTACCCATCCCCAGGTCGGCGGCGAGCGAGGCGTCGGCGATGTCGTTGCGGAGCACCAGGAAGAGCAGCAGGGCGAAGCCGCTGCCGAGGACGCAGGCGAGCGCGGTCTCGCCGGCGATCAGGGCCCGGATCCGTCCGGTGCCGGCGCCCGCGGCGGTCAGCCCGGCGATCCGCTCGGGACGCTGGACCGGCACCGCGCGGGCGGTGACGGCGGCCAGCCAGCTCACCGCGGCCAGCGGCGGCAGGCACCAGAGCAGCCGGGGCAGCGAGGCGCCGGCTGGGTCGCCGAGCGCCCGGCCGAGCGCTCGCAGCAGGAAGGCCGCGAGCACCGCGGCGGCGGCCGCGGTGAGCAGCCAGCGGCCGAGGTCGAGGGTCCGGTAGCCCCGGGCCAGTCTGAGGTACAGCACGGCCGACCTCCCTCAGTGCCCGGCCGGGACCGCAGACGCGGTCCGCGCCGGCACCGCGGCGACCGGGCCGGTCAGCCGGCCGTCCACCAGGGCGACGGTGCGGTCGGCGTAGCGGGCGGCCTCCGGGTCGTGGCTGGCCAGCACCAGGGTCAGCTGGTGGGAGCGGGCGGCGCTGGCGAGTATCCGCAGCACCTGGTCCTGCGCCTCGCGGTGCAGCGGTGCGGTCGGGTCGTCGGCGAACACCACGGTCGGCAGCGGGGCCAGCGCCCGGGCGACGGCGATCCGCTGGCGCTGGCTCTGGACCAGTTCGGCGGGCCGGCGGGCGGCGCAGTCGGCCACGTCCAGGCGCTCGAGCCAGTCGCCGGCCGCCCCGTACGCGGCCTTGTGCCCGGCCCCGGCCAGCAGCAGGGGCAGCGCGACGTTCTCCCGGGCCGTCAGTTCCGGGACCAGGTGCGGCTCGGAGCCGACGAAGCCGAAACGCTCGCGGCGCAGCCGTTCCCGTCCGGCCCGGGAGAGGGTGTGTACGGGGCCGCTGTTGAACCACACCTCGCCCTCGTCGACCGGGACCAGGGCCGACAGGCAGCCGAGCAGGGTGCTCTTGCCGGAGCCGCGCGGGCCGGTGACGGCGAGCACCTCGCCCTCCCGGACGCCGAGCGAGACGCCGCGCAGGGCGGGGGTGCCGTCGTGGGACTTGACGATCCCCCGGGCCCACAGCACGTCGTTGTCGGGCGGGGCCGCTGACATGAGGTTCCATCCTGATGGCTGCGCAGGGATATGACAGTCGTCAGATTAGAACGACCGGGGCGCTCCATGGTTGCGGCACACTGACCCATTCATGGGCAAAACGGTGCCTTTCCGGCGTGTTGGGTCCGGAAATCCACCGCAGGTCCGAAAGAAGGTGGGCCTGGAACGCACCGCAGGGCGGTCCCGGAGGCCGGGACCGCCCTGGCGGCGGAGGGTGGGCGGAAGGTCAGAGCTTGGCCCAGGCGTCGGTGAGGCTGGTCCGCAGGATCTGCTCGATCTCGTCGAAGGTCGACTGGTTCGAGATCAGCGGCGGGGCCAGCTGGACCACCGGGTCGCCACGGTCGTCGGCGCGGCAGTACAGGCCGTTGTCGAAGAGCGCCTTCGACAGGAAGCCGTAGAGCACGCGCTCGACCTCGTCGTCGTTGAACGACTCCTTGGTGACCTTGTCCTTCACGAGCTCGATGCCGTAGAAGAAGCCGTTGCCGCGGACGTCGCCGACGATCGGCAGGTCGCGCAGCTTGTTCAGGGTGCCGAGGAAGTTGGCCTCGTTGTCCAGCACGTGCTGGTTCAGGCCCTCGCGCTCGAAGATGTCGAGGTTGGCCAGCGCCACCGCGGAGGAGACCGGGTGGCCGCCGAAGGTGTAGCCGTGCAGGAAGGTGTTGTCACCCTTGTAGAACGGCTCCGCCAGGCGGTCCGAGATGATCGTGGCGCCGATCGGGGAGTAGCCCGAGGTCATGCCCTTGGCGCAGGTGATCATGTCGGGCTGGTAGCCGAACTTGTCGGCGCCGAACATGGTGCCCAGGCGGCCGAAGGCGCAGATGACCTCGTCCGAGACCAGCAGCACGTCGTGGCGGTCGCAGATCTCGCGCAGGCGCTGGAAGTACCCGGGCGGCGGCGGGAAGCAGCCGCCGGCGTTCTGCACCGGCTCGACGAAGACGGCGGCGACGGTGTCGGCACCCTCGTTGAGGATGGCCACCTCGATCTCGTCCGCGCACCAGCGGCCGTAGGCCTCCGGGTCCACCGTGCCGTCGGGGCCGGCCAGGAAGGCCGGGGCGCGGTAGATGTTGGTGTTCGGGGCCTTGTGGGTGCCCGGCACCAGCGGCTCGAACGGGGCCTTCAGGCCCGGCAGGCCGGTGATCGACAGGGCGCCCTGCGGGGTGCCGTGGTAGGCGACGGCGCGCGAGATGACCTTGTACTTGGTCGGCTTGCCGGTCAGCTTGAAGTACTGCTTGGCGAGCTTCCAGGCGGTCTCGACGGCCTCGCCACCACCGGTGGAGAAGAAGACCTTGTTGAGGTCACCGGGGGCGTAGTTGGCGAGGCGCTCGGCCAGCTCCACGGCCTTCGGGTGGGCGTAGCTCCACACCGGGAAGAAGGCGAGCTCCTTGGCCTGCTTGGCGGCGGCCTCGGCCAGCTCCTCGCGGCCGTGGCCCGCCTGCACGACGAACAGGCCGGCCAGGCCGTCGAGGTACTTCTTGCCCTTGTCGTCAAAGACGTAGGTGCCCTCGCCGCGCACGATGGTCGGCACGGGGGAGTTCTCGTACGACGACATGCGGGTGAAGTGCATCCACAGGTGGTCGTAGGCGGTCTTCGAAAGGTCCTTCTGTGCCGGGTCGGCGCTCATCGGGTGCCCCAGGTGTAGGTCTGTTTCCGGAGCTTCAGATAAACGAAGCTCTCGGTGCTCCGCACGCCGGGAAGCGCGCGGATGCGCTTGTTGATCATTTCGAGCAGGTGCTCGTCGTCCTCGCAGACCAGCTCGGCCAGCAGGTCGAACGAGCCTGCGGTGCAGACCACGTAGTCGACCTCGTCGAGGGCGGCCAGCGCGTCGGCGACGGGCTCGACATCGCCTTCGATCCGGATGCCGACCATCGCCTGACGGGTGAATCCGACGGTGAGCGGGTCCGTGACGGCGACGATCTGCATCACGCCTTGATCGAGCAGCTTCTGGACCCGCTGGCGCACGGCTGCCTCCGAAAGGCCGACGGCCTTGCCGATGGCGGCGTACGGGCGGCGCCCGTCCTCCTGGAGCTGCTCGATGATCGCCTTGGAGGCGGCGTCGAGGGGAACGCTGGCGTTCCGGTCGCGGTTGGCCACGTCGCCACTGTGCCTGATCCGGTCCGGTCGCGCAACCCAACGTGCTGCTGATTTCGTCGCTGTTTTCAAAAATCGATACGGATTGCGTGGGTCTTCTCCGGAAGACCTGTCGATACCGCCAGCTCTCGGGGTAGCCTGATCAGGTACACGCGGAGGCGTGAACACGTCCACATGTGGACAGCGGACCTGCCGTTTCGTCGGGTCCGCCTCGCGCGGTGCCGGAGTACCCTGGCGCCGGAACTGCAACGCCGCAGGCCAGACCGTAGGAGAGACCCGTGAGCGAGCTTCGTACGCTGCGCAACTACATCAACGGTGAGTTCGTCGATGCGGCCGACGGCCGCACCCTGGACGTGATCGACCCCACCACCGGCGAGGTGTACGCGACGTCGCCGCTGTCCGGTGAGGCCGATGTGGACGCCGCGATGGCCGCCGCCGACGCCGCGTTCCCGGCCTGGCGCGACGCCACCCCGAGCACCCGGCAGAAGCTCCTGCTGAAGATCGCGGACGCGGTCGAGGCGCGGGCCGAGGAGATCGTGGACGCCGAGTGTCGCAACACCGGCAAGCCGCGCGGGCTGACCCTCTCCGAGGAGATCGGTCCGATGGTGGACCAGCTGCGCTTCTTCGCCGGCGCCGCCCGCCTGCTGGAGGGCAAGGCCGCGGGCGAGTACATGGACGGCATGACCTCGATCGTCCGGCGTGAGCCGGTCGGCGTCTGCGCCCAGGTCGCCCCGTGGAACTACCCGATGATGATGGCGGTGTGGAAGTTCGCCCCGGCCATCGCCGCGGGCAACACTGTGGTACTCAAGCCCTCGGACACCACCCCGGCCTCCACCGTGCTGCTGGCCGAGATCATCGGCGGCGTGCTGCGCGACCTCGACCTGCCGGCGGGTGTGTTCAACGTGATCTGCGGCGACCGCGAGACGGGCCGCCTGATGGTCGAGCACCGCACCCCGGCGATGGCCTCCATCACCGGCTCGGTCCGCGCCGGCATCCAGGTCGCGGAGTCGGCGGCCAAGGACGTCAAGCGGGTCCACCTGGAGCTCGGCGGCAAGGCCCCGGTCGTGGTCTTCGAGGACGCCGACATCGCCGAGGCCGTCGAGGGCATCTCGGTGGCCGGCTACTTCAACGCCGGCCAGGACTGCACCGCCGCCACCCGCGTGCTGGTGCACGAGTCGATCCACGACGCGTTCGTGTCGGCGCTGGCCAAGGCGGCGAGCGAGACGAAGACCGGTGGGATCGACGACGAGGACGTGCTGTACGGCCCGCTGAACAACGCCAACCAGCTGAAGCAGGTGGCGGGCTTCATCGAGCGCCTTCCCTCCCACGCCAAGGTCGAGGCCGGTGGCCACCGGGTCGGCGACGTGGGCTACTTCTACGCCGCGACCGTGGTCTCCGGGCTGAACCAGGACGACGAGATCATCCAGAACGAGGTCTTCGGCCCGGTCATCACCGTGCAGAAGTTCTCGGACGAGGACCAGGCGGTCGGCTACGCCAACGGGGTGGACTACGCGCTGGCCTCCTCGGTGTGGACCAAGGACCACGCCCGCGCCATGCGGATGTCGCGCCGGCTGGACTTCGGCTGCGTCTGGATCAACACCCACATCCCGCTGGTGGCGGAGATGCCGCACGGCGGGTTCAAGAAGTCGGGCTACGGCAAGGACCTCTCCTCGTACGGCTTCGAGGACTACACCCGGGTGAAGCACGTGATGACCGCGATCTGAGATCTGATACCGCGATCCGAGCGGGTCGTCACCGGTACGTGCCAGGGGCGCGGGGAGCAGCACGGCTCCCCGCGCCCCTGGCGTACGCGCGTGGGCCCGCCCGCGGTACCTGTCAGCATGTCGGCCGACGCGAGGACCGCCTGACAAGATGCAACTGCATCCGCGTGGTGGATTTCCCTAGGCTTGCCGCATGAGCATCCCCACTGCTGACTCGGCTGCCGGGCAGGCCGTCAAGGCCGCCGACCGCGCGCACGTCTTCCACTCGTGGTCCGCCCAGGCGCTGATCGACCCCCTCGCGGTGGCCGGTGCCGAGGGTTCCTACTTCTGGGACTACGACGGCAACCGCTACCTGGACTTCTCCTCGCAGCTGGTGAACACCAACATCGGCCACCAGCACCCGAAGGTGGTCGCGGCGATCCAGGAGCAGGCGGCGAAGCTCTGCACCATCGCCCCCGGCTTCGCGGTGGAGCCGCGCAGCGAGGCGGCCCGGCTGATCGCCGAGCGCACCCCCGGGGACCTCGACAAGATCTTCTTCACCAACGGCGGCGCCGAGGCCAACGAGAACGCCATCCGGATGGCCCGGCTGCACACCGGCCGGCAGAAGGTGCTCTCCACCTACCGCTCGTACCACGGCGCCACCGCCAACGCGATCGCGCTGACCGGCGACCCCCGGCGCTGGGCCAACGAGACCGGCGTCTCCGGCATCAAGCACTTCTGGGGCCCCTACGCCTACCGCTCCAACTTCCACGCCGAGAACGAGGCGCAGGAGTGCGAGCGCGCGCTGGCCCACCTGGAGCAGGTGCTCGCCTTCGAGGGCCCGGCCACCGTCGCCGCGATCATCCTGGAGACCGTGGTCGGCACCGCCGGCATCCTGATCCCGCCCGCCGGCTACCTGGCCGGGGTCCGGGAGATCTGCGACCGCCACGGCATCGTCTTCATCCTGGACGAGGTGATGGCGGGCTTCGGCCGGACCGGTGAGTGGTTCGCCGCCGACCACTGGGGGATCACCCCGGACCTGCTGACCTTCGCCAAGGGCGTCAACTCCGGCTACGTGCCGCTCGGTGGCGTGGCGATCTCGGCCGAGATCGCCGCGACCTTCGCCGAGCGCCCGTTCCCGGGCGGCCTGACCTACTCGGGCCACCCGCTGGCCTGCGCCTCCGCGGTGGCGACCATCAACACGATGGCCGAGGAGGGCATCGTGGAGAACGCCAAGCACATCGGCGAGAACGTGCTCGGTCCGGGCCTGCGCGAGCTGGCGGAGCGTCACCCGTCGATCGGCGAGGTCCGCGGCCTGGGCGTGTTCTGGGCGCTCGACCTGGTGAAGGACCGCGGGACCCGCGAGCCGCTGGTGCCGTACAACGCGGCCGGCGCCGCCAACGCGCCGATGGCCGAGCTGGCCGCCGCCTGCAAGCAGCGCGGTCTGTGGCCGTTCGTCAACATGAACCGCTTCCACGTGGTGCCGCCGTGCACCGTCACCGAGGAGGAGGCCAAGGCCGGCCTGGCGGTCCTCGACGAGGCCCTCACCGTGGCCGACGCGCACACCGTCTGACCACGACCCCCCTCCGCGCACGACGGCCCCGGGCAACGCTGCCCGGGGCCGTCGGCCGTCCTGGAACGCGGCGACCGTGCCGCTCGCGGCGACCCTTCCGGACCGCCGCGACCGCGCTCAGCGGCGCACCGCGTCCAGGGCCAGCAGTGCCACGTGCAGCGACAGGCAGGACTCGACCTGGTCGAGGTCGACCCCGAGGATCCGCTCGACCTTGTGCAGCCGGTCGTAGAACGAGGGGCGGGACAGGTGCGCCGCGTCCGCCGCGGCGGACTTGTTGCGACCCTGCTCCAGGTAGATCCGCAGCATCCGCACCAACTGCCCACCGTGCTCGGCGTCGTACGCGAGCAGCGGGCCGAGCTCGCGCTCCACGTAGGTCTGCAGCCGCTCGTCGTCGCGCAGCAGGTGCAGCAGCCCGCGCAGCCGGACGTCGGGCAGCCGGTAGTACGCGGCGGCCCGGCCGCCGGGGGCGTCGTGCAGGGCGGCGTCGGCGACCTGGGTGGCCTCCAGCAGGGTGCGCCGGGCGTCCCGGACCGAGCCGACCGAGGAGCCCACGGCGATCACCGGGTGCGGCGCCGGCACGGCCGGGTCGCGGGTGGCCTCGGCCAGCAGCTTGCGCAGCGCGGCGGCGAAGGTCTCCAGGGCCGCGTGCTCGTCCTGCTGGGAGCCGAGCGCGATCAGCAGCCCCACGCCCTCGTCGTCGAACGCGCCGACCAGCGCGGACAGCCGGGCGGCGCGGATCGCGGTGGCCGCCAGCTCGGTGAAGTCCCGCAGCCGGGCCTGGGCCTCCAGCGCGGCCGGGATGGGGCCCTGGCGCTGCCGCAGCACCACACCGACCAGCCGGCGGCCCTCCAGCGGCACCCCCAGCGCCTGCGCCCGCAGTGCCACCTCGGAGACGGTCAGCGCGTGGGTCAGGATGCCGGCGAGCAGGGTGCGGTGGGTCTGCCGCTCCAGGCTCTCCCGGTCGCGCAGCACCAGCCGGTTGAGTGCGAGGGTGGCCGCCCCGCGCTCCAGCAGCATGGTGTGCCGGTGCGCCACGCCCTCCGGGAGCGGGCCCGGGTCGTCGACCAGGACCAGACGGCCCCAGTCCTGTCCGCGGGCACCGACCGTGGTGACCAGCCAGCCGCTGCGCGGGTCGTGCCCGGTCCGGCCGGGCGGGCGGACCCCGCGGGAGCGGCGCTCCCAGCCCTCCAGCAGCTCGGCCTCCGGGCGGCCGGCCGGGTCGTGGGCCAGCACCTGGTGGGCGAGGTTCTCCAGCACCACCGGCGCACCGGCCAGCTGGGCGACCTGGCGGACCACCTCGCCCGGCTCGGCGCCCTCGGTGGCCAGCTCGTTGAAGATCTGGTGCACCGTCTCGGAGGTGCGCAGCTGCTCCAGCTGGGCGTTGACCACCAGCGCGTGCACCGCCTCGGTGACGGCGACGAAGCGCAGCTCGCGGCGGAGCACGATCAGCGGCAGCCCGCGCTGCTCGGCGGCGTGCACCAGGGCGCGCGGCAGCGAGTCGAAGTAGCGCCGCCCGAACTCGATGACCAGCCCGGCGACCCCCACCTCGGCCAGCTCCCGGACGTACCGGGCCAGGCCCTCGCGGTCCTCCGGCAGTGCGATCCCGGTGCTGAGCACCAGCTCGCCGCCCTGCAGCACACCGGCGACGTCGGGCAGTTCGCTGACGTGCACCCAGCGGATCGGGCGCTCCAGGTGCTCCGCGCCGGCCACCACCTGGGGCAGGCCGCGCCGCATCACGTCCAGGTCGAGCACGCGGGCGACGGTGGGGAGCATCGCAGGTCCTCCTACTGATCAGAGTGTCAGGTAAATCATCCATCGCCACGACGCCTTGTCACACCGATGCGGCCTTGCACCCTGTAAGGCGCTCGGCGCCCGCCCTGTCGCAGTGACCCTTGTCACCCGGTCACCGGAACGGGCATCGTCAGCGGGTCGGCAGTGGCAGCCTGCGGCCGATTCCGCCGGAATCCGTCGCGTAACCAGATGGCAACAGCGGAATCCCTTGTGGCCACCGGCCGCGCCTGTCAGGATCGCGCAATCCCGGCGATCAGACCTCGCGGGCCGACCGATGCTGCTAGCGCGACTCGACCAGCCGCGCCCGGCGCAGTACCGGGCCGGACCCGTCGGCGCGTGCAGCATGACGGCAGCGGCACCCCCACGCCGCTGCCGTCGAATCATCGGGCACATGGAGGAACAGATGGACCTGACCGACTTCAGCGCGGGCGCGCAGTACATCGCGGGCCGGCTGACCGAAGGCACCGGCACGGAGCCCTTCCAGGTCGTCAACCCGGCCGACGGCAGCGTCGTGCAGCAGGTCCGGCTCGCCTCCACGGGAGACGTGGACACCGCGGTGGCCGCCGCGAAGGCCGCCTTCCCCGAGTGGTCCCGCGCCACCCCCGGCGCGCGCTCCGAGGCGCTGCTGAAGCTGGCCGCGATCCTCGGCGAGCGGGCCGAGGAGTTCGCCCGGACGGAGAGCGCCCAGACCGGCAAGCCGATCAAGCTCGCCACCGAGTTCGACGTACCCGGCACGGTCGACAACACCGCCTTCTTCGCGGGCGCGGCCCGCAACCTGGAGGGCAAGGCGGCCGGCGAGTACTCCGGTGACCACACCTCCTACGTGCGCCGCGAGGCGATCGGCGTGGTGGGCTCCATCTCCCCGTGGAACTACCCGCTGCAGATGGCCGCCTGGAAGATCCTCCCGGCGATCGCGGCCGGCAACACCATCGTGCTCAAGCCCGCCGAGCTGACCCCGCTGACCTCGCTGATGTTCGCCCGGGCCTGCACCGAGGCGGGCATCCCCGACGGCGTGGTCAACGTGGTCACCGGCGCCGGCCGCCCGGCCGGCGAGCACCTGATCTCGCACCCCGACGTCGCGATGGTCTCCTTCACCGGCTCCACCCCGGTCGGCAAGCGGGTCGCCGAGCTGGCCACCGCCACCGTCAAGCGCACCCATCTGGAGCTCGGCGGCAAGGCCCCGTTCGTGGTCTTCGACGACGCCGACCTGGAGGCCGCCGTGCACGGCGCGGCCGCCGCCTCGCTGATCAACAGCGGCCAGGACTGCACCGCCGCCACCCGCGCCTACGTGCAGCGCCCGCTGTACGAGGCCTTCGTGGCCGGGGTGGCCGAGCTGTTCGCCGCGATCCGGCTCGGCAACCCGCTCAACCCGCAGACCGACCTCGGCCCGCTGGTCTCGTACACCCACCGGGACCGGGTGGCCGGCTTCGTCGAACGCGCCCGCGGCTACGGCGCCACCATCGTGACGGGCGGTCAGGCCCCGGACACCGGGCACGACGGCACCGACCTCACCCGCGGCGCCTACTACCGGCCGACCCTGATCACCGGCGTCGCCCAGGACAGCGAGGTGGTGCAGGGCGAGATCTTCGGCCCGGTGCTGGTGGTGCTGCCCTTCGAGAGCGACGACGAAGGCCTGCGGCTGGCCAACGACACCCCGTACGGCCTGGCGGCCTCGGCCTGGACCACCGACGTGCACCGCTCGCTGCGCGCCACCCGGGAGATCGCCGCGGGCTGCGTGTGGGTCAACGACCACATCCCGATCATCAGCGAGATGCCGCACGGCGGCTACAAGTCCTCCGGCTACGGCAAGGACATGTCGCAGTACTCGCTGGACGAGTACACGCAGGTCAAGCACGTCATGTTCGACACCACGGCGGTGGCCCGCAAGGACTGGCACCGCACGATCTTCGGAGACAGATAATCCCCTGTCGTCTCCTGTCCTCTTCCCCCAGGAGGGTGTCCCCGCATGGAGCTCAACGAGATCACCGGCAGCCTGCCGGATCCGGTCCGCAAGGCCTGGCAACGCAGTCTGACCAGCGGCCGGGCCGCACTGACCCGGCGGGCGCTGCTGCAGGCCTCGGTGGTCGCGGCCGGCGCCGGCACCCTCGCCGCCTGCGGGATCCCGCCGGCCAGGAGCTCTGCCACCGGTGACGCGGTCGCCGCCCCGGACCACTCCGACGAGGAGAAGGTGGTGAACTTCTCCAACTGGCCGCTCTACATCGACGTGGACGCGCAGGACGAGCAGAAGCACGCCACCCTCGACGAGTTCCAGACCGCCACCGGCATCAAGGTCCGCTACACCGAGGACGTCAACGACAACGTCGAGTTCTTCGGCAAGGTCAAGCCCCAGCTGGCGTCCGGTCAGGACACCGGCCGGGACCTGATGGTGCTGACCGACTGGATGGCCGCCCGGCTGATCCGGCTCGGCTGGGCGCAGCGGCTCGACCCCGCCAACCTCACCCACGCCATCACCAACCTGGAGGACCGCTTCCGGGCCCCGGACTGGGACCCGAACCGGCTGTACTCCTACCCCTGGGCCGGCATCCAGGTGGTGGTGGCCTACAACAAGAAGGCCACCGGCGGGAAGGCCGTCACCAGCGTCACCCAGCTGCTGGACGACCCCGAGCTGAAGGGCCGGGTCACCTTCCTCTCCGAGATGCGCGACACGGTCGGGATGGTCCTGCTGGAGATGGGCAAGGACCCGGCGAAGTTCACCGCGGACGACTACGACGCCGCGATCCACCGGCTGCAGAAGGCGGTGGACAGCAAGCAGATCCGCAAGTTCACCGGCAACGACTACGGCCAGGAGCTGTCCTCCGGCGACATCGCGGCCTGCGTCGCCTGGGGCGGCGACCTGATCCAGCTGCGCGCCGACAACCCCGACATCGAGTTCGTCATCCCGGACCACGGCTACGTCGCCTCGACCGACAACCTGCTGATACCCGCCAAGGCCCAGCACAAGAAGAACGCCGAACTGCTGATCGACTTCTACTACCAGCCGAAGATCGCAGCCGAGCTGACGGCCGGGATCGGCTACGTCTCGCCGGTCACCGGCGTCCAGGAGGAGCTCGCCGCGCTCGACCCGGACACGGCCGCCAACCCGCTGGTGATCCCCACCCCGGAGATGGCCGCCAAGGTGCACGCCTTCCGCAGCCTCACCGAGGCCGAGGAGAGCGACTTCGAGGACAAGTTCTCCAAGCTGATCGGCGCCTGACCCCACTCGGCCTCCGGGCACCCCGTACGGCATCTGACAGAGGGACACCATGACGGAGCAGCTGCGCGACACCGCGGCCGCCGGCGGAGACGTTCGCCTCACCGGCATCAGCAAGACCTACGGCGCCTCCACCGCCGTCCACCCGCTGGACCTCACCGTGCCGCAGGGGTCGTTCTTCGCCCTGCTCGGCGCCTCGGGCTGCGGCAAGACCACCACCCTGCGCATGATCGCCGGCCTGGAGGAGCCCAGCAGCGGCACCGTCCTGATCGGCGGCCAGGACGTCACCGCGCTACCCCCGTACAAGCGCCCGGTGAACACCGTCTTCCAGAGCTACGCGCTCTTCCCGCACCTGGACATCTTCGAGAACGTCGCCTTCGGTCTGCGCCGCCGCGGCCGCAAGGACGTCAGGAAGCAGGTCGAGGAGATGCTCGACCTGGTCGAGCTCGGCCCGCTCGCGCGGCGCAAGCCGCACCAGCTCTCCGGCGGCCAGCAGCAGCGCGTCGCGGTCGCCCGGGCGCTGATCAACCACCCGCAGGTGCTGCTGCTCGACGAGCCGCTCGGCGCCCTCGACCTCAAGCTGCGCCGCCAGATGCAGCTCGAACTCAAGCGGATCCAGACCGAGGTCGGCATCACCTTCGTCCACGTCACCCACGACCAGGAGGAGGCCATGACCATGGCCGACACCATCGCGGTGATGAACGGCGGCCGGATCGAGCAACTCGGCGCCCCCGCCGACCTCTACGAGAACCCGGCCTCCACGTTCGTGGCCAACTTCCTCGGCCAGTCCAACCTGATCCCCGCCGAGGTCACCGGGCGCTCGGGCGAGGACCTGCTGCTGAGCGCCTCCGGGGTCCGGCTGGCGCTGCCGAAGGCCCGCTGCGCCACCGAGGCGACCAAGGTCCACCTGGGCATCCGGCCCGAGAAGATCACCATCGCGCACGCCGACAGCCCGGTGGCCGAGGGCCGCAACCAGGTCGCCGGCACGGTGGTCGACTCCAGCTTCATCGGCGTCTCCACCCAGTACGTGGTGCGCGCCGAGACCGGCCAGGAGCTCGCGGTGTTCGAGCAGAACATGGACCGCGACATCCGGATAGCCGCCGGCGCCCCGGTCGTCCTGCACTGGAACCCGGCCCACTCCTTCGGCATGGACGCCACCCAGGCGATCGACGCCGGCACCGGGGAGGCGGCGGCATGACCACCACCACCGAGGCCGCGCCACCCCAGGTCGTCCCGCTCGCCGAACCGAAGCGCACCCGCCGCCGGCTGACCCCGTACTGGCTGCTGCTGCCCGGCATCGCCTGGCTGGTGGTCTTCTTCGCGGTGCCGATGGTCTACCAGGGCTCCACCTCCCTGCAGACCGGTTCGCTGGAGGAGGGCTTCAAGGTCACCTGGCACGTCGCCACCTACTGGGACGCGCTGGTCGAGTACAAGTGGCACTTCGTCCGCTCGTTCTCGTACGCGGCCACCGCGACCGTGCTCTGCCTGGCCATCGGCTACCCGCTCGCCTACACGATCGCCTTCAAGGCGAGCAAGCGCTGGCGCAACGTCATCCTGATCCTGGTGATCGCCCCGTTCTTCACCAGCTTCCTGATCCGCACGCTCGCCTGGAAGACCATCCTCTCGGACGGCGGCGTCGTGGTCGGCGCCCTCAACACGCTGCACCTGCTGGACATCAGCGACGCACTCGGCCTGACCTCCGGGCACCGGGTGCTGGCCACCCCGCTCGCGGTGGTCTGCGGTCTCACCTACAACTTCCTGCCGTTCATGATCCTTCCGCTCTACACGTCCCTGGAGCGGATCGACCCCCGGCTGCACGAGGCCGCCGGCGACCTGTACGCCCGGCCGTTCACCACCTTCCGCAAGGTGACCTTCCCGATCTCGCTGCCCGGCGTGGTGGCCGGCACCCTGCTCACCTTCATCCCGGCCTCCGGCGACTACATCAACGCCCAGCTGCTCGGTTCGCCGAGCGAGCAGATGGTCGGCAACGGCATCCAGAAGCAGTTCCTGAACGTGCTCGACTACCCGACCGCGGCAGCCCTGAGCTTCATCCTGATGGCCCTGATCCTGGGGATGGTGACGGTCTACATGAAGAAGGCCGGAACGGAGGAACTGGTCTGATGACCCGAACCATCGGATGGATCCGCCGGAACCTCGTGGTCCTGGCCGGCATCCTCGCCCTCGCCTACCTGGTCCTGCCGAACCTGGTGGTGCTCGCCTTCTCGTTCAACAAGCCCGTGGGCAAGTTCAACTACGAGTGGCAGGAGTTCTCCACCGACGCCTGGACCGATCCCTGCGGCGTCGCCGACATGTGCGGCTCGCTCACCCTCAGCCTGAAGCTGGCCGCCCTGGCCACCCTCGGCGCCACCGTGCTCGGCACCATGGTCGCCTTCGCGCTGGCCCGCTACCGCTTCCGCGGCCGCTCCGCCACCACCGCGCTGATCTTCCTGCCGATGGCCATGCCCGAGGTCGTGATGGCCGCCTCGCTCGGCACCCTCTTCCTCAACATGCGGATCCCGTTCGGCTTCACCACGATCCTGATCGCGCACATCATGTTCTGCCTCAGCTTCGTGGTGACCGCGGTCAAGGCCCGCGTGATGAGCATGGACCCCCGGCTGGAACAGGCCGCCCAGGACCTCTACGCCACCCCGCTGCAGACCTTCCTCAAGATCACCCTGCCGCTCGCCGCCCCCGGCATCGCGGCCGGCGCGCTGCTCAGCTTCGCGCTCTCCTTCGACGACTTCATCATCACCCAGTTCAACTCGGGACCGACCACGGTCACCTTCCCGATGTTCGTCTGGGGCGCCTCCCAGCGTGGCATCCCGGTTCAGGTCAATGTGATCGGTACCGCGATGTTCCTCGCCGCGGTGGTGCTGACCGTCGTCGGCCAGGCGATCGGCAACCGGCGAAAGGCGCGCGCCTGACACGACTCCCGTCAGGCCGCACGACACCAATCGATGACCAGAAAGTAGCTGATAGAGCATGGACTCCGCCCGTGCGCTCAGTGACGCCCAGCCGACCCCCTTCTGGCTGGAGGACCCGGGCCGCCCGCAGGCCCTGCCCGCGCTGGTCGGTGACACCCGGTGCGACCTGCTGGTGGTCGGCGGCGGCTACTCCGGCCTGTGGACCGCGCTGATCGCCAAGGAGCGCGACCCCTCGCTGGACGTCGTCCTGGTCGAGGGGCACGAGGTCGGCTGGGCCGCCTCAGGGCGCAACGGCGGATTCTGCGCGGCCAGCCTCACCCACGGCTTCGGCAACGGCCTCCAGCGCTGGCCCGGCGAACTCGCCGAGCTGGAGCGCCAGGGCGCGGCCAACCTCCAGGCCATCGAGGACGCGGTCAAGCGCTACGGCATCGACTGCGAGTGGGAGCGCACCGGCGAGATCGACGTCGCCACCCAGCCGCACCAGCTGGCGGAGCTGCACGAGGTCGCCGAGGCCGTCGCCGAGTTCGGCCTGGACCTCACCGTGCTGGACGCCGACGAGCTGCGCCGCGAGGTCGACTCGCCGACCTTCCTCGGCGGGATCTGGGACAAGGACGGCGTGGCGATGGTCCACCCGGCCAAGCTGGCCTGGGGACTGAAGGCCGCCTGCCTGGCCCAGGGCGTCCGGATCTTCGAGCACACCCGGGCCACCGACCTTGCCGAGCAGGGCAGCGGCATGGCGGTCCGGACCCCGTACGGCCGGGTCTTCGCCCGGCGGGTCGCACTCGGCACCAACGTGTTCCCGTCCCTGCTCAAGCGGGTGCGCCCGTACCTCGCCCCGGTGTACGACTACGCGCTGATGACCGAGCCGCTCAACGCCGAGCAGCTCGCCTCGATCGGCTGGAGCGGGCGCCAGGGCCTCGGCGACAGCGCCAACCAGTTCCACTACTTCCGGCTCTCCGGGGACAACCGCATCCTCTGGGGCGGCTACGACGCCATCTACAACTTCGGCGGGAAGGTCCGGGCCGAGTACGACCAGCGGCCCGAGACCTTCCGCACCCTCGCGCGGCACTTCTTCGAGACCTTCCCGCAGCTCGAAGGCGTCCGCTTCACCAACGCCTGGGGCGGCGCGATCGACACCTGCACGCGGTTCTCGGCCTTCTTCGACACCGCGTACCGCGGCAAGGTCGCGTACGCCGCCGGGTTCACCGGCCTCGGGGTGGGCGCCACCCGCTACGGCGCCGAGGTGATGCTCGACCTGCTGGCCGGCGAGCTGACCGAGCGCACCTCGCTGGAGATGGTCCGCAGCAAGCCGCTGCCGTTCCCGCCCGAGCCGGTCCGCTGGGCCGGCATCGAGATCACCAAGTGGTCGCTGGACCGCGCCGACCACAACGGCGGCCGCCGCAACCTCTGGCTGCGAACGCTCGACCGGCTCGGCCTCGGCTTCGACAGCTGACACGCCGGGGCCGCCGCGCTGAAGCCGCCGTGCCGAAGCCGCCGCGCTGAAGCCGCCGTGCCGAAGCCGCCGTGCCGAAGCCGCCGTGCAGGCCCGCCGATCCGGCCCGCTGGGGCGCATCCACTCCCGGATGCGCCCCACGTCCCTTTCCCCGCCCTCCCCTTCCGCCCGCAGCACCCGTGTAAGAGCCGGCCCCGTACCCGCTCTCTCTCCCCGATGAGCACCTACCGAGCGGGAGAACCGACCATGGCACCCGGCAACCCCCACGACGCCGCCCTCGACTGGCTCGCCGATGCGGCCCCGGACCCGTCCGGCTGCCGCAGCACCTGGGCCCGGGCCGGCTCGGCCGTGCTGCTGCTGCCCGCCGGCCAGAACTGGGACCTGCTCTCCGTCCCCGACGGCCTCGGCCTGCCCGCACTCGACATCCTGCGCAGGCTCCCCGGTGGCGGCCCGGTCCTGGCCGGCCACGGCCAGGTCGGCTTCCTCACCCCGGTCGGCACCGCCTCCCGGTGGTTCGGCACCGGCGTGAAGGTGGCCGGCGACGGCCTGTGGGTCGCCGTGCCGCACCCGGGCCGACGACGACACGGCCTGCGCTGGCTGGTCCCCCCGGACGGCTCGGGCCGCCTGGTGGACCCGGCCCTGCTGGAACTCGCCCTGCACGACGCGGCCGCCCGCCACCACCTCGGCCGCCCCGCGGACTGACACGGGCGGCCACTCCTGGCCCGCCTCCCGATCACCGCGGCGCGGCCGTGGCCACTGCGCCCGCCGGCCCCGGACGCGACACTGGAGGCATGACCCCGAGCCTGCTCGCCGAGGAGCACCTGCAGTTGCTGGCGACCGCCCAGCCGTACTGCCTGCGGCACGCCCTCGCCCTCGCCGGCACCGAGGCCCTGCGCGCCCACGGCCTGGCCGTCGGCCGTTCGACCGGGCTGGTCCTGGTCTCCCCGGAAGGCCCCCCGCTGGCCGAACTGGCCGGCGGACTCGCCGAGACCCTGCGCGCCGCCGGTCACCCCGCGCACGAGGAACCGGGCACGCCCCGCCGGATCCAGCTGGCCGGCCCGACCGGCCCGATCGAACTGCGCCGGGAGCCGCTGCGCCACCCACCCCTGCTGCTGGACGCCCCGGTCCCGGTGATCGCCCTGGCGGACGCGGCCGGACTCGCCGTCCTGGAGCTCTGCGACCGGGCCCTGCCCGCCGACCTGGTGGCCGTCCACGCCCTCACCGACCACTTCCGCGAGGGCGAGCTGCTGGCGCTGGCCGGCGCACTGGACGAGGACTTCCAGCCCACCGTGCTGGCCGACCGGCTGGAAGGCGCCGCCGAGCTGACCGGCCCCGGCCGGCCCGGGCTGCAGGCCTGGGCGCAGAACTGGGCCCAGGACCTCCGGCTGGACCTGATGGAGACGCTCGCCCTCCCCGACGGCCTGCACGACCCCTACCTGGAGGAGACCGACCCCCAGGAGGGTGAACCCGACGGCCCGGCGCCCGACGACCTGTAAGGGTGAATCCCGGTTCCCCGTCATGCTGCTCGTTGAGACCGGCGCGCCCGGTCACCAGACTGGAGCTTGAGCGCGGGAGCCCCGTGTTCCCGCCACCCGGGCCCTCGTCCGGGAGGCGCCGGCACGGTACCGGCGGCGCTGCGCCGTACGGACTTCGGAGGCAGAAGACCTTGAGCAAGCACATCACCCACTGGATCGGCGGCGCCCCCGTCGCCACCGCCGGCTCCGCGCCCCGGCGCGGCGACATCTTCGACCCGGCCACCGGTCAGGTCTCCGGCCAGGTCGACTTCGCGGAGATCGCCGAGGTCGACCAGGCGGTGGCGGCCGCGTCCGCCGCCTTCGCGGAGTGGCGCACGGCCTCGGTGGCCAAGCGGACCCAGGTGCTCTTCAACTTCCGCGAGCTGTTCAACGCCCGCAAGGACGAGCTGGCCGCGATCATCGTCTCCGAGCACGGCAAGGTCCACTCGGACGCGCTCGGCGAGCTCGCCCGCGGCCAGGAGGTCGTGGAGTACGCCTGCGGCATCCCGCAGCTGGTCAAGGGCGGCTTCACCGAGCAGGCCTCCACCGGTGTCGACGTCTACTCGATCCGCCAGGCGCTCGGCCCGGTCGCCATCATCTCGCCGTTCAACTTCCCGGCCATGGTGCCGATGTGGTTCTTCCCGATCGCCATCGCGGCCGGTAACTCGGTCGTCCTGAAGCCCTCCGAGAAGGACCCGTCGGCGGCCAACTTCATGGCCGAGCTGTGGAAGGAGGCCGGCCTGCCGGACGGCGTCTTCAACGTCGTCCACGGTGACAAGGTGGCGGTCGACCGCCTGCTCGAGCACCCCGACATCAAGTCGGTCAGCTTTGTGGGCTCCACCCCGATCGCCCGCTACGTCTACGAGACCGGCACCCGGTACGGCAAGCGCGTGCAGGCCCTCGGCGGCGCCAAGAACCACATGCTGGTGCTCCCCGACGCGGACCTGGACCTCAGCGCCGACGCCGCCATCAACGCCGGCTTCGGCGCGGCCGGCGAGCGCTGCATGGCCGTGTCCGTCCTGGTCGCCGTCGACCCGATCGGCGACGAGCTGGTCGAGAAGATCAAGGCCCGGATGGCCACCCTCAAGGTCGGCCCCGGCTGCAACGGCGACTCCGAGATGGGCCCGCTGGTCACCGGCCAGCACCGCGACAAGGTCACCTCCTACGTGGAGTCCGGTGTCGCGGACGGCGCCGAGCTCAGCGTGGACGGCCGCAAGCACGCGATCGCCGGCGAGGACGCCTCGGGCGCGCCGACCACCGACGGCTTCTGGCTCGGCCCGACCCTGTTCGACCGCGTCAAGCCCGGCATGTCGGTCTACAACGACGAGATCTTCGGCCCGGTGCTCTCGGTCGTCCGGGTCGCCTCCTACGAGGAGGGCGTGGAGCTCATCAACTCCAACCCCTACGGCAACGGCACCGCGATCTTCACCAACGACGGCGGCGCCGCCCGGCGCTTCCAGAACGAGATCGAGGTCGGGATGGTCGGCATCAACGTGCCGATCCCGGTCCCGGTGGCCTACTACTCCTTCGGCGGCTGGAAGGCCTCGCTGTTCGGCGACGCCCACGCCTACGGCCCCGACGGCGTCCAGTTCTTCACCCGCGGCAAGGTGGTCACCCAGCGCTGGCTCGACCCCTCGCACGGCGGGATCAACCTGGGCTTCCCGACCAACTCCTGATCCCACCGGCCGCCGATCCGCTCGGCGCCCGACCGCACCGAGGGCCGCCCGGCCCGCCCGCCGTCACAGGACGGCTCGGCCCGCCGGGCGGCCCTCGGCCGTTCGGGTCGGCCGAGGTTTGCATCGGCTGCGGACCGCAGGTAGTGTTCCCTAGTCGCTCGGCTGGGAGCACCGGACACGTGTCTACGCGGACGGTCCCGGGGCGGCCAATCCTTTGAACCACCACTTCCCATTCAATCGGGCGTGTTCTGTCGCGTCCCGTGAGAATTGGCGTGCGCGCTTTTATGGATTGTGGCCGGATTCGCCTTTCGAGGCGGGGATCGGCTAAGGTTTGAAACGTCGGACAGGCCGTCAGGTCGGGCCGACGGAAAGCGAATCGGACGAGGAAGACCCGGAAACGGGACGGAAAACATCTGATAAGCTGGAAACACGAAGGACCGGCCGGCTGGTGAGTGAAACTCCGGAAAACGGAGCGGAAAACATCTGCTAGGCTGGGAAACACGAAAGAACGAAGCGCCCGGAGAGTTCACGAGAGTGGCTCGAAGGAAGTGTCCG